>CAMATW010000026.1 GCA_945861305.1 Bordetella parapertussis | reverse complement strand
TGGCCGAGTTTGCGCGGGGTGTTGCCGCCCAAAATTCCCAATCGCCAAACCCAAGCCACGCATTGGCCCTACCAAACCTTGCGCCCTTTGCTGATGAAGGCCGGTGAACTCACCCCCATCGAAAAAGCGGAGCGACGTGTGCTGGTGTTGGCCAACCCAGGACACGGGTTGGACAAGATGCAAGCCAGCGCCGCCATGTATTTGGGTATGCAGTTGCTCATGCCCGGTGAATGGGCGCCCAGTCACAGACACACACCCAATGCAGTGCGCATGATTGTGGAGGGCGAGGGGGCTTACACCACTGTCGATGGTGAAAAGTGCCCTATGAGCCGAGGTGATTTGATTTTGACGCCCTCAGGCTTGTGGCACGAACACGGCCACGATGGCACCGAGCCCGTCATTTGGTTGGATGTGCTGGATTTGCCTTTGGCCTATTACATGGAAGTGTCATACCACGTGAATGGCGACAGACAAAGCGTGGTGCCAGGTCGCGGTGACAAGCAATATGCCCATGGCGGCGTAGTACCTAGCAAAGTGTTTGAGCGCAGCAAAAAGGCCTATCCCATGCTCCGCTATGCGTGGAGCGATGCCAAAGCCGCATTGCAAACCTTGGCTGAGGATGAGCAAGCCTTGGAGCAGGTGCAAGTGACCTACACCAACCCTGAAACCGGCGCAGATGCACAAAACATATTGGGCTTTTATGCATTGATGCTTAGACCCGGCCAAACACTTCGCTTGCCCGCTCGCTCACCAGCGCAGGTGTTTCATGTGATCGAGGGTTCTGTGCAAATCCAAGTGGTCGATAAGAAATTCAGCATGCTGGCCGCCGACACCTGTTGTGCGCCTGGTTATGAAGCGGTGACCCTTGGTAATTTGGACAAAGACCAAGCCTGTTTTTTGTTTATTGCCGATGAGTCTCCACTGCACCGCAAGCTGGGTGTTTATGAAAACCGTGGTTGATCGCTTGAATGACGACCCTAAGTAAGTCAAACCTATAAAAAGCCCTAGCGAGCAGTCGCCAGCGTGATCATTTTCCTATCGGCGAGGGTTTGGAGCTGCTCCGGTGAAAGAGATCGCAGCTGGTTCATGTCAATGGCTGACACTTGGGTCTGCGTCAAACCAGTGAGCTGATTGGGGTTCAGCATACGCACAACCGTGTTGAGTTGTTGTGGGTTGAGTTGACCTATCTGTTGTGGGCTGATGGACTGCAGCTGGGTGTTGCTAAGAGCGACGAGTTGCGAGGGGTTGATGGCTTGAAGCTGAGCGGCGGTGAAGGCTTGAAGCTGGCTGGTGGAGAGGGCGGCGAGCTGTTGGGCGTTGATGGCGGACATCTGCGCGTTGTTCAAAGCGTTGAGTTGTGTTTCACCCATGGCTGCGATGGCTTGGGGGGGTAGGACAGCAAACTGGGTGCGGGTGAGGGCTTCGATCTGGGGTTTGGTGAGCAGGCCAAACAAGCTGGGTGTTAGGGCGGTGATCTGGTTGGGTGTCAAGGCTTGCAACTGAGTTGGTGACATGGCGTCAAGCTGGGCGAAGTTCAGCGCCGCAACTTGGTTTTCTTGCAGGGCTTGGAGTTGCTTGACTTGCATGGCAGCAACCTGGGCCGGACTCAAAGAGCCCACCTGCGCTTGGTTCAGCGCCAAGACTTGCTCGGGTCGCAAGGCGCTGATTTGGGCCTTGGTCAGGGCCGCTGTTTGAGCGACAGATAAACCGTTGATTTGCGCTTGGTTCAGGCCTTGCAACTGTGGCACTTTGAGCAAGCTGATCTGATCGGGCGTGAGCACCGAGAGCTGGGCTGGGCTGAGGGTGGCGAGTTGCAGCGGGTTGAGGTTGCTCACCTGCTCTTGGCTCATGGCTTGGAGCTGCGCCTTGGATAGGGCTTGCACTTGGGCGCTCTGCAGCGAACTGGTTTGCTGCACCGATAAGGCCTTGATTTTTTCTGGGGTGAGAGACGCCACTACCGCGGGGCTGAGCAACTGCACCTGTGTGGGTAACAAGGCTTTGAGCTGTGCTGGGGTGAACACCGCGACTTGGCTGGGCTGCAGGTTCTGTACAAACTTGGCGTCCAAGCCTGCCAAGACGCTGGGCGAGACAGAGGCGATTTGCTCGGAAGTCAAGCTTTGTAGCTGGGTGGGGCTTAAGCCGCTGATTTGCGCCTTGTTCCAAGACTTGATTTGCGCATCGCTTACCAAGCGCAGTTGCTGAGGTGTCAGCACCGTGAGTTTGTCGGGGGTGACTTCGCTGGGGGTTAGTGCGTTCAAGGTCTTGGCGATGGAGAGGTCAGCCGCGGTGATGGGCTGGGGCACCAACAAGGGGTTGTTGAAGGCTTTGCGCTGTTCGGGGGTGATCAAGGCGAGTTGATCGACCAACAAGGCTTGTTGCTGTCTGGGGCTGAGCAAGGCAATTTGGTCTGTGCGCAAGGAGGCGAGCTGTTTGTCGCTCAAGGCGGCGAGTTGCAGATTCTGCAGCTCGACGATTTGGGGGGGGGTCAATGCCTGCAGCTGTTCGCGTTGCAAGGCAGAGACTTGGCTGGGCAGCAAGCCCCGCAGCTGAGAGCGGCTCAGCTGCGCCACCAGCTCGGGAGCGATGGCGGCGATTTGCACGCTCGAGAGCGACTGCACTTGCAGGGGGTTAAGCAAGTTGACATCGGTGACAGCCAGCTTGGCGATTTGCTGGGGGGTCAAGGCCTGTACCTGTTCGGTGGTGAGCGACTTCAAGGCTACACGCAGTTTGTCGTTGCTCAGAGCCGCAACTTGGGTGGGTAGCAGGGTTTGCACCTGCTCGGACTTCAAGCGCTGAATCTGCGCCGAGGTGAGCACGTTCAGCTGGGTGTTGTTGAGCGCTTGCAACTGCTCGCCGATCAATTCCGTGATCTGGCTGGTTGAGAGCATCTTCATCTGGCTCTCGCTCAAAGCGGCGAGCTGCTGGGGCTTGATGTAAGCGATCTTGCTGCTGACCAAGTCTTTGAAAACCGCAGGTGGGAGTTCGGCGATTTGCTGAGGCGTCAAAGCCTTGAACTGGTTGGCAGTCAAGCCCTGCAACTGGCTCTTGTTCAACGAGGTCAGCTGAGCGTTGGTGAGGGTGGCCATTTGGTTGGCGGTCAAGGCCTGCAATTGGCTCTCACGCAGTTTGCTGAGGGTGGTGGGGGTGAGGGCACTCAGTTGTGAGGGGGTGAGAGAGGCGATTTGCGCCTCGTTCAAGGAGGTCAGCTGCGTGGGGCTTAAAGCCTCGACTTGGCTGAGCTTTAAAGCAGACACTTGGGTGGGGGTGAGCGAGTTAAGCTGGGTTGAGGAAAGGGCTTGGAGTTGCTCAGGGTTTAAGGCGGTGATGTGGGCGGTGCTGAGCGAGCGCAGTTGGCTGGGGCTGAGTAACTGGAACTGCTCTACCGTGAGGCTGGCTACTTGCGTGGGGTTCAAACCAGAGAAGGTGGCCGTGGAGATGGCTTGCAATTGCGCAGGGGTGAGTTGCGACATTTGCTTGCTGCTGATGACGGTCAAATTGGCATTGCTCAAAGCAGTGGTTCGTGCTGCATTGGCAGCACTCGCTGGGGACGCAGTGGGCCGGGTGGTGGTTGAAGCAGTTGGTAGGTTGTTGGTGGACTTCTCCAAAGCATCAGAGGTGAGTATGTTCAACTGCTCGGGCGTCATCGCCGCAAACTGATCCACACTCAACATCGCCAACTGACGACTGCTTAAAGCACCCAGCTGCAAAGGCGTTAAAGCGCGGATTTGTGCATGACTCAATGAGGCCATTTGGGCTGGCGTGAGCGATGCGATCATGCTGGGGGTGAAGATGTTCAACTGCTCGGGCGTCATCGCCGCAAACTGGTCCACACTCAACATCGCCAACTGACGACTGCTTAACGCACCCAACTGCAAAGGCGTTAAAACGCGGATTTGTGCATGACTCAATGACGCCATTTGAGCCGGCGTGAGCGACGCGATCATGTTGGGTGTCAATACCGTTATTTGGGCGTTGTTGAGGTTCAGCGGTGTGCGGCTGACATCAGGGTAGTTCATCGCCGCCTTGGTTTTTTCGATTTTTGTGGGCAAGCTGTAGTTAGAGGCCAAGCCTCCGTTGCTGCCATTGCCCAAACTCACATTTGTCAGGCTAACGGGGCGGTCTTTGCCAATCGTGTTGGTGTCGAACTCCGCAACGCCCGAGACCGTCAAGGTTTCGTTGCCCACCAAATCATTCTTATCCAAGGTAATGTTGGGTGTAGCCGCTGTGGTGGTGCCGTCATAAGCTTTGTCAGCCACATAAACATTTAACTTCTGTATGGTTTTGGGCTTAATCTGGGCAGTAGTTCCCAGATTGGAAGGGATAACATCATTCATGCTTAAGACGTAATTACCCGCCAAACCGCCGCCAGTGCCGTCTGACAGCACCACATTGTTCAAGGTGGCGGTGCGGCCTCCCGCGTTTTTGCTGTCAAAGGTGGCAGTGCTGGTGGCATTGATGGTTTCGCTGCCTAACAAGCCGCTGGTGATTTTGAGGGTAGGGGTCGCCGAAGTGGTGCCGTCATAGGTCTTGTCATTAACAGACACGGTAGCCGCCAATTGTTTGCGGGTGATTTCAGCGCTCACTGCGCCTGTCAAAACATAGTTGGGGTTGGCTTGGGCCAAACTGCTGCTCAAGAAGGCATTGGCAGTGCCCACATTTTTGCTGGCGATGGTGGTGGTGCCGGTGACGCTGGGTGCGGATTGACCCAGCATCATGCCTGAGAGTTGAAAGCCAGTCGTGAAACTATTGTTGCCGTCATAGACCTTGGTGACGGTGACGCCCAAGGGCTTGGGATTGATGATCCAACTTGAAGCAGCACCCGCAATGGGAATGGCCGTGCTGTTGCTGAAAGTCAAGCCACTTTTGTAACTGATGCTGTAGGTGCCTGCATCCGTGGCGGCGGGTATGGTCGAGCCTGTTAATGTGTTGGGTGAAGCCCCAAAATTCCACACAGGTGTTCCGGTAAAGACATAACCCATGGCTTCAGAGCCACCGCTTTGGCTGTTGTAAACCTTGTAGGTCAATGTTGCGCCAGAGCCATAGGTACTGCTGCCGTTGATGGCTCGTGCATACAGCACGCTTGCACCCACGGCCAAGACAGGGAAATTGTTGTTTTGGCCAGGGACCTTGGTCCAGACCAGAGGCGAAGAAGAGTCTGAAGGATTTATTCGTTCGCTTTGCCAGTTTGAGGTTGTCAGCATGTCAGAAGCACTGAGTTGTACCGAGGTTTTGCCTAACACTCCCGGGCTGTTATCGAGCAGCAATGTATCGGTGTTCCAAAAACTGTTGCTGATCGTGGCTCCACCAGTAACGCTTCCAGCAAATCCCCCGCCACCTAGGCTTGCGCCAATGGTCACGCGTCCCGTGGCGTATGCGTTCTTGATTTTGGTTGTTAATGAATTAGCGATACCTATAAAGCCCCCTACTAAGGTGGAGCCCGCGCCAGTAATGACTTCGCCTGTGGCGAATGCGTTGGTAAGGGTTAAGTTGCTGTTGTTTCCCACAAAGCCACCGATATGGCTGCCTGTGCCATTCACCGTAACGCTACCCGTGGCATAGCTGTTGGTGAGGGTAAGGTTTTTACCTAAACCCATGAAACCGCCCACTTGTTTGGTAGACCCTGTGACTTGCACAGCGCCCGTGGCATATGAATTGGAAACCGTTCCTGAGGCATAGCCTGCCAAACCACCCACACCGTTGGAGTCGGTATCCAAATTTTGGCCAGTGTTCGCGCCGGCAGTCACACCGCCTTCAGCGTAAGAATTGGAAATCTTGCCATTCGAATACCCTACCAAGCCCCCAATTGCACCTGAGTTTGCACCAGTGGAGACATTACCTGTCGCATAGGAATTACTGATGTTGATAACGGTGGTGTCCAAGGAGGGGGCATTGCCGCCCACCAAGCCACCCACACCGGCTGCCGCATTACTGGCATTCACCCTTCCAGTGTTAAAACTTTTGTTGATGGTGCCGCCTTCATTCACGCCCACCAATCCGCCAATATTGGTGGCGTTGGCAGATGAGGTGGTGCCGCCTATCAGCCCCACATTGGAAACATTGGCGGTGGTGGTGATTTTGCCAAACAGGCCCACCGAGGTCAGGCCTGAAGGATTGACCGTCAAGCCGGTGATGTTGTGACCCAAGCCTTGGAAGGTACCGCTGAATCCTGTGGCACCGAAGGCAATGGGTCTGAACCCCGCGCCGCTGTTCCACGTTGCAGTCTCGCTGGCGTTAATGTCGCTGCCCAAGGCATAGTAGCCCGACAAATTGCCTTCTATCCCTTGCAAAGTACCTGAAGTGGTACTGGCATAGGTTCCCAAACTGTTAATGACGGTATAGCTTTGCCCGGCGATGGACAGCGTGGGGTTGCTGCCCGACAGGGTAATGGACTTGCCTATTTGCAAATTAAATGCACCCGTGCCAGTTGCTGTTTGGGTGACACTACTTGCGGTATGGGTGGTTTTGGGCTTGATGATCAAACCGGCGTTATTTCCTGTGGCGCTGAGATGGGCATTTACATTAACGTTATTTGACGCGGTCAATGTCAAGGTTTGGTTGGAAGTCCAGCTGACATCGGCATTGATATTGATGTCGCCAGACCCCTCCGTGGCACCGGCGGCACTTTGCAGCTCTACGTTTGAAGTTGCCAAACTGTTTTGAAGGGCTGTATTGCTCATGTTGCCGCCCGAGCTGGCGACGGTGAAGTCCACAGGATCCACCAACCAGTTACCGGTTTTGCCTTGGTCTGCCAAGGTGGTGATGCGCACCTCATCGGCAATCTTCACCTTGCCTGCCGAGGTTTCGATGAAGCCGCCATCGCCGCCATTGGGCGCACTGGCGTCCAAGGTGCCGCTGACCTCGGTGGTGCCGGAAGTCATGTCACCTAAGAGCATGATGCGACCGCCCTTGTTGGCAATGGTTTGCGCTTGCACCGTGCCGCTGTTTCTCACCACGCTGCCCATCAAGACACTGGCGCTGCGCGCGGTGATCACCACCAAACCGCCGTCGGCTCGCACCACATGTTTGTTGTCCACCAAAGCATCCATCACGCCTTCATCAATTTGCAAGGCGGTCAGGCTTTGCCCGCTGAAGACCAAGGTGGTTTTGTTGCCGGCGGCCATGGCGACCGTGCCTTCGCGGGCGATGATGACGCCCTCGTTGCGTACCTGAGGGGCGAGCAGGGCGATATAGCCGCCAAGAGAGGCTTGCAGCGAACCAAGGTTCACGATGCTGGCGGACTTGCCGTTGCCCTCGAAGGTGCTTTTGCCGGCCATGAAGTCGGCGTTGCTGATGCCGTGGGTGGTGACAAGCAAACCACCGACATCCACCTGAGAGGTGGCACCGAAGAGTACGCCGTTGGGGTTGACGATGAAGACTTGGCCTGGGGCGTTGATGCGCCCCATGATTTGGCTGGGGTTGTTGTCAAGAACGCGGTTGAGGGTGACGGAAGCGGCGTTGGGTTGGTTGAAATTGACCTGAGCGCCCGAGCCGACGTTGAAGGTATTCCAGTCGATAGCAGCTCGTTGGCTGCTTTGCTGCACCGTCAAGGTGTTGCCCGTACTGCTGATGGCAGCACTCCCACCCACCACCTTGCCGCCTTGGGGCAGTTGCGTGGGCGCAGGTGGGCTTTGGGCGAACACAACGCCTTGGCACAGCAAAGCCGTGGCCAAGGCCAAGGTGTGCAGATTGCAAGGGCAGGGTTTGGACATGGTTTAAAACTGCTGTATCACTGATAACCAGAAACGGTCATTGTGCAATGTTCCATCAAGGTCCAATCCGTTGGCTTGCGCCGCTGGGTTGTTGCCTATACGGTGAGCCCAAGTCATGCGCCATTGTGCTTGTCCCCAGCGGTTGGGTATTGATGAACCCACCCACAAGCCTGCGCCTTGCAAACTGTAGGTGTTGATGCCTGAACCGGTGTTGAATTTTAGCTTGTTGACACGGCCTGTATCAACAAATCCGCTGAGTTTAAACGGGTACTGCTGCACATGGAGCGTCTTTTGGTATTCCACGGTCAGGAATTGGGCCGCGTTGCCATTTGCTTCGGAAGAGGGGTAAGCGCGAATCGCTTGCATACCCCCTAAGGAAAATTTCTCACTGCCGTCTAAGTTTTTGCTGGCCATTTGAATTTGGTAAGAACCCACTAACTGGGTGGTCGGACTCAAAGTTTGTTGGCGGTTCAGGCTTAAGCGCAGCTTGGTAAAGCGTCCTGCGGTCATGCTGCTACTGGCGTCACTCGCTTCATTGGGTGAGCCAGATAAATCTACCAAGCCTCGGGTGACTTGCGCACTCCCGCTGGTCTCGCCCCCGCCCATCCATCCGTCGCTGCGGTTGGCTTGCAAGCTGGTGGTCACCGTATCCATGAAGTAGTCTGAAACCACGCCTGCATTGGTATTGTTTCGGTAAAACTTGCGATCCAAGGCGACTTGCATGCTGGCACTGGTCGTTCTGGTTCGCAGCAAAGGCACTGTCATGTCTAACCCCACACTATTGGCAGGACCTTGCGGATTAAGTGACAGATAGTCATTGGTCACCACCTTGTAGCGGCTGACTGAAGCATTCGCACCCCAGCGACTGCCCCAGTAGCCCAATGGTTCGCTGTACGCCAAGCGCAAATAGTCGGTGCCGTCGCTGTGCATGAACTGCAAGCTGCTGATGTCTGCGCGACCCAAAGCGCCGTAGCGGTTGAGTTGGGTGCTCATACGGTTAAAGCCGGTGGAGACAGGGCCAGCGTTATCCCAGCTGACTTGGCCGTCCCAAGCTTTGCCTTCAGCGACTTGCAACAAGGCCTCGGTTTCGCCTTCTTTCTCCCCCGATCGCAAGCGCATATTGACTTGAACGCCAGGCACCTCACCCAACAGCAAGGTGGCGCGGTCAAGCTGGCCCATGCGTACCGCTTCACCTTTGGGTTGGGCAGTCTCCACCAGTTTGACCAAATAGTCATAAGGTAGTTTGGGGCTGTTAGGGGTTTCCAGCTTGGCGCTGGCAAACTGGCCCTCGGTGATGGTGATGAGTACCTCACCTTCCGTCAGGTCTTGGGGCAACAAATCCACACGAGCCAAAACGCCTTCGTTTTGGTAAAGCTGCGCCACCGTGTCGGCGGCTTTTTGCAAATCGGCCAAGTCTTGAACGTTTGGAATAGCTTTTTTCAGCAGTTGTTCTAAGCGCTTGGTGGAATACACCTTGTTGCCTTCAAATTTGAAGGCTTTGAAGACAAATTCGGTGTTCGCAGGCGGCGTCGAAGTGGCTACCTTGGGTGTTTCGGTGATTGGCACGGCACTTGCCGCAGGCGCAGGTGCTGGGACAGGTGTCACGGTTTGGGTCGGTGTCGGAGTCGCTTGCGCAGGGGCAACTTCGTCGTTTTTGGCCTCGTTAGCTGTCTTAGGTGGAGGTAATGGCGGGAACTTGATCCAGCCGTCATCGGTTGACGGTGTGACTGAGGGTGTGCTGCGAGCGGCTTTAGGCTTGTCGCTTTGGACCTTGGGGGCGGCCGCACCTGGGCGCGGTGGAAACTGCACCCATTCGTCGTTGCTGGTAGCCATTGCCTGAAACTCGGGAGGGCTTGCTGCACCTGCGCTGGTTTGTGCCTGCGCAAGACACGCAGCGGCTGCAAGTGAGCCAATCAGGCATGACTTGAAGGGGGGTGAGCGCAGGGCCTTCAAACGGGACGGGTTAAAACGCAGCAAAAAGACCTTTCGGGCATGGAGAATCAGCACTGAAAAGAAAATCAGGTAGTCTTTGTTTCGGCACGCCCGCTGGAAAATGAAGATCTGAGAGCACTAAATATGAAAAAAATACCGATATTGTTGATTTTTTTGGGTTTTGCCGCCCATGCTGAGTGGCAGTTGGTGCATTCCGACGCTGCCCAAACCCGTTTTTTTGTCGATAAAGACAATCTGCGCATGATGAATGGCTATCGCCGCGCTTGGATCTTGAACGATCTTGGTAAATCCAATGGCCAAGGCACCGAGTCGTTTCGCTCGGTTGAAGAATATGACTGTGAGCAAGGTCAGGCGCGGGTGATGCAAATCCATGCCATGTCGGGTCCCATGGCCACAGGCAACTTGGTGGCAAGGCGCAGCGGCAACGGGCAGTGGCTCAAGGCCGAGGCGGACACCATTGACAAGCACTTGATGGCTGCTGTGTGCAGCTTGGCTTTGAGCGAAGGTCCGCCACCTCAGTAACCAATCGCCGCGCCGTCGCTACGGGGGTCGCTGCCGCCAAAGCGGGTTTGTTTCGGTCCTTCTAAGGTGATGCCGTGGGCGTGGCCGGCCAACTCGTTCCAAGGCCCCCAACGGTTGAGCACGTGGCCCTTGGCGGCCAAAGCGTCAAGGTTGGCGCTGCCCAAGCGGCTTTCCACATGCAAGGTGTCGCGTACTTCGCCCAAACCAAAGCGCCCCGAGAGCCAGCGCGGTGCTTCTACCGCCTGTTGAATGTCCAAGCCATGGTCCATCATTGCGCTGTAGGTCTGAAATTGAATTTGCGGTTGCCCATCGGCGCCCATACAACCCATGACGCTCCACAGCTTGTTTTGGCGAAAACCAATGGATGCAATCAAGGTGTGCATCGGAATCTTGCCTGGCGCCAGCACATTGGGGTGACCGTCTTGCAAAGAAAAATAGGCGCTGCGGTTTTGCAGCAGCACGCCGGTGTCGAGGCTGACCACGCCAGAGCCAAATGCGCCATACAGGCTGTGAATCAGAGACACCGCTTGGCCGTGTTCATCCACCACCGCGATGTACACCGTGTCGCCGCGCAAACTGCCGTAAGACGGCACTTGGTCCCAAGCCAAGGCCTTTTCATGGTTGATCAACATGCGCCGCTGGTCAAGGTAAGCGTCGCTTAGCAGTTGCGCCATCGGCATATCGGTGAAGGTGGGGTCGCCCAACCAGCGGTCACGGTCGTGGTAGCTGATTTGCTTGGCTTGAACCATCAGATGGATGCGTTCGGGGTCAAAAAAATCTTTTTTGTGTAACTCAAAAGGCTCGACCAACTTGAGCATTTGCAAGACGGTAAAGCCTTGGGTGGGTGCGGGGGTTTGGTAGAGCGTCAGGTCACGGTAACTGCCCACAAGCGGCTCGCCCCATTCGGCTTGTTGCCGCATCAAGTCCTCCGCAGTGAAAAAACCACCGTGTTGCTTGGACAGTGCAGCCAAGGCTTTGCCTGTTTCGCCTTGGTAAAAACCGGCTTGGCCTTGTTCTGCAACAGCTTGCAGGGTTCTGGCCAACGCAGGGTTTCGGCGTGTGTCGCCTGTGCTGGGCAATTGGCCATCGGGCGTGAAAAGCGCAGACCAGCCTGGCTGGGCGCTGCAATCGGCTTGAGAGCGCTGCATCCAACCCGCCAAGCGCTGGCTGACGGGGTAGCCGTTGTGGGCATATTCAATGGCGCCGGCCAAGATGCGCGGCAAACCCAATTTGCCATAGGCCTTATGAGCTTCGCACCAACTGGATACGGCCCCTGGTGAGGTCAAGGTGGCAGGCCAAATGCCGCGAAACGGCACCTCGCTCAAGCCTTTGCTTTTGAAAAATGCGGGGTCTGCGCTTACGGCGGCCCGACCGCCACCGTTAAGGTGGCGCACTTTCCCAGTGTTGGGATCATGGATAAGCCAAAAAGCGTCGCCGCCCATGCCCGTCATGTGGGGGTAGATCACGGCTAGAACAGCAGCAGTGGCAATGGCCGCATCAACAGCCGAGCCACCAGCGCGAAGTACATCGGCACCAGCCGCCGACGCCAAGCTGTGGGGGGAGGTGACCATGCCGCGAGGGCTTAGGGTGGCCGGACGGCCAGTCTGCATATCCAAAACAAGCTCCTGAAAGGTTTAGGTTAACCGATCACGCTTATTTTTTTCGAAACTCCCAAGGTGGTATTGGCGCGTCATCTCCCCAAAGCCCAAGTTTGAGAGATTTTGATTTCAACTCTGTATCGCTGTAGACCGCGCGATCAGACGCGGACTGTTCGTTTTGGTACTTTTTATAGTGCCAAGCCAGGCCCAACGACAGCTGATGCAGGCAAATATCTAAATCACCTAGGGTGACCTTGCCAACAAGCCGGCCGTACTTGTCTTCTTTATCGTATTCAATGCGTACCTGCTTGCTTTGCACAAGGTCGTGAAGGCTTTGCATTGATTTTTCTCCAAAAGCTTGTTTTTTCTCTGGGGCGTCAATGCCTTGAAGCCTGATTTTGTAGGTAATCTTTTCTTGATCTAGAACGGTGATGGTGTCACCATCTGCCACCCCAACCACCAAACCCTCAATGGTTTTCGCACAGGCGATATTTGATAAAAATAATATAAAAATTAATAAAAATTTTTTCATGCCAAATACCTTTACGTATTTGGCAAATTCTACAAACTTTTAGTTTTTTAAATAATTTGATGAATTAATGGTTCTGAACAACTCTCAGTGTTATTGAGAGCTTTGCCAGCGGTGGAGACCTTATGTTTGGTGCTGACCTAATGAAGCTTCACAGTTGGGTTGGTTTGCTTGGTAATCATTCTTGCCAAGGTATAGAGCGAGGTTTTCAAAAAACCGTGGATGGCCAATTCATGCAATTTGTACAAAGACAGGTACATGACTTTTGCAAAATAGCCTTCAATCATCAAATTTTTGCCAATGAGACCACCCATCATATTGCCCACCGTGCTGAATTTTCCTAAAGACACCAAAGACCCAAAATCTTTGTAGCGGTAGGCCTTCAGTGGCTTGCCTGCAAACCTTCGCTTGATTTGTTGGTACACATGGGAAGCTTGTTGGTGCGCCGCTTGGGCGCGTGGTGGAACCAGTCCGGATGTACCGCCATGCCCATCAGGGTAAGGGCAGGCAGCGCAATCGCCGAGCGCAAAAATATCTTTGTCACGCGTGGTTTGCAGCGTGTCGTGAACAACGATTTGGTTGATCCGGTTGGTCTCTAAACCGCCAATGTCTTTCAACAAATCGGGGGCCTTCACCCCAGCAGCCCAAACCACCAGTTCTGACTCGAGAATTCGTCCATCTGCCAGTCGCAGTCCTGTGGGCAGGACCTCAGTCACTTTGGCGTTGGTGATAACTTGCACCCCCAAGGATTGAATCAGTTGCTCTGTGGCTTTTGAGAGCTTCGGTGGGAGAGCTGGCAGTATGCGGTCGGCTGCCTCGATCAAGCTGACCTTGATGTCCTTGTCCGCATCAATACGGTCAAGACCAAAAGCAACCACTTCGCGGGTGGTTCTGTGCAGCTCCGCTGCAAGCTCCACCCCAGTGGCCCCCGCACCAATGATCGCCACATGCAGCTGCCGTTTGTTGATGGCCTCTAGCTGGTTGTGCGCTCGGATACAGGCATTGACCATCTTTGAGTGAAATTGTTTCGCATCGTGTTGGTTCTCGAGTCGCAGCGCATATTCCTTCACGCCTTGGGTGCCAAAGTCGTTGCTTAAACTGCCAATACAAATGACCAGCGTGTCGTAAGTAATTTGTTGAACAGGCGTGACGGCCGTCCCATCGCTGTCCACATAGGGCGCTAAGTCTATGGTTTTGTTTTCGCGGTTCAATCCATTGAGTTCGCCAATTCGAAATGTGAAATGGTTCCAATGGGCGTGTGCCATGTAATCCACCTCATGGTCGCCAAAGTCCATGCTGCCTGACGCAATTTCGTGCAGCTTGGGCTTCCAGATATGTGTGCGGTTTTTATCTACCAGCGTGACCAGCGCTTTGTTTTTTCGCCCCAAGGTTTTGCCTAATTTGGTCGCCAGTTCTAAACCGCCTGCGCCACCGCCTACGATCACAATTTTGTGCAATGCTTTGTTCATTCATGTCCAATGGAGAAATCATTCAAACCGCAAGCGTCTTTGCCTTTTAGTAGCCACAGGGGTCGTGTTGCAAAGTTCAGCGCCAATCCGGATTTGCCAGCTGCCGGGTGCAAGCTGCGGTCAAAGTGGGAAGTGGTGGGCATATAGCGGATTGCCACGCCTGTTCGGCGCAAACCTGATGCATTGGCTTTGGCACCGTGAATCATATAGACATCATGCATTGACATCTGACCCGGTTGCAGTTCTATATCTACCGCCTCATCTTCGTTAAAGGTATCGTCTGCCAAGCGCTGGTTCAAAACCAGATCGCTCCTGTCCTCATGCAAATGGGGGTGAAGTACCTGGCCCTTGTGCGAGCCAGGTATGACGCGCAAACAACCATTGCTCTTCAGGCTGGGCTCTATCGCGACCCACACGGTGCAATTGGCCAGAGGCCGCATGGGCCAGTATTGGCCGTCTTGGTGCCAAGGGGTTTCAAACCCATGCTCTGCGGGTTTGCAAAACACTTGGCAACCCCAAAGCGCCACATCTGGGCCAATAATCTGCGACACCATCTCTACCAAAGGCGGGTACATGGCCAGTTCTAAAAACTTTCGGCTGCCTGCCACCCCATCGTCATTTTTGCCTTGCCGCTGACCTTCAATATGGGCACTGACCAATTTTTCAGGCCTGACGTCGGGGTTGGCGCGAATAAGCTCATTCAAGGTGGTTTGCAGATCCTGCACCATCTCTGTGGGCAGGCTATAGCGGGGAATCACAAACCCCATCGCTTGGAATTGCGTCGTTTCGGATACGCTGAGAATGGCTTCGGGCATAAACTTGCTTGTAATTGGTTGAGAAGGGTGGTTTTAGCAGACTTTGTATACTGAAACCATGCAACCCTTTCACTTGGCCTTTCCCGTTAGCTCGCTAGAAAAAGCTCGCTCGTTTTATGGCGAGATGCTCGGTTGCCCTGAGGGCCGTTCATCGCCTGACTGGGTGGATTTCGATTTTTACGGCCACCAAATCGTTGCGCACTTAAGCCCCAAAGAAGCGCGACTCAACCACACCAGCGCGGTGGATGGACACAACGTACCTGTGCGTCACTTTGGCATGGTGCTGACTATGTCGCAGTGGCAAGCTTTGTCCGAGCGACTTCAACAAGCGGGTACCAAGTTTGACATTGAGCCTTACATCCGCTTCAAGGGTGAAGTGGGTGAGCAAGCCACCATGTTTTTACACGACCCCTGTGGCAATGCCCTAGAGTTCAAGGCTTTCGCCGACCCTTCGCGGTTGTTTGCGACATAAGCACTGCCTGCATGTCGGTTTCAGAGATTTACCAGCAGGAGCTGAAAGCGCGAGGCTTTCACAGCGACCCCGCCCAACTGAGAGCTGTCGAGGTGCTGGACAATTGCGCCAAGGCGTGGTCTGGCTACAAGCTCAAACGTGCCAACGCTATCAAAAAACTCATCAACCATCCCGATATTCCGCAAGGCGTTTATTTGTATGGCGGGGTAGGCAGGGGGAAAAGTTTTTTGATGGATTGCTTTTACCAAGCCGTTCCCATTGAGCGCAAAACCCGCTTGCATTTCCATGAGTTCATGCGAGAGGTGCACCGTGAATTGCATGAACTGCAAGGCACGGTCAACCCTTTGGATGAATTGGGCAGACGCATGGCCAAGCGTTTCAAGCTGATTTGTTTCGATGAATTACATATCGCAGACATCACCGATGCCATGATCTTGCACCGTTTGCTCGTGGCCATGCAGGTCAACGGCATTGGGTTTATCACCACCTCTAACTTCAAACCTGACGAACTCTACCCTGATGGTTTGCACCGTGACCGTATGCTGCCGGCTATTGATTTGCTCAACGCCAGTATGCAGGTCATCAATGTGGACAATGGCACCGACTACCGTGGTCGCATGTTGGAGCAAGCGCAGCTGTACTTAAACCCCTGCAACGATGCCAACGAAGCGCTGATGCACCAAACCTTTGACCGCTTGGCAGAAGCCCCCGACCAAGATGGTTTGTTGCTGATTGAATCTCGCAAAATTTGGGCCAAACGCCGCGCTGGTGGTGTGGTGTGGTTCGATTTCAAGGTCTTGTGTGGTGGACCGCGCTCACAAAACGATTTTTTGGAAATTGCCAGTCAGTTCCATACGGTTTTTTTGAGTGGTGTGCCACACATGGAGGTACGCATGGCCTCAGAAGCCAGACGCTTTACCTGGTTGATCGATGTGCTTTACGACCGACGCGTCAAATTGGTGGTGATGGCCGAAGTTGAACCCGAAGCCTTGTACACCGAGGGGCCCATGTCGCACGAGTTTCCTCGTACCGCTTCTAGGCTGCGTGAAATGCAGTCGGGCGCTTTTTTGTCGCTGGGGCGGCGCATGGTGGATACTTCGCTGACATGAAACATTTTCGAACAAGCTTTTTCGCTTTTTTGCTATTCGTCACTGCGTCAGTTGCGTCTGCGCAAGATAATTTGGTGCAGGGTTTAGACCTTTCTGCAGAGCGCGAGCGCATCAAGGCCGAGCGCAGTCAAATGGAGGCTGAGTACAGCCAATCCCTACGTGCTTGCTACCAAAAACTCAACGTCAACAACTGCAAAGACGATGCATTCAAATTTCGTTTGCAAAAAACCAATGCACTTCGCTCCCAAGAGCGGGTTCTGAACGACCAAGAACGTAAGCAGCGCAGTGCGGCCGCATTGCAAAGTATCGAAGAAAAAAACAGCTTGGAGGCTCAAACCGAGGATGTCGAGCGTCGCGCCCGAAGCGCTCAGCAGCACCTTGACAAGATTGAGAGCAATCTTGAAAAAAACGAAGCCCGCTTGGAAAAAGAAACGCGTGAAGCTGAAAATTTAGAGAAAAATGCCCAGCGCCAGCAAGAATTGAGCGAGCGCCAACGCGCTCATCAAGACAAAGTGGAGGCAGCCAAAGCCGAGCGTGAAAAGCATCTGCAAAAAATGCAATCGGCCAAAGAACACCGGGAACAAGTAGAACGTAACCGCGTACAGCGTGGAACGCCGGGGGCTGCCCCGCTTCCGGTTCAACCACTTGACAAGCCATGATGGGCAAGCCTTGACAAACCCTTTGTCTGATGCGGTCAGGGAAGTATTTGGTTCCTTGGGACCGCTGGCCAGATCTAGCCCTCATTTCAAACCCCGTGCCGGTCAAACCGAAATGGCCATGGCTGTGGCCAATACCGTGGCCGAGGGTGGCTCCTTGGTGGTCGAGGCGGGGACAGGTGTTGGCAAGACCTTTGCCTACCTTGTGCCTGCTTTGCTCAGTGGCGAGCGGGTGTTGTTGTCGACTGCCACCAAGACCTTGCAAGATCAACTCTTTGCCAGAGATATTCCCGATTTGCTCGCTGCTTTGGGTTTGCCCTTGCGTTTGGCCATGCTCAAAGGCCGCGGCAGTTATGTGTGCCAGCAGCGCTTGGCCATGGCGCAACAAGCCGCTACTTTGCCCGACCGAACTTCCGTCAGAACTTTGGCGCAGGTTCAAACTTGGGCTAACACCACCCGTACAGGCGATTTGGCTGAAATGCCCACGCTAGATGAGCGCTCGCCCATCATTCCCTTGATCACCTCCAACCGCGATAACTGTTTGGGCTCGACTTGCAGTTTTTGGAAAGAGTGCCATGTGAATGCCGCCCGCAAAGAAGCCATGGCGGCTGATGTGGTGGTGATCAACCACCATTTGTTTTTTGCGGATTTGGCCATGCGTGAGGGCGGCATGGCGGAGTTGCTACCCAGTGTCAGGGTGGTGGTCTTTGATGAAGCCCATCAACTCAATGAAACCGGCATACAGTTTTTGGGTCAACAACTGGGCTTGGGGCAAATGCTCGATTTGGCCCGAGACATCCTTGCCTGCGGTTTGCAATTGGCCAAGGGTTTGGCTGATTGGCAAGGGGTGGTGGGTGATTTTGAGAAGTCTTTGCGCGACCTTCGCCTGCTGATTGGCAAGCACCCGCCCAATACCCGTTTGCGGTGGTTGGCAGGCTACCCGCAGGGCATCAACCCCAAAGACTGGGGCGAAGCCATGCTGCTGCTGACAAAGCGATCGCAAGGGGTATTGGCTTCATTGGAAGTGGTGGCAGACGCTGCGCCTGAGTTTGTTCGCTTGCATGAACGCGTGAGCGATGTCATCGGTTTGATTTCCCACTTTTCCCAAGAGCGTCCAGCAGGTTCTGTGCGTTGGTTGGAGGTGGGTGCGCAAGCGCGTTGCATGGAAGCGCCATTGGATATTGCGGATGTGATGCAAAGCCGTTTGCTGCAAACCGTGGTGACAGTGCCCGATACCCAAGGCAACGCGGTAGATTTGCCACGCAGTTGGATCTTTACCTCGGCCACGCTGGGCGACGACGAGCGTTTGACGTGGTTCACCGAGCCCTGCGGTTTATCTCAGGCAAGGGTGCTGCGTGTTGAAAGCCCATTCGACTATTCGACCCAGGCTTGGCTTTATGTGCCACGTGACATGGTGTCACCCAAAGACGCGCAGCACAGCACTTCCGTGGGAGAAGTGGCTCTGCAAGTAGCACGTTCCCTCGGAGGTCGCACCTTGGTGCTGACCACCACTTCACGCGCTTTGCGAGCAATTGGGCTCCAGTTACAAACTGCATTGGGTGAAACGTCAGAAATGGAAGTTTTGGTTCAAGGCGAAAGCCCTAAGCGCCAATTGATGCTACGTTTTCGCCAAGCTATTGAGCCTGGAAAACAAGGTTGTGTCCTGGTAGCAACTGCGAGTTTTTGGGAAGGCTTTGACGTGCCTGGGGACGCTTTACAAGCTGTGGTAATTGACAAACTGCCTTTCCCACCACCCAATGACCCAGTGGTGGAGGCACGCGGCCAAAGATTAGAGGCCCAAGGTCGCAGTTCGTTCAATGACTATTTTTTGCCAGAAGCCGCTGTGTCACTGAAACAAGGAGCAGGGCGCTTGATTCGTCGCGAAAGCGATAGGGGTGCATTGGTGATTTGCGACAACCGCTTGGTAAGCACCGGCTATGGCAGGCGTTTACTGACCAATTTGCCACCTATGCAAAGAGTTCAGACTTTGCCAGAACTTTTACAAGCATTGGCCGGACTCACCAAAATTGATACCAACTCTTTGTAGGCGGTGCTGGCGGTGGGGGTGCTTTATCGATGAAATACTGGCTTTTGGGATAAGAGCTTTCAAGCACCCGAAGGGTGTCTTCCTTGAGTTTGGTCAAGCCCAAAGCCTCATAAGAGTCGATCAAAATAATCAGAGCGTCTTCTACTGCTGCAATATTTTGGTAGTCGTTAAGTGTGGTTTGTGCGCGGTTGATGGCTGCCACATAAGCGCCTTTTTTGAAATAGTGACGAGCAACTTTGATTTCGGATTTCGCTAGCAAATTAACAATATGACGCATACGCAAGGTGGCGTCAGGGGTGTAGTTTGATTGGGGAAAGCGGGTTACCAGTTCTTTGTAGGCTTCGAAAGATTCGCGAGCCGCCATTTGGTCGCGTTCCGCCAAATCTTGCTTGAACCATTTGGAAAGCAGTCCTAAGTCATCATTGAAATTGACTGTGCCTTTGAGGTATAGCGCGTAGTCAAGGGCTGGGCTGGCAGGGTTAAGCTTAATAAAACGGTCAAGCGTGACGATGGCCGTGGCGCGGTCACCATTTTTGAACATCGCGTAGGCTTTGTCCAACTGAGCTTGCTGAGAAAGCACGGTGCCGGCAGCCCTTCCTTCGAGTTTGTCGTAAAGGGCAATCGCCTTATCGTACAAAGCTCCGTTCATGTTGTCACGGGCTTCCTCGTAAAGTTCCTCTGGTTTCATCTTTAGAGTTTTATCTTTTTCGTCGGCCGCGCAACCGAAGAGCACAAGCGTTGCCAACACCACCGATAATGAAAAAAATCTCAACACAGTCAACCTTTAGGCTTTGAATGGCATGCATTATCAACGATGAGCCCTAACCACAAAGCACCGCCAGCCCCCCCGACATTGGCTGAACTCGAAAGCGATGACCTCGCCACCGAGGTTGAAGTCCGCGAACTTGCTATTTCCACCGAGTTGCATCGACAGCGCTTAGATCGCGCTTTGGTGAGCTTGTTGCCCGAGTTTTCACGCAACCATTTGAAGCACATGATTGAAGACGGCTGTGTCAATTTGGGCGGTCAAATGGTCACCAAAGTAGCCCATCTGGTCAAAGCGTTTGAAGCCTGTCAGGTGCGATTGCAGCCAACCGATATGTCGCAGGCCTTCGTGCCACAAGACTTACCCTTGGATGTGGTCTTTGAGGACGAGCACTTGCGCGTGATTCATAAGCCCGTGGGCATGGTGGTGCATCCGGCCCCAGGCAATTGGAGTGGCACTTTGCTCAATGGTTTGCTGTATTTAGATGCCAGCCTTAAATTGATTCCCCGCGCAGGCATCGTGCACCGATTGGACAAGGACACCAGCGGTTTGATGGTCACCGCCCGCACACGACATGCCATGGACGCTTTGGTACAGATGATCGCCGCTCGGCAAGTCCACCGCGAGTACCTCGCTATTGCTCACCGCCCTTGGCGCGGTGCGTTGTTGCGTGATGTGGACGCACCCATAGGGCGTGACTCACGTCAGCGTTTGCGCATGGCGGTGGTTGACTTGGCCAAACAGTCCGGCAAAACCGCACACACCAGTTTGCGCTGCTTGGAAAGCCAAGATTTGGGCTGTTTAGTGCATTGCACGTTACACACCGGTCGCACTCACCAAATCCGAGTGCATATGGCATCCATTGGTCACCCCTTGTTGGCCGATACCTTGTATGGTGGAAGCCACACCGCAAACCTTCAGCGTCAGGCTTTACATGCGTATAAATTAGGTTTCCTCCACCCCATGACGGGGGAGTCCATGCAATTTCACAGAGCCATACCACCCGATATGCAGCAAGCCCTGTCAGATTGGGGTCTGTCCGAGGTGCTCAGTTAGAATGGTAGGTTAAATTTCCCTCGGAATACCTGCTATGAACACCTTGGATGCCAAGCGTGTCCTCGAAACCGCTCTGCTATGCGCCGCACAACCTTTGTCGGTGCGCGAGCTGCGCCAGCTGTTTAACGATGAGCTTGGCGCCGACACGCTGAAAACACTTTTGCAAAACGTCCAAGACGACTGGACGCAGCGCGGTATTGAATTGGTGCAAGTTGCCAGCGGCTGGCGTATGCAAAGCCGCCCCGAAATGCGCGACTTCCTTGACCGTTTGCACCCTGAAAAACCACCCAAATACTCACGTGCCGCCATGGAAACCTTGGCCATCATTGCCTACCGACAACCGGTAACGCGCGGCGACATGGAAGACATACGTGGTGTGACTATCAACTCCTTGGTCTTAAAGCAACTAGAGGATCGCGGCTGGGTTGAGGTCATTGGCCATCGCGAGACGGTGGGCAGGCCCATGCTCTACGCCACCACCAAACAGTTTTTAGACGATTTGGGGGTGGCTTCACTCGACCAGTTGCCGCCTTTGGAGTCTCCAGGCGCTGTGAGTGAGTTCTTCAACACCTCATCCACCGAGGAAGTCGATCCCACCCAAATGCCCATGGCCTTGGAAGAGCCTGGCGAGACCGCCACGTGAGCGACGACACCCCTAAGTTACACAAAGTATTGGCCCAATCTGGGCTGGGTTCTCGCTTAGAGATGGAACGACTGATCGGAGAAGGCCGCATCACTGTCAATGATGAGCTTGCCCATGTGGGCCAGCGCATACAGTTTGGCGATCGCATCAAGGTCAATGGCAGGGCGATTCCTGTGCGTATCCAAGCCATGCCGGTACGCGTTTTGGCATACCACAAACCGGTGGGCGAAAT
The DNA here is from genome assembly GCA_945861305.1 of Bordetella parapertussis. Lineage (GTDB taxonomy): Bacteria > Pseudomonadota > Gammaproteobacteria > Burkholderiales > Burkholderiaceae_C > Limnohabitans. The sequence continues at coordinate 16,825 of CAMATW010000026.1, read as the reverse complement.
CGTCAGCCGTGATGACCCGCAAAACCGTCCTACTGTGTTTCGCAAACTTCCCCGTCTTTACCAAGGTAAATGGCAAGCCGTGGGTCGCTTAGACCTCAATACCGAGGGCTTGTTGTTGTTCACGAGTTCGGGTGAGCTTGCGAATAAGCTGATGCACCCCCGCTTTGGCCTAGAGCGTGAGTACGCTGTGCGGGTCTTGGGGGCTTTGAGCAATATCGAAAAGGAAAAGTTGCTGTCAGGCGTCAACCTTGAAGACGGCATGGCCCAGTTTGGTAGCTTAGAGGATGGCGGTGGCGAGGGCGCCAATTGTTGGTACCGTGTCACCATCCAAGAAGGGCGCAACCGTGAGGTGCGTCGCATGTTCGAGGCGGTGGGCCATGCAGTCAGTCGCCTGATCCGGATTCGCTACGGCAAGATGGTGCTGCCCCGTGGCTTAAAGCGCGGTGACTGGATGGAGTTAGACGCTGCCGATATCGACCAACTCACCCGAAGTGCAGGCGCATCGCATCTTGGTGCGGCTAAAACACCGCACCAAGCCACGGTTGCCAAGCCCAGCCTGCCCAGACGCACATCTGCCAAAACCGGTAAAGCAACCCCTTCTCGCGAGTTGTTTATTGGTGCAGACAGCTTGGCCCGACAGCGGCGCGACCAAAAAACTGCACTGGCTCGATCTAAGCCCAAGCCCCGCAAGGCTAAAATCTGACATTTTGGGCATAGCTCCCCCATTTTTTGATAACTTTTGGAAACTTAACCATGGCAATTGAACGCACCCTCTCCATCATCAAACCTGACGCAGTGGCCAAAAACGTCATTGGCCAAATTTATTCGCGTTTTGAAGGCGCTGGCCTCAAAGTCATCGCCTCGCGCATGGCGCATCTCAGCCGTGGCGAAGCCGAAGCTTTTTACGGTGTTCACAAAGCGCGTCCTTTCTTCAAAGATTTGGTCGATTTCATGATTTCTGGCCCCGTCATGATTCAAGTGCTTGAAGGTGAGAACGCGATTTTGAAAAACCGCGATCTCATGGGCGCTACCGACCCCAAGAAGGCCGACAAAGGCACCATACGAGCCGATTTCGCGGACAGTATCGACGCCAATGCGGTTCATGGCTCTGACGGCCCCGACACCGCAGCCCATGAAATTGCCTTCTTTTTCGCTGGCATGAATGTCTTTGGTCATTAATATGCCTTTCCCCCGCTAAGCCATGAAGACCAACCTGCTTGATTTCGATCTAGACGGTTTGGTCGCTTGGTGCTTGGCGCAAGGGGAAAAAAAATTCCGTGCCGTTCAGCTTTTCCGCTGGATCCACCAAAAAGGCGTGTCTGATTTTGCGCAAATGAGCGACTTGGCGCAAAGCCTGCGCACCAAGTTGCAAGTCAGCGCTGAAATTGTCCCCCTCCCAGTTGTCAGTCGCCACGACTCAGCGGACGGCACCATCAAATGGATGTTCGATGTGGGGCAGGGCAATGCCATCGAAACGGTGTTCATCCCTGAGACCGACCGCGGGACCTTGTGCATTTCTTCCCAGGCCGGCTGTGCCGTGGGTTGCACGTTTTGCTCGACCGGCGCACAGGGCTTCAGCCGCAACCTGAGCACAGCAGAAATCAATGCACAGCTGTGGTTTGCCGAACGCACTTTGCGCCATGAGCGCGGCGTGGACGAGCGGGTTATCTCCAATGTGGTGATGATGGGCATGGGTGAGCCCTTGCAAAATTACGCCGCCTTGGTTCCTGCGCTCAAAACCATGCTGGACGACCACGGCTATGGGCTTTCGCGTCGCCGCGTGACGGTCTCCACCTCGGGTGTGGTGCCTATGATGGAACGTCTCGGCCTTGACTGCCCTGTGGCTTTGGCAGTGTCTTTGCATGCGCCCTCTGACGCCTTACGCGATGAATTGGTCCCTTTAAATATAAAATATCCCTTGGCGGAATTGCTGCAAGCCTGCCGCGACTATTTGGACCATGCCCCACGTGACTTCATCACTTTTGAGTACTGCATGCTCGACGGCGTGAACGACACAGATGCTCATGCCAAGGCCTTGGTCGAGCTGGTTCGTCCCCCTAACTCAGAGCCCTTGCCTTGTAAGTTCAACCTGATTCCCTTCAACCCCTATCCCGCTTCGGGTTTGACGCGCTCTCCGCCCGAAAGGGTCAAAGCCTTCGCAGCTATTCTGAGTGAGGCTGGCATCGTTACCACCATTCGCAAGACCCGCGGCGACGACATTGCGGCGGCCTGCGGCCAATTGGCGGGAGAAGTCCAAGACCGCACTGATGTGTCGGGTAGACGTGCCAAGTTCATTCGCATTCATGCTTGATACGGCAAAATTCAACCATGACATCAACTGAACAAGCTATTCCTTTCTCTATTCCCGCGCGTCACCACAGCCTGCAAGCCAAGGTGAGCTGGGGCGACCATGTGGTGACTGTGGGCGGAGACGCGCCAGTGCGTGTGCAATCCATGACCAACACTGACACTGGTGACGCCATCGGCACAGCCATTCAAGTGAAAGAACTGGCGCTGGCTGGCTCAGAGCTGGTGCGCATCACTGTGGACACACCCGAATCTGCCAAGGCTGTTCCCTACATACGAGAACAGCTCGACAAAATGGGCATACACGTGCCCCTGATTGGTGACTTCCACTACAACGGACACAGGTTGTTGACCGAATTTCCAGACTGCGCCAAAGCATTGTCCAAGTACCGCATCAACCCTGGCAATGTGGGCAAGGGTGACAAACACGACAAGCAGTTTGCCCAAATGATCGAGGCCGCCGTCAAGTACGACAAAGCCGTGCGCATTGGCGTGAACTGGGGCAGCTTAGACCAAGAACTGCTGGCCAAACTCATGGACGACAACGCCTTGCGCTCCAACCCTTGGGATGCCAAACAGGTGATGTACCAAGCCTTGGTCACCTCGGCGCTGGAATCGGCTGAGTTAGCCGAGCGTTTAGGCCTGCCGCGTCAGCAAATCATCCTCAGTTGCAAGATGAGCGGAGTGCAAGACCTCGTGGCGGTTTACCGCGAACTTGCCAAGAGAACCAACCATTCCCTTCATTTGGGACTGACCGAGGCGGGCATGGGTGTCAAAGGAACCGCCGCCTCCAGTGTGGCCTTGGGTTTGTTGCTGCAAGAAGGCATTGGCGACACCATCCGTGTGTCGCTCACCCCCCAGCCGGGGGAAGCTCGCACCCAAGAGGTGTTGATTGCTACCGAAATTTTGCAAGCCTTGGGGCTGCGCAGTTTTGTGCCCAGTGTCACCGCTTGCCCTGGCTGCGGACGTACCACCAGCACTACCTTCCAAGAACTCGCTCAAGAAATCGACGTGTTTTTGCGCGACAAAATGCCGGTGTGGCGCAAACAGTACCCCGGTGTAGAGGGTCTGAAAGTGGCGGTCATGGGTTGTATTGTCAATGGCCCAGGTGAAAGCAAGCACGCAGACGTCGGCATCAGCTTGCCTGGCAACGGAGAAGCGCCTGCGGCACCCGTCTTTATTGATGGCGAAAAAGCACTCACTCTGCGAGGCGACAATATCGCCAAAGAATTCCACGATATTGTCGAGAACTACATACATAAAAAATTTGCGGTCAGCGCCTAAGGCGTACCGCCTTCAAACACCATGGCTGACAAATTAACCGCCGTCAAAGGCATGAACGACATATTGCCGCCCGATTCGGCGCGTTGGGAGGCGCTGGAAGCCGCTGTACGCGAGGTCATGCGTGTACACGCCTACCGCAACATCCGCACACCCATCGTCGAGCCCACCGCCTTGTTTGTTCGCGGCTTGGGCGAGGTGACCGATATCGTTGAAAAGGAGATGTACTCCTTTGAAGACCGCTTAAACGGCGAGCAACTCACCTTACGCCCCGAGTCCACCGCGGGTGTGGTTCGCGCTGTGGTTGAGCACAACTTGCTTTATGAAGGCGGCAAACGCTTGTATTACATGGGTCCCATGTTTCGCCATGAACGCCCACAGCGGGGCAGGTACAGACAGTTCCACCAAATTGGCGCTGAAGCGCTGGGTTTTGGAGGCCCCGAGGTGGACGCCGAATTGATTTTGTTGGCCGTTGCGCTTTGGCAGGCTTTAGGGCTGAAAAAAGTCCGCTTGGAACTCAACAGTTTGGGCCAACCACCAGAGCGTTTGCAGCATCGTGCTGCGTTGATCGCTTATTTTGAGCAACACGCCGATCAGTTGGACGAAGACGCTAAACGCCGTTTGCACAGCAACCCTTTGCGGATTTTGGACAGCAAAAACCCAGCGATGAAAGCCTTGAACGACTCTGCACCTAAGTTGCTGGACTTTTTAGGTCCAGAGAGCTTGGCGCATTTCAATGCGGTCAAAGCCATCTTGGATGCCAATGGTGTGACCTACACCATCAACCCGCGTTTAGTGCGTGGCATGGACTATTACAACCTCACCGTGTTTGAGTTCATCACTGATCAACTGGGCTCACAGGGGACCGTGTGTGGGGGCGGTCGTTACGACTACCTGATCGAGCAAATTGGCGGCAAACCGGCCCCCGCTGTGGGTTGGGCTTTGGGTGTGGAACGGGTGCTCGAGTTGCTGAAAGAACAGGGCGCATTCAGTGTGGAAACGGCGCCTGATGTTTATGCCATCGTGCCCGAAACTTCCGCTTTACCAACGGTCTTGCCTGTGTTGCAAAGCCTTCGCGGCATGGGTGTTTCGGTGCAAATGCATTCGCCTGCCAACAGCAACGAGGGCATGGGCAGCATGAAATCGCAGTTCAAAAAGGCTGATAGCAGTGGCGCCAGTTTTGCACTGGTTTTTGGCCCAGATGAGCTTGCCCAAGGGCAGGTAACGGTCAAGAGCTTGCGCGATGGGCAGGGCGCACAGCGCACCGAGACCTTGGCCGATATCCGCGGTTGGGGCCTCAGCCTACAATCCGCACTTTAGTTTTACTGCAATATCAGGAAAATCATGGCTTCGCATCTCGATCTTGAAGAACAAGAGCAACTCGACCAAATCAAATCTTTTTGGGCCCAATGGGGCAACCTCATCACAGGTTTTGTTACTTTGGTGCTGGTGTGTTTTGCCGCTTGGAACGGTTGGAACTATTGGCAGCAGCGTCAGGCCACGCAGGCCGCTGTGTTGTTTGACACCTTTGAAGAAGCCAGCAAGCAAGGCGATTTAGCGCTTTTAGCTCGCTCGCTCAGCGACATGCAGGATAAGTTCCCCCGCACCACATTGACTGCCCAAGCATCCTTATTAGCCGCGAAAACCTATTTCGACAAAGACAAAGCTGCGGATGCAGAAAAACCTCTTGAGTGGGTGGTTGACCATGCTTCCGACCAAGCTTATATCGCCTTGGCTCGTCTGCGTTTGTCAGCCTTGGCTATTGAACGAAAAGACATGGCCAAAGCCCGCAGTTGGGTGGAAGGTAAAACTGCTCCTGCAGGGTTTCAGCCGCTCTTTGATGACCGAATGGGTGATATCGCGCTGATTGAGGGCAAACACGAAGAAGCCAAAACCCGGTTCACCAGCGCATACAAAAGCATGGAAGAGTCTACCGAGTACCGTCGCTTGATCGAGGTCAAGTTAGGCACCTTGGGTGTTGACGTTGCTTCGCCTGAGTTCAAAAAATGAAGGCTGTTGCCATCCAGCGTTGGATTCTGTTAGTTTTTTTGGGGTTTTTTCTCGTCGCCTGCGGAACCTCAAAGCCCAAACCCGTACAAATCTCCGCCATCAAAGCGGATAAGCCCATACAAGCTTTGTGGCAGTTCAAGCTTGGCGGCGACGTCTCCTTCGTTCAAACCTTGCAATCAGTGCAAGAACGCATGGCGCTGACCTCGGATGATGGCAAGATTGCCGTGGTCAATGTGCGCAATGGTCAAGTTGTATGGCGTCATGAACTTAAAACAGCCCTTAACACGGGGGCAGGTTTTGACGGTGAGCATGTGGCGGTGGTCACCCTGAACAACGAACTGGTGATGTTGCAAGACGGTAAGGTTTTGTGGCGTAACCGATTAACCTCTCAGTCTTATACCCATCCTTTGGTGGCGGGTGAGCGTGTTTTCATGATGATGGCCGACCGCTCGGTGCTGGCTTTTGACTTGGCCACTGGGGTGCGCCTGTGGTTGCAGCAACGCCCAGGTGAACCCTTGGTGCTCAAGCAAAACGGCGTGCTCATGCCCTTTCAAAACACCTTATTGGTCGGCTTGGGCGGTCGCTTAACTGCTATCAACCCTGACAACGGTCAATTCAAATGGGATGTGCCCATTGCCAATCCTCGCGGCATCAATGATTTAGAGCGTTTGGTAGATTTGGTTGCCAAGCCTTCTCGCGTGGACAACTCTGTCTGTGTGCGTGCATTTCAATCGCAAGTCGGTTGTGTGGATGCCTTGCGCGGCAGTGTTTTATGGACCCGATCTTCCGTCGGATCGCATGGTGTTGACGGCGACGCAAAGACGCTGATTGGTACCGAGTCCAACGGCATGGTGCAAGCTTGGAGCCGCACCACCGGCGACAGGCTGTGGGACTCTGACCGTTTGAAATACCGCGAGTTAACCGGTCCTTTGTTCACTCCCAAAGGTGTCGTCATCGGCGACAGCGGCGGTTGGCTGTACCTGCTGTCTTCAACAGACGGCAGTTTGATCAACCGTGTGCAAACCTCTTCGGATGGTTTTGCGTCTACGCCCACTGCTTTGGCCGACGGGGGCTTTGTTGTTTTGACACGCGACGGCTTGCTGCAGGCCTACCAACTTCCCTGATCAGAGGGCTTCGCTGTGAAACCGGTGATTGCTTTGGTGGGCCGCCCCAATGTGGGCAAATCGACCCTTTTTAACCGCATCACCAAAACCCGTGACGCTATCGTTGCCGATTACGCTGGCCTTACGCGAGACCGCCACTACGGCAATGCCAAACACGGCAAACAAGAATTTATTGTCATCGACACCGGTGGTTTCGAACCCACCGCCGAGAGCGGCATCTTCAAAGAAATGGCCAAGCAAACCCGCCAAGCCGTTGCCGAGTCCGATGCCGTAATTTTTGTGGTCGATGCCCGCCAAGGCATCAGCGCCCAAGACCATGACATCGCCAATTACTTGCGCCGCTTAGGCAAGCCTTGTTTGCTGGTGGCCAACAAAGCCGAGGGCATGCAAGAAGGACACCGTTTGGTGGAGTTTTTCGAGCTTGGCTTGGGTGAGGTCATGCCCGTGTCTGCCGCCCATGGGCAGGGCATTCGCAGCATGTTAGATTCGTCCTTGGGGGCGCTACACCTACCCGACGAGGACGAAGAGGACGACGGTTCTCCCAAGCCCTTGAAACTTGCAGTGGTTGGCCGTCCCAATGTGGGCAAATCTACCTTGATCAATACTTGGCTGGGTGAAGAGCGCTTGGTGGCCTTCGACTTGCCAGGCACCACCCGCGACGCCATCCATATTCCTTTCGAGCGTGAGGGCCAGCAGTTTGAGTTAATTGACACGGCAGGACTGCGTCGAAAGGGCAAGGTCTTTGAAGCCATTGAAAAATTCTCTGTGGTCAAAACCTTGCAAGCAATTGAATCCGCCAATGTGGCTTTGCTCTTGCTTGACGCCACCCAAGGTGTCACCGACCAAGATGCGCATATTGCTGGATACATATTAGAGACGGGCAGGGCGGTGGTGTTGGCAGTCAATAAATGGGATGCGGTGGACGCTTACCAGCGAGATTTGCTAGAGCGCTCCATTGAGAGCCGTTTGGCATTTTTGAAGTTCGCCAAGTTGCACCACATATCAGCGCAAAAGCGCCAAGGTTTGGGGCCCGTTTGGAAGTCGATAGCCCAAGCCCATTCGGCGGCTATGTGCAAAATGAGCACCCCTATCTTGACGCGTTTGCTGTTGGAAGCCGTTCAATTTCAGTCGCCCAAACGCGCTGGCATGTTCCGCCCCAAATTACGTTATGCCCACCAAGGTGGCATGAACCCCCCTCTGATTGTCATCCACGGCAATTCGCTCGAACACGTTACCGATGCTTACAAGCGCTTTTTAGAGGGTCGCTTTCGCAAAGCTTTTGCGCTGGAAGGCACGCCTTTGCGAATTGAGATGAAAACAGCTAGCAACCCCTATGTGGACAAGGATTAACAGACTACAAACCTGAATCGAGTGTCCACGCCTTAGGCTTATAGTTTTGTCTGTGGTATGTTCTGGATAACTAAACAACACGGAGAATATCGTGAATCAAAAAGGGCAACTTTTACAAGACCCGTTTCTTAATATCCTACGCAAGGAACATGTGCCTGTTTCCATCTATTTGGTCAATGGCATCAAGTTGCAGGGCCAAATTGAGTCATTTGACCAATATGTAGTCCTTCTTCGAAATACTGTCACCCAAATGGTTTACAAACACGCCATTTCGACCATCGTACCCGCACGCCCTGTGAATTTTGCGCAAGCCGAAGGTGAAGACTCTGGGTCTGAACAATAACGGCCGCCATTTTCCTTCCTTTGTCTAACCCTCAGCCTGATATTCAAGCAAACACCTTGTTGGTGGGCGTAGACCTGGGTCTTCCACATTTCGATGAAGACTTGGATGAACTGGCACAGCTGGCCAGTACGGCAGGTTTGGTCCCCGTGGCGCGTATGACTTGTAAACGCCGCGCCCCTGATGCAGCTTTGTTTGTAGGCTCGGGTAAAGCGCAGGAAATCAAAGAAATGGCCGTGCTACACGGTGCCTCTGAGATACTGTTTGATCAGGCTTTAAGCCCTGCTCAGCAACGCAATTTAGAGCGCTTGTTAGAGATGCCCGTCAACGACCGAACCATGTTGATTTTGCAAATCTTTGCCCAACGTGCCCGCAGCCATGAAGGTAAATTGCAAGTGGAATTAGCGCGTTTACAGTACCTCAGCACAAGATTGGTGCGTCGCTGGTCCCATCTGGAGCGTCAGCGCGGCGGTATTGGCAACCGTGGCGGCCCAGGGGAGACCCAAATCGAATTGGATAAACGCATGATCGGCGAGTCCATCAAGCGCACCAAAGAGCGCCTAGACAAGGTGAAAAAACAGCGCAATACCCAGCGACGCCAACGCGAGCGCAACCAAGTCTTTAATGTTTCATTGGTGGGCTACACCAATGCAGGCAAATCCACCTTGTTTAATGCCTTGGCGAAGGCGAGGGCCTATGCTGCCGATCAGCTGTTTGCCACCTTAGACACCACCACGCGTCAACTGTATTTGTCAGATGGCGGGGCAAATGGCTGTCAAATCTCCTTATCGGACACAGTGGGGTTTATCCGTGATTTACCGCACGGCTTGGTGGACGCTTTTGCGGCTACTTTGCAAGAGGCTATCAGTGCCGATTTATTGCTGCATGTGGTGGACTGTTCGCACCCTGATTACCCAGAGCAAATCGTTCAGGTGCAATCGGTTTTAGAGGACATTGGTGCCACAGATGTTGCTCAGTTGTTGGTGTTTAACAAGGTCGATGCCTTGCCTAGCGACCAACAACCAAGAATGTTGCAAGACGTTTTCATCATTGACGGTCTGGCTGTGCCTCGTATTTTTGTCAGCGCACAAGCAGGGGACAATCTTGACACTCTGCGTCAACGCTTGTTGCAGAAAGCATTGCAGGCCACGGCGCGACCCTTATCCCTTAGCATTTCACCGTTAAATGCTTGATGCCAAAGTAAGCTTTCAGGTTTAGGCACAATGATGGCTTGCCACTTTTTTTGATTGACTGCGAATGAACTTTTCAACTTGGCTTTGGCCCATACGACGACGTTTAGCGGGTATGTTCAATTTGAACGATGGCCGTTGGGGCAGAGGCGATGACGCTAATCCGCAAAACAACGGTTCGACGCCGCCTCCAGAGGGCCCTCAACCGCCCCCCGCTGACGATGGAAAGCGTCCGCGTCCCTCTGCGTCCAATGGCCCCCCCGATTTGGATGAACTTTGGCGCGAACTCAACCGCAAATTGAATAAATTCTTGGGTCAAAACCGCGGAGGTGGCAATCAACCCCCTGGCGGTGGTGGTGGCTTCAACCCTGATTTCAAGCAAGCCCGCGGTTTGCTGGGCTTGGTGGCGGCTGTTGTGGTGTTGATTTGGTTGGGAACAGGTTTCTTTATTGTTCAAGAGGGTCAGCAAGCCGTTATCACCCAATTTGGGCGGTACCACAGCACCGCAGGTGCAGGTTTCAATTGGCGCGTTCCATACCCCATTCAACGCCATGAAGTGGTGTTTGTCACCCAGATTCGCTCGCTCGACGTTGGGCGCGACACTGTCATCAAGGCCACTGGTTTGCGTGAATCGGCGATGTTGACCGAAGATGAAAACATCGTTGAAATCAAGTTTGCGGTGCAATACCGACTCACCGATGCGCGTGCTTATTTGTTCGAAAGCAAAAACCCGACAGATGCGGTCATGCAAGCGGCCGAAACTGCGGTGCGTGAAGTGGTGGGCAAGATGCGCATGGACGCCGCGTTGTCTGAAGACCGTGAACAAATCGCACCCCGTGTTCGCAAAATCATGCAAACCATCTTGGACCAGTACAACGTGGGTATTGAAGTGGTGGGCATCAATTTGCAACAAGGCGGTGTTCGCCCTCCTGAACAAGTGCAGGCCGCTTTTGACGATGTGCTTAAAGCCGGTCAAGAGCGCGAACGTGCAAAAAATGAAGCCGAGGCTTATGCCAACGATGTGATTCCTCGTGCGGTGGGTTCTGCTTCGCGCTTAAAGCAAGAGGCCGATGCCTATAAGTCCCGAATCGTGGCGCAGGCACAAGGTGACGCGCAGCGCTTTAAGTCTTTGTACTCTGAATACCAAAAAGCCCCCCAAGTCACGCGTGACCGTTTGTACATCAATGCCATGCAAGAGATTTACAGCAGCGTGACCAAAGTGCTGGTTGAATCCAAGCAGGGTTCCAATATGTTGTACCTGCCCCTTGACAAAATCATGCAACTCAATGGCACGCCTGCCAATGCTGCTGCCAACGCCGCGGTAAACGCTGGCAACACGCTTGATGGCAATGGGTCGGTTCCTAGCCCCGCCATGCCTTCTTCCTCCCCCGATAGCCGTGGTCGTGACAGCCGTCAACGCGACCGCGATTTGCGATGAATTGCCAGCCATGAACAAACTAGGTCTTTACATTTCTTCCGCCATGCTTGCGTTGCTGCTTCTGAGCTCAACGATTTTTGTGGTTGATCAACGCCAATTTGGTGTGGTCTATTCATTGGGTCAGATCAAAAAAGTCATCACCGAACCTGGTCTGAACTTTAAATTGCCCCCACCTTTCCAAAATGTCAACTTCATCGACAAGCGTCTTTTGACTTTGGATAACGTGGACTCTGAGCCCATGCTCACAGCGGAAAAGCAGCGCATGGTGATCGACTGGTATGTGCGTTGGCGTATTTCCGACCCATCGCAATACATTCGTAATGTGGGTTTGGATGAAAAAGCCGGCGCTCAACAACTCACACGCGTGGTGCGCAATGCTTTCCAAGAAGAAATCAACAAGCGCACTGTGAAAGATCTTTTGTCGCTCAGACGCGAGGCCTTGATGGTGGACGTCAAGCGCGAGGTGCTAGAAATTGTCAAGGGTGAAAAGCCTTGGGGCATTGATGTGGTGGATGTTCGCATCACCCGTGCAGATTATGTGGACACCATCACCGAGTCGGTTTATCGCCGAATGGAGGCCGAGCGTAAACGCGTAGCCAATGAGTTGCGATCAACCGGTGGCGCTGAAGGCGAAAAAATCCGTGCCGATGCCGATCGCCAACGTGAAGTCACCTTGGCCAATGCATACCGAGACGCACAAAAAATCAAGGGCGAGGGAGACGCCGAAGCTGCACGTTTGTATGCCGAAGCGTTTGGCAAAGATCCTCAGTTCGCTCAGTTCTACCAAAGCATAGAAGCCTATAAGGCCAGCTTCAATAAAAAATCGGATGTGATGGTGTTAGACCCCAGCACCGATTTCTTCAAAGCCATGCGCGGTAGCGGCGCTGCTAACGCTGGCGCTGCCAAAAAATAAGTCGTCCGCTTCAGATGGACAGCCACACCTTGTGGGTTGCTCTGGCTTTGGTGCTGATCATCGAAGGCTTGTTCCCCTTTGCCTCTCCGCAGGCGTGGAAGCGTGCATTTTTGGCCCTTATGCAAATGGACGATGGACAGGTTAGATTCATTGGATTGAGTTGCATTGTGGTTGGCATGCTGCTGCTTTGGTGGCTGCTCTAGTGTCCCAGTAGAATCCTTTTTTTAACAGCTATCCCCCTCATGACTGCTTGGGTCTTGCCAGATCACATTGCCGATGTTTTGCCCTCTGAAGCCAGGCACATCGAAGAGCTCAGGCGTTTGTGCTTAGACACTGCGCGTGTCTTTGGCTACGAGCTTGTCATCCCTCCTTTAATGGAGCACATTGAATCGCTTCTGTCTGGCACTGGCAGCTCGCTCGATCTGCAAACCTTCAAGATGGTCGATCAGTTGTCTGGGCGCACTTTGGGGCTGAGGGTCGATACCACCCCACAAGTTGCTCGCATTGACGCGCACTTGCTTAACCGCGCGGGTGTCACCCGTCTTTGCTACTGTGGTCCCACGCTGCACACCCGTGCGCCTGGCCCTTACGCCACCCGCGAGCCCTTGCAGTTAGGCGCCGAAATTTACGGCCATGCCGGTTTGGAAGCCGATTTGGAAATCTTGCAACTGGCCTTGCAGTGTTTGCAAATTAGCGATATTTCTTCTTTTCATGTCGATTTAAGTGACGCCCGTATTCTTCCCGCGCTGTTGCATGGGCAGGGCTTGGCGTCTTCTCAGCAAGAAGCGATTGCGCAAGCCTTGTCGGGCAAAGACATCAGCGCCATGCGCCGCATTGGTTCTTCATTGCCCACATCATTGCGCGATGCATTGGTGGCTTTGGTTCAGCTTTACGGTGGCTTAGATGTTCTAGACCGCGCCGAGGAGATCTTCAAGGACTGGCCAGAGGTCTTGCTAGCCCTGTCGCAGATGCGCTGGTTGGCCACACATGTGCATGGTCATCAAGTCAGTATCGACTTGGCAGATTTGCGCGGGGCCACCTATTACAGTGGCCCACGTTTTGCTGTGTTTGTACCTGAAGCCAGTGATGCACTGGTGCGTGGCGGTCGCTACGATGAAGTGGGTGCCTTGTTTGGACGTAAACGTCCTGCAGCGGGCTTTAGCCTCGACATCAAAGCTTTGGTCAGTTTGATTCAGCGCCCCGTCCCGCAGGCCGCGATTCGCGCCCCTTGGGGAGAAGATGCAGGCTTGCATGAAGCGATTGCCAAATTACGCGAACAAGGGCATACGGTGGTATGTATGTTGCCTGGTCACGACAGCGAAGTGGATGAATTTCACTGTGATCGAGAGCTTGTTCTCCTTAAGGGTCAATGGATGCTCCAGCCCTTAGCCTCAACTTGAATCCATAAACCATGAGTAAACAACACGGACGCCATGTCGTCGTCGTAGGCACCCAGTGGGGCGATGAAGGCAAAGGTAAATTGGTCGATTGGTTGACCGAGTTTTCACAAGGCGTGGTGCGTTTCCAAGGCGGACACAATGCCGGCCATACGCTGGTCATCAATGGCGTCAAAACTGCTCTGCATCTCATACCCAGCGGCATCATGCGAGCAGGTGTGAAGTGCTACATCGGTAATGGCGTGGTGTTGTCTTGCGGAAAATTGCTAGAAGAAATCCAAGGCTTGGAAAAAGCGGATGTTGAGGTGCGTTCTCGCTTACGTGTCAGCGAAGCCTGTCCGCTTATTTTGCCTTTTCATGCTGCTTTAGATGTGGCGCGAGAAGCCGCCCGTGAACAAGGAGGCGCTGAGAAAATTGGCACAACGGGTCGAGGCATTGGCCCGGCTTATGAAGACAAAATTGCGCGCCGAGCTTTACGGGTTCAAGATCTCAAGCACCCAGAACGCTTCGCCAGCAAGTTACGTGAACTCCTTGATCTGCACAACCATGTGCTGACCACGTTCTTGGGTTCTGACAAATTTGTTTTCCCTGACGCGCTAAAACCATTTATCCATAACGGCAAGGTGCAATTCCAAGCCGTTTTTGATGAAGCCATGGAACACGCCAAGCAAATATGGCCAATGGTTGCAGATGTCTCGCGTGAACTCAATGATGCGCATCATGCTGGGTCTAATTTGTTGTTTGAAGGCGCACAAGGTACTTTGCTTGACGTTGACCACGGCACTTACCCTTTTGTGACTTCCAGCAATTGCGTCGCTGGCAATGCTGCCGCTGGTTCTGGTGTTGGTCCAGGCTTCTTGCATTACATCTTGGGTATTACCAAGGCCTATTGCACCCGCGTAGGGGGAGGCCCTTTTCCTACCGAGCTTGACTGGGATGTAGAAGGGACACCAGGCTGGCACATGAGTACCGTGGGTGCTGAAAAGGGCACCACCACTGGGCGCTTTAGGCGTTGTGGTTGGTTTGATGCCGCCTTGCTCAAGCGCAGTGCGCAAGTCAATGGATTGAGCGGTCTGTGTATCACCAAGTTGGATGTGTTGGATGGGTTGACTGAACTCAAACTCTGCACCGCTTACGAATTAGACGGCACCACCACAGATATATTGCCTATGGGCGCAGATGACATCGCCAGATGCAAGCCGATTTACGAAACCATGCCAGGTTGGAGCGACAGCACTGTGGGAATCACCGATTACGCCAAACTTCCCCACCCAGCACGTGCGTATTTGGAACGCATTGCGCTGGTCACTGGTGTCCCCATCCATTTGATTTCTACCAGCCCAGACCGTGACCACACCATTATGGTTCGTCATCCTTTTCACGACTGATCGCCCCAAGAAAGTACAACCATGTTGACTGAAGACGGCAAGCATTTGTATGTGTCATATGACGAGTACCACAATCTCATTGAGAAGCTTGCCATCAAGATTCACCAATCTGGGTGGGAGTTCGACACCATTTTGTGCTTGGCGCGAGGCGGTATGCGTCCAGGTGACGTGCTTTCACGCATTTTCGATAAGCCTTTGGCGATCATGTCCACCAGTTCATACCGCTCTGAAGGTGGCACTGTTCAGGGCCATTTAGACATTGCGCGCTACATCACCACCCCAAAGGGTGAAATAGCCGGTCGCGTGTTGCTGGTCGATGACTTGGCTGATTCAGGCCATACATTGAACGCTGTCATCGACATGCTGCGCAACAATTATTCGCCCATCACAGAGTTGCGCAGTGCCGTGATTTGGACCAAGGGCGTGTCCAGTTTTACCCCTGATTTTTCAGTTGAATACCTGTCCACCAACCCTTGGATTCACCAACCCTTTGAGGCTTATGACACCACGCGGCCAGAAAAATTGCTGGAGAAATGGCGGGTTTAAGGCATGAAGCCAGTTACTTCGCTGATCCACCACGACTACCAAGCGCCGAAAGATTTTGCTTCACCGCAGATCGCGGTTCATAAAGCTTCAACAGTTATTTTTCCCAATGTGCAAGCTATGCGTGAGCGCACATGGCTTGATAAAAAAGGCTACACCTATGGCCTGCATGGAACACCCACAACTTTTACCCTAGAAGAGCGCATTTGCCACCTAGAAGGTGCCCAACACGCCGTCTTGGTACCCAGTGGTCTGGCTGCAATCGCCTTGGTGAATATGGTCTTGCTCAAGCATGGGGACGAAGTTTTATTGCCTGACAACGTCTATGGCCCTCATAAAGCGTTTGCTGAGGGAGAGCTAAGGCAATGGGGTATCAGCTACCAGCTTTATGACCCGATGGATCTTGCTGATCTGTCTTTGCGCATCACGTCACAAACCCGTTTGATTTGGATTGAAGCTGCAGGGTCAGTGACCCTAGAATTTCCCGATGTTGTCGAGATGGTTAGATTGGCGCGATCCAAGAGCGTATTGACCGCGCTTGACAACACTTGGGGCGCAGGATTGGCATTTGCCCCCTTTGATCTTGAGCCAGCACAAGGCGCCATGTCATCAGGCGTAGACATCAGCGTTCACGCATTGACCAAATTCCCCAGTGGTGGCGGTGATGTGTTGATGGGCAGTGTGACCACCTGTGACGACCATTTGGCCAAGCAACTCAAACTCAGCCATATGCGTCTGGGTTTAGGCGTTGGGGCAAATGATGCCGAACTGGTTTTGCGTTCATTGCCCAGCATGGAGTTGCGTTACAGGCAACAAGACGCAACGGCCAGGGCGCTGACCGCTTGGTGCTTGCAGCAGCCTGCGTTTGCACAGGTGCTGCACCCTGCTGTGGTGTCTTCATCTGGCCACGCGCACTGGCGGCGACTGTGTGCAGGCGATGAGCCCGCGCAAGGGCCAGTTCACTCTGCAGGTTTGGCTGCAGCTTTGCTGAGCTTGCGTTTTGATCCGGCTATCAGTCAAGTGCAACTCGATACCTTCTGTGATGCTCTGAGGCTTTTCAAATTGGGCTTTAGCTGGGGTGGCCCCATGAGCTTGGTGGTTCCTTACCATTTGCGTGAGTTGCGCATGATGACAAACGAAGCTTTGTTACAAGGCGGCTTTGTGCGTTTATCAGTTGGCTTGGAGGCTGTCGAGGACTTGATTGACGATTTATCACAGGCGCTTACTCAAGCGGGTATCTAAGTAGTTTGCGCGATCAAGTGCTTGGCCAATGCTTGCAGCGATGCTTCATGATGGTCTTTTAATTCTGCCTTGAGAGCATCAGGCCAGCAGCGAAAATTGCGCTCTACGGACCGAGCATAGGTAGGGTCATAGTGCAGTGACAACAACTCTTGCACCACTTGGCGAATGTGGCCAGAGCGAACAAGTAGCTGCCATTGCTCAATAAGCACTTTGCCACGTGCTTCTATCAGTGTTGTCAGTCTGTCGCAAAACTGTTCAGGTTCTTGTGCAAAAAACGCATAGTCCTCCATCAACAGTTCCAC
>CAMATW010000025.1 GCA_945861305.1 Bordetella parapertussis | reverse complement strand
GTCAAAGGCCGTGTGGCTTTTGTGTTTGAAGAAATTGACTTTGATGTGGACCAAATCATTGGTGTGAAAAACATCAAGTTGCGCGACCCTGCTGAGCTGGCCGCGGTGGCCATGCAAAGCTATGACCCGCAGTTTGCCCAAGTGGTGCACGCTGGCGATGTGTTGGTGGGCGCAGCCAATTTTGGCTACGGCCATCCTCACTACCCGCCCATGATTGGGATGCGGCATTTGGGTATTTCAGCGGTGATTGCCGAGAGCTTTTCCCCTGGCTACTGGCGCGGCGAAATGGCCATGGGCTTTGTGCAAATTGCCTGTCCAGGCGTGCTGGCTTTTGTGCGCCGCTGGGATGTGGTGGAGGTGAATTGGACACGCCATGTGCTGATCAACCACAGCCAGCAAACCGAGCGCTCTTTCGAGGTGTATTCGCAGGCAGACAGAGACATGTTGGCCGCGGGTGGCATCATGGCTTATTTGAAACACACCCGACAAAAGGACAGCACATGACTTCTTCCCGAGCAGATTTTGCCCATGCGGTGCGCAATGGCCACACCGTCTGGACCGCTGGCGTGTACGACGCGCTGTCGGCCAAACTTGCGCAAGAGGCGGGATTTAAAGCGGTGATGACTTCAGGGTATGCGGTGTCTGCCTCGCTCTTGGGTTTGCCCGATGTTGAGCTCTACACCATGACCGAAAACTTGGGCGTGGTGCGCAATGTGGCCAATGCGGTGACGGTGCCGGTGGTGGCCGACACCGATACGGGCTATGGCAACGCCATCAATGTGATGCGCACGGTGCGAGAGTTTGAGCAAGCCGGTGTCAGTGCGGTAATTTTTGAAGACCAAGAGGTACCCAAGCGCTGCCCGTGCGTGGCGACCACTCTGAGCATCTTGCCCCTTGAGGAGGGAGCGGCCAAGATCAAAGCGGCGGTTCATGCGCGGCGCGACCCCAATTTGGTGATCGTGGCACGCACCGACGCTGAGGATGTGCAAGACGCTATTGCCCGCGCCCAAGCCTATGTGGCGGCTGGCGCCGACATCATTCAACCTATCAGCCGATGCTTTACCAACTTGGCAGACTTGAAGCGTTTGCGTGAGGCCTGCGGCGTGCCCTTGTCTTTGCAGCTGCTGGGCTGGTTGGAAAAAGACCTAACGCCTGCGGATATTCAAGCCATTGCCGGCTTGGCGGTGTACCCCTTGGTGGGCCTCATGACTGTGACACACAGCCTAAGACAAAACTTTGCTGCTCTGCATCAGCAGCACAGCACGCAACATTTGCCGTTGCCTGTTACTGGCATGGATGACTTCAAAAAATTCATTGGGTTTGCCGAGGTCGAGGCGCTGCAAAACCAATTTTTGCTAGGTAAATAATCGGAATAATCGGGGTCTGACCCCAATTAAGTATCAGTCGATTAAGGATTGCGACACCAAAGCCTTCATCATGCGGCGGTAAACCACCCGCGAAGGACCACTGGACTGGGTCATCAGCACCGCGCAGGTTTGCTCTTTGGGGTCGGCCCAAAAATAGGTGCCCGCATAGCCCGCCCACATGAACTCACCCGCGCTGCCATGCACCGCAGCGACGCCATCGCCTTGGCGCACCAAGAACCCTAAGCCAAAGGTGTAGCCAGGGGTACCTAAAAGCAGCTGCCCAGGCGACACAGGTGTGGCAATGGCGCTGCCCAAATGGTCGGAGGTCATGAGGCGCACGGTGGTGCGCGACACAATGCGAGCGCCATCAAGTTGCCCGCCGTCCAACATCGCTTGGCAAAAGCGCAGATAGTCTCCTGCGGTGCTCACGCCACCTGCGCCACCCGAATCGTTGCCGGGGGGTTGGCTCACATCGATCAACTTCACCGCCGTACCCGTGGCAGGGTCTTTGGGGAATGGCTCAGCCAAACGCGGGAGGTTGGCGGCACTGACGGCAAAGCCGGTGTCCTTCATCTTCAAAGGCTGAAATATTCGAGCTTGCAAAAAGTCGCCTAAGCGCTGACCCGACACAGCTTCAATCACCCGCCCTTGGACATCCACCGACAAGCTGTACTCCCAAACGGTGCCAGGCTGTTGTGCCAGCGGCGCTTTGCCCAAGCGGTCCACCATCTCGGCGCTGCTTGGCGTGCGGGCATCAAAGTCGATGCTGGGTTGGTAAATACCTGATTGCGTGTAAGCGTCTTTCACCAAGGTGTTTTTGGTCAGTTCCCCATACGCCAGCCCCGATGTGTGGCGCAGCAAATCTTGGAGGGTGGGCTCTTTATTGGCAGGCACCAGTTTGAAGCTCACGCCGTTGTACAGAGGGTCATGCGTGGCAACGCTGACCATGGGGCTTTTGAAGCTGGGCAGGTACTTGGAAACAGGGTCGGTGAGCTGCACTTTGCCGTCTTCCACCAACATCATCAAAGCGGTTGACACCAGCGGCTTGGTCATCGAGTAAATCCGAAATACAGAATCAATTTGCATGGGCGCATCACTGCCGTTGTTCAGTTTGCCAAAGGCTTGGGCATAAACCAGCTTGCCTTTACGAGCCACCATCACCACTGCGCCTGGCAATCGTTTTTGTTCCACCTCAGCTTGCATGGCTTGCGAGATTTTGTCTAATCGCTTAGATGACACACCTACCGATTCGGGGCTTGCAACAGGCAAAGCTTGCGACCAAGCCCAGCCTGCTTGCAGTAACAAGGCGGCGGCAAGCACGGTCAGGCGGCGGATGGTTAAGGTTTGCAACATAGATCTAGTCTCCTGAAGAATGAAAACGGCTGGCCAGCCAAACAAGCAACAGCACGGGCACACCCAAAGCAGCCGTGCCGGTGAAAAACCAAGCATAGCCTGCAGCATCTACTGCAAGGCCGGAAAAGCCTGCCAAAAACTTCGGTGCCAACAGCATGAGCGAACTGAACAGCGCGTATTGCGTGGCCGAATACTGCACATTGGTCAGCGAAGACAAATACGCGATGAAGGCGGCAGACGCGATTCCGCTTGCCAAGTTGTCAGCAGACACCACGCCGATCAAGGCATAGACATCGTGTCCATGCAAGGCCAGCCAAGCAAACAGCAAGTTGGTCAATGCGCTGAGCACCGCGCCCAGCATCAACACCCGCATCACACCCCAGCGCAACACCATGCCTCCGCCAATGAAGGCGCCCACCAAAGTCATCACCACGCCATACAGTTTGGTGACAGTGGCCACCTCTTCTTTGCTGTAACCCATGTCAACATAAAACGGATTGGCCATGATGCCCATGACGATGTCGCTGATGCGGTAAGTGCCAATCAGGGCGAGCAGTAATACCGCATGCCAACGGTAGCGCCGCACAAACTCGCTAAAGGGTGCCACCACCGCCACTTGCAGCCATTCATGCAAGTTGTGTGCAGGGGGCAATTCGGTGTGTGGCGGTTCTTTGGAAAACAACACCGTCACCATGCCAACCGACATGGACAAAGCCATGGCGATGTAGGCAACGCCCCACGCCGCGTCTTGGTAGGTGCCCGCCGGCAAGCCGGCCACTTCGGCACGGGCTGCAATCCAAAACACTCCTGCACCCGCCCAAATCATGGCCAAGCGGTAACCAGTTTGGTAGCTCGCTGCCAGAACGGCTTGCAGCCTTGCTTGGGCCGACTCGATGCGAAAAGCATCCAGCGCAATGTCTTGCGTGGCCGAGCCAAACGCGGCTAGCAGCGCAAAAGCCACTAAGGGCGTCAGTGAATCTTGTGGGTTGCTCCACGCCATACCCAAAAGACCCGCCACCACAGCAACTTGCGCCAGCAGCAACCAGCTGCGCCGCCGCCCAAGGAGTCGCGTTAACAACGGCAAAGGCAAGCGGTCAACCAACGGCGCCCAAGCCCATTTAAAGCCATAAGCCAGCCCCACCCAACTGAGAAAACCGATGGTGGCGCGGTCGATGCCGGCTTCGCGAAGGCGAAAACTCAGCGTGCCCAGTACCAATAACAAGGGCAAACCTGCCGAAAAACCCAAAGCCAACATGCGAAGGCTGGATGGGCTGAGGTAAATCAGGAAGGTGTCTTGCCAAGACGGCAACTTAGAAGTTGTAGATAGGTTATCGTTCATACCCTTGTATTGTCATCGCCTCCATCCCAACCCTATTTATGTTGACCAAACGTGCTTTTTTCCATCACTGTGCCTTTTGCATGGCAGGCGCTTACAGCTTGGACACGCTCGGCCGCGATGGCGTCGAGGTGGGCAAGCAGTCAAGTTTTGCCAAGTTGGTACCTGCCGCTGAAGTGGAAAGCAGTGCTTACACACAGTACAGCCAAATGCTCAAGCAGGCTTCAGAAAAAAACGCGTTGGCACCTGACGACCACCCACAGGTGGTGCGATTGCGTGCCATTGCTTTGAAGTTGATTCCGTTCAGCTACGAATGGAACCCGCGAGCCAAAGACTGGAACTGGCAGGTCAACCTGATCGGCTCAGACCAGGTCAATGCATTTTGTATGCCAGGGGGCAAGATCGCTTTCTTTCACGGCATTTTGAACAAACTGAACCTCACCGACGATGAGGCGGCGATGGTGATGGGACACGAAATCGCCCACGCGCTGCGAGAACACGCTCGCGAGCGCATGGGTAAGAGCATGGCCACCAACACCTTGTCCAAGATTGGCGGCGCACTCGCCTCGGTGTATTTGGGTGTGGACCCACGCTTGACCGACGCGGTGGCCATGCAAGGTGCGAACTTGATCAACCTCAAGTTCAGTCGCGAGGATGAATCCGAGGCCGATTTGGTCGGGATGGAGTTGGCTGCGCGTGCCGGTTACAACCCTCGCGCAGGGGTCACGCTTTGGCAAAAAATGAGCGCTGCCAACAAAGGTGCGCCGCCTCAATGGATGAGCACCCACCCTTCTGGCAAAACCCGTATCAAAGACATCGAAGCCAACTTACCCAAGGTCGAGCATTTGTATGAGCAGGCTGCAAAGCCTTAGGTGCTGCGTGTCTCAGGTCCCGCCCACATAAGGGTTGCTGCGTCGCTCGCGGCCAAAGGTGCTCTCTGGGCCATGACCCGGTATGAACACCGTGTCGTCACCCATGGGCCATAAACGCTGGGTGATGCTGTCGAGCAAATCTTGGTGGTTGCCTTGCGGAAAATCGGTGCGTCCAATGCTGCCTGCAAACAGCACATCGCCCACAAAAGCGCGTTTGATCTCGGGTGAGTAAAACACCACATGGCCAGGGGTGTGGCCAGGGCAATGACGAACTTCAAGTGTGTGCGCACCCAAGGTCACGGTGTCGCCGTCTGCCAACCAGCGGGTGGGCGTGAACGCACGGGACGGCGCAAAGCCATAGCTGGCAGCAGCATCTTGCAAGCCATCAATCCAAAACTGGTCGCCCGGGTGCGGCCCAATGATGGGCAGTTGCAACTTGTCAGCCAGCTCAGCTGTGCCACCCGCGTGGTCGATGTGGGCATGCGTGATCCAAATAGCCACCAACGTCACACCCAGTTGTTTGCAGGCGCTTTGCAGCAGATCGAGGTCGCCGCCTGGGTCGATGATGGCCGCGGTCATGCCCTCGTCCTCCCAGACCACAGAGCAGTTTTGTTGAAAAGGCGTGACGGGGATGGTTTCGTAGTGGAGCATGGCGGTGACATTATGTAGGCTGAGATCGGCTAAGCATTGTCACCAGCGAATAGTGTTCGTCATTCATCAAACCGACATATAGCGCGTTTAGCATTGATTTGAGTTGGCCCATTCTTTGGAGTGGCTCTAAAACCAACCTGCAAAATTGATGCACTACAGAGCTGTATTTATTTCCGATCTGCACCTGGGTACCCCAGGCTGCCAAGCCGACGCCCTCCTAGACTTTCTCAAATCGCACTCCAGCGATTACCTGTACTTGGTTGGCGACATCATTGACGGATGGCAGTTGCGACGCAAATGGTATTGGCCACAAGCCCACAACGACGTGGTGCAAAAAATCTTGCGCCGTGTGCGCAAGGGCTGCCATGTGGTCTATGTGCCTGGCAACCACGACGAGTTTGCTCGGGACTTTGTCGATCACCACTTTGGTGGCATAGAAGTGGTGGAAGAGGCCTCTCACACAATGCTAGATGGGCGTAAATTTTGGTTGGTGCATGGCGACTATTTTGACGCGGTCGTCAAATATGCCAAATGGCTGGCCTACCTTGGTGACACTTTGTATGAAATGGCCTTGCGCTTGAACCGTCATTTCAACCGCCTGCGCCGCCACATGGGCTTGCCCTATTGGTCGTTGTCGGCCTACCTGAAAAGCAAGGTAAAGAAAGCGCTGAATTTCGTCACCGATTTTGAAAATGCGGTAGCCCATGAGGCGAAGAAGCGTGGCTACCAAGGCGTGGTCTGCGGCCATATTCACCGCGCAGAAATTCGCACCATCGATGGCGTGCTGTATTGCAACGACGGCGACTGGGTAGAGAGCCGTTCTGCCTTGGTCGAACATGTGGACGGTAGGCTTGAGCTGATTTATTGGGACCAAGTCATGGATGAATTGCCCAACGCCAACGCCGTGGTCTTACAGCACGATCCATTGCTCGTTACTGAAGCCGCTTGACCTCCCTGCTGCGACGCGCGGGGTTTGCCCCCTTGATGGGGGCGCAATTCGTCTCCGCTCTCGCCGATAACGCCTTGTTGTTGGTGGCCATGGCTCTTTTGGTGGAGCAAGGAGAGGCCGCGTTTTGGGTGCCTTTGCTTAAGCTGATGTTCACCTTGTCCTACGTCGTCTTGGGGCCTTGGGTTGGCGTGTGCGCAGACAAATGGCCTAAGCAAAAAGTGATGATGGTCGCCAATGGTGTCAAAGCATTGGCTTGTATGGCCATGCTTTGGGGTGTGAATCCATTGCTGACGTTTGCAATCGTGGGCGTGGGCGCCGCCATTTATGCGCCTGCCAAATATGGCTTGGTCACCGAACTGGCGCACCCCGAGCAGTTGGTGATAGCCAACGCATGGATAGAAATCAGCACCGTCAGCGCCGTCTTGCTGGGCGTGGTGTTGGGCGGGGCCTTGGTCAGTCCAGTTTGGTTGCAACAGACATGGGTTCAAGCCTGGTCGATATTCCAAGGCTTAGAAAGCGTTTACGCCGCATCGCTAGCGATACTGCTGGTTTGTTACGGTTTAGCAGCGGTACTCAATCTTTTTATACAGGGCAGTGGCCGGGTGTATGCGCCCATGCCATGGCAATTGACAGCGCTCTTAAGCGGGTTTTGGCAAGACTTGAAAAGCCTATGGCGAGACCCGTTGGGCAGCATCAGCTTATCGGTGACCACTTTGTTTTGGGGAGTGGGCGCAACATTGCAGTTGTTGGTGCTGGGTTGGGCACAAGAAAAACTTCAGCTGAATTTATCGCAGGCGGCGTATTTGCAAGCGGCCACCGCGGTGGGCGTGATCGTGGGTGCGGCGTTGGCAGCACGTTGGGTGGCGCTGCACCAAGCCACCCGCGTTCTAGGGCTGGGTTTGGCCATGGGCGCCTTGTTGCCACTCATGTTGTGGGTAACGCATTGGCAGACGGCTGTGTTACTCACTGCATTGCTGGGCATGGTGGGCGGGTTTTTTGTGGTGCCCATGAATGCCTTGCTTCAACACCGTGGCGTGGTGCTGCTGAGTGCCGGTCGATCGATTGCCATACAGAATGTGAATGAAAACGCCAGCATCTTGGCAATGATGGCGGCCTACAGTGGCTTGCTTTACTTCCATGCCAAAGTTGAAGAGCTGATTTTAGCCCTGGCTTTTTTGATGATCGCGGTCATGGCCCGTGTGCTTTGGCGACACCTGTCGCTTAAGCCTCCATCAGCTTAAGCCGCTTGTTGGGGTAATCGCATCAGGGCTTGGCCCATGCGCAAGACGCGGCCGTCCTCTATGCCAGGAGCGAATGCAAAGTCGGGTGGCGTGAACACCAAGATGGTCGAGCCGTGTTGAAACCATCCGA
This sequence comes from Bordetella parapertussis, assembly GCA_945861305.1. GTDB lineage: Bacteria > Pseudomonadota > Gammaproteobacteria > Burkholderiales > Burkholderiaceae_C > Limnohabitans. The sequence continues at coordinate 34,093 of CAMATW010000025.1, read as the reverse complement.
GCTCTTCGCCTTTATGAAAAGCGGCGTCGCAGGTCATCACAGCAGGGCCTTGGTAGCGGGTGTGCAGCAAGGTGTCTAAGGCGTGCAAACGAATGCTGGCGACCAGCACGGCGGCCACTGGCACCAATGCGACGGGGTGACGTTGCTCGCCAATCTCCATCTCCAGCATGGCACGTTCATTTTTACAAAAGAGTTTTTCTACACGCTTTAAGGCAATCGGGTTGACATTCCATGTGTCGCCGGAGAAATATTCCATGCGGTGCAAGCGTCCGTCAAAGGGCGCATGAAAGCGGTGGTACATCGACGAAGTGATGCGGATGGTCAGGTATTTGCCGTTGTGCCAAGGGCCGTGCTCAGCGCTGGCACCAAGCAGATCTTGCAAAGTGTAGGGAAAGCCTTTGGCTTGAAACAATTGCCCGTCCTTGACCTCGCCCATGGCGCCCACAATGCCGTCGCAAGGACTCACCAAGGTGTTGGCGTCTTCGTCGATTGGGCGAGCACCGGGTCGCAACTGGCGAATAAAGCAGTCGTGCAGGCTGTCAAAACGCTGCTCTTTGGCCTCGGACAAATCCAAATCAGCAAATTGTTGCCACACCCAAATGGAAGCCTTGGCCAGCCAAGGGTGGCGCAATTGGCTAAACCATCCCATGAAATGCGTGAGCGCCACTCGCGGAATACGGTTGGTTAACAAGAAGTTCAAGTCTTCTTGGGTAACGAGGCGTTGAATAAGTTCACGAATAGTCATCATTTTTTAACCTGAGTGTCATACAAATGGGGTTTTCGAAAGGTGATTACATGGATGCGTATGAAATCAGTGTGTCGGTGGTGTTGTCGGCAGCAGCTTTGATGGCAGGTGTGGTGTTGCTGCAAAGAGTGGTGCAGCGGCTGCAACTGTCTTTTGCCAAGCACCCTTCCTTGGGTGGCCATTTGCGCATGTCCAAGCGCTTTGCCCATTGGTTGCCTGCTTACAGCTACAGCCCAGAGGTTTGGTTTTCGGTGGATGGCGCACCCAGCGAAATTGCCCATCAGCGTCGTGCGGCTCTCGAGGCCTTGGGTGACACTTTGACAGCACGCAGTCCTTTGACCTTGGCGCATACAGATGCCGCCAAACCCATGATTTCGGACATGCAGCTCACCAGTCAGTACCGTGTGCCCTACCAATTTCGTGCCTTGCTGTCCCAGCACCTGCAAATCGGTTATTTTTGGCAAGACAGCCAAGGCGTCACCCTGAAGGACATGGACGGCAATGCCTTCATTGACGTCACCGGTTCGTATGGCGTGAATTTGTTTGGTTATGACTTTTACAAATCCTGCATGGCCGAAGGTGCAGCCATGGCGCAAGACTTGGGACCTGTGCTTGGTGGTTACCACCCTTGTGTGTTGGACAACGTCAAGCGCATGTGTACCTTGTCGGGCAAGGAAGAGGTATCGTTTCACATGTCGGGTACCGAGGCTGTGATGCAAGCCGTTCGATTGGCCAGATACCACAGCAAGAAACGAAAAATCGTTCGCTTTACAGGCGCGTACCACGGCTGGTGGGACGATGTGCAGCCAGGACCAGGCAACCCCATGCCCCCGTCTGGCGACACCCTCACCTTGAACGATATGCATGCCAACACCTTGAGAGTATTGCGCAACCGCAACGACATTGCCTGTGTGCTTATCAACCCTTTGCAAGCCATGCATCCCAACCGTGCCGCTCCCACAGACAGCACCTTGATCGACGGCGCTCGTGCGGTGCATTTCGACAAAACTGCTTACACCGAGTGGTTGCATGAATTGCGACAAGTCTGCACCGACAAAGGGATTGCACTCATCATGGACGAGGTGTTTTTGGGGTTTCGCTTGGGCAAACATGGTGCGCAAGGCTATTTCGGCATTGAGGCCGACATGGTCACCTATGGCAAGACCTTGGGCGGCGGCTTGCCCATTGGCGTGGTGTGCGGCAAGTCGGCTTGGATGAAGCGCTTTAGTGATGACAGGCCGGGCGATATTTGTTTTGCTCGCGGCACTTTCAATGCCCATCCCACCGTGATGGCCACCATGAATGTGTTTCTGCAAAGACTCGACAGCCCTGAAGTTGCACAACTGTTGGCCAACGCCAGTCCGTTGTGGTCGGCCCGAATGGAAAAGCTGAACCAGTGCTTGCGCCAAGCACAGCTGCCTGTGAAAGTTGCCGGTATGGAAACCGTGTGGACGGTGCTGTACGACTTGCCCGGACGCTATCACTGGTTGCTTCAATACTATTTGCGCGAACAAGGCATTGCCATGAGCTGGGTGGGGTCGGGTCGCATGATCATGAGTCTGAATTTCGATGACGCCCAGTTTGAACAATTCTGTGCGCGCTTTGTAAAGGCTACTCTAAATATGCAACAAGATGGTTGGTGGTGGACGCCACCGTTAGAACAGCAGCGTCCTATTCGCAGGCAAGTACTGAAAGAAATGCTCAAGGCCCGTTGGGCCTAAGGAAAAACACCGGGCGCATTAAGCGCCTGAGTGTTTCACGTGTTCCATGGGGTCAATGCGCTCGCCACGCAGCAAATGCAAGGGGGCTTTGTAGTAAAGCTTGATGTCATGGATAGGGTCGGTGATGATTTTGAAGCCCCAAGCCAAACCTGCCACCAAGCTGTCTTGCCACCAAAGCTGAAGAACACGAAATACCAAGCCTGCAGCGCCTAAGAACAGCCAAGCCATGGCGGTGATGCGTACGGGTGTGTCCTCATAGGCTAGGGGCACAGCCCATGTCAAATAGGCGGGCATCCAGTAAGCCAACATGGGGATGGCTGCGCAAATGCTCAGCAACACAATTTTGCGATGCAAGTTGTAGCCCACCTTGATGTCTTCCTTGTGCTCATGGGTGGCTTGGTTCACTTCATCAAAGCCCTTGGGTTCGAAAAAGAAGTGACCAATTTGTCGGGTCGTCATGGAAATCAGCCAAGCGACAAGGGCAGACACGACGGGATCGATGAACAAATATACATAAGCCACCAAAAAAGAAATGGCGCTGATGAAGTGAAGCGACTGATTCACGTAGCTGTGGTGGTAGTAGCGGTGGTCGTCCCAGCGTTGGGTTTGAAGGGTTTGCTGCCATTGGCGCATAAAGACTCCTGGTGAAGATGGTGACATGCACCTTGGGTTGAAGACACGCTCGGACTGTGAGGCTTGCGCATGAAATTTTGATGACAAAAGTGCGTGTCATCGAACTGACACAATATCTTCATCAAACTGTTGCATTCACCGTTCACATTACAGGCATGAATACAGATGCGCATATCCAAGTGAGCCGTCTAGGTGTTGTGCAACAGCGTTTCAAAATTGCTGTCGTGACAGAAACCTATCCGCCAGATATCAACGGGGTGGCCCACACCCTAAGCAAAATTGTTGAAGGTCTGCAAGCACGGGGTCACGACCTGTGGTTGATTCGGCCCAAGCAGCAAGCGCAGCACACGGCAGTACACACAGCCCATTTTCAAGAGGTATTGGTCAAAGGTGTGCCGATTCCCTTTTACAGCGAGCTGCGCATGGGATTGCCCGCCAAGCGCGAACTTCACCGCCTCTGGGCCAAGCAACGACCCGACATCGTGCACATAGCAACCGAAGGGCCACTGGGATGGTCGGCGTTGCAAGTGGCGCGAAAACTCAAGTTGCCAGTCAGCACCGATTTCCGCACCAACTTTCACGCCTACAGCCAGCATTACGGCATAGGTTGGCTAAGTGGCGCCATTCGTGTGTACTTGAAAAAATTCCATAACCGCGCAGACATCACCATGGTGCCGACCACCATGCTGCAGCAAGAACTCCAAGCCAAAGGCTTCGAGCGCGTGCATGTGGTGCCGCGTGGCGTTGACACATCGCAGTTTTCGCCGTCCTACCGAAGCCAATCCCTGCGCGATGCTTGGGGCGTCAGTGCTTCAGACAGAGTATTACTCTATGTGGGTCGCTTGGCGGCAGAAAAAAACCTAGGACTGGTGGTGCAGGCTTACCTTAAAGCCAAGCAACAAGACAGCCGTTTGCGTATGGTTTTGGTGGGTGATGGACCCATGCGGGAGAGCTTGCAGCAACAGCATCCCGATATCATTTTTGCTGGCTACCAAAGCGGAAAAGACTTGGCTGCCCACTATGCCAGTGGCGATGTGTTTGCATTTGCCAGCCTGACAGAAACCTTTGGCAATGTGACGCTCGAGGCCATGGCCAGCGGTTTGGCGGTGGTGGCGTTCAAACACGCAGCCGCTGGTCAATGCATTACCCATGGCGAAAACGGCATGTGCGTGGACACCGAGTCGCCCGATGAGTTTATTAAGGCTGTGTGCGCTGTGGTCGAGGCACCCAATTTGCAAGCGCGTTTGGCCAAGCAAGCCTTGCAGACAGCGCAAACGCTGGATTGGCCGGGCGTGGTCGAACGCACCGAAGCCATGTTCCGCATGGTCATGGCAGGCAGTTACCAGCAAGAAAGCTTGGAGCTAGAGATGAGCTTGCAGCGGGCGCCTTAAGCCCCGCCTTGCAACTTACAAGGCGACTTTGCCGCGCGTCGCTTTGGTTTGGCCACGCAACACCTTGCTGTCAACCCGCTTTTGCCGAGAAGAAAACGTGGGCTTGGTGGCGCGGCGCGGTTTGATGGGTTTGGCGGCCAATGCCACCATCTCGTGTAAACGTGCGATGGCCTCTGCACGGTTCTTGTCTTGGCTGCGCGTGGTTTGCGCCTTGATGACGATCACGCCGTCCAAGGTGATGCGCTGATCAGACGTTGCCAGCAATTTGTCTTTCACCGCATCTGGCAATGAAGAGGCACGAATATCAAAACGCAAATGCACCGCACTCGAGACCTTGTTCACGTTTTGTCCACCTGCGCCTTGTGCGCGGATGGCGGTGAACTCCATCTCTGACTCAGGTATCTCGATGGGCATCACACCACCATGTCGTATTGCAAAGTGATGGGCGCGTGATCGGAAAATTTTTCCTCTTTGTAAATGGCCGCTGACAAGGCTTTGGCAGCCAAAGCGGGTGTCGCCAAGTGGTAGTCCAGCCGCCAGCCCACATTGTTGGCGTAGGCCTGGCCTCGGTTGCTCCACCAGGTGTAGCAAGCGTCGGTGGTGTTGGGGTGCAGATGGCGGTAGACGTCTACCAAGCCACCCTCGGTGGTGAGCTTGGTCATCCATTCGCGCTCTTCGGGAAGAAAGCCGCTGTTCTTTTTGTTGCCACGCCAGTTTTTCAAGTCGGCTTCCTTGTGGGCGATGTTGACGTCGCCGCACAAAATAAATTCGCGGCCTTGTTGCAAAGCCAATAGGTGCGGATAAATCACATCCAAAAACCGGTACTTGGCCTCCTGCCGCTCGGGACCCGAGGAACCACTGGGGAAATACACGCTCAACAAAGACAGCTTGCGTTTAGGGGTGTCAAAGCGCAACTCCAAATAGCGGCCCTCGGCGTCGAACTCGCCACCGTCAAAGCCTTGGATGACATGGCTGGGTTCATGCCGGGTGTAAACCCCCACGCCCGAATAGCCCTTTTTCTCAGCGCATTGGAAGTAACCGTTCAAACCGGCCAGTTGCTCGAAGCTGCCTACAAGATCGCTCTCTTGGGCCTTGATCTCTTGCACACACATACAATCTGGCTTGGCTTTTTCAAGCCAGCTTTGCAGCCCTTTGCTGCTGGCCGAGCGGATGCCGTTGAGGTTAAGGCTGGTGAGTGTGAACAAGGAATCCCCTATGGCTGAGCAAGGCGCAGCGCCAACCGATTTGGCGCAAGCATTCATTCGATTCTCGCTGGAAAGCGGGGTCTTGCGTTTTGGGGAATTCAAAACCAAAGCGGGGCGGCTTTCGCCCTATTTTTTCAATGCTGGCTTGTTTGACGACGGTGCCAAGCTGGCGCGCTTGGCGCATTTTTACGCCCAACTGTTGATCAACAGCAATATGGAATTCGACATGCTGTTTGGCCCCGCCTACAAAGGTATTCCCTTGGGCGCGGTGGTGGCGGCAGAGTTGGCAAGGCTGGGGCGCAATGTGCCGTTTGCTTACAACCGCAAGGAAGCCAAAGACCATGGCGAGGGCGGTACCTTGGTGGGCGCACCCCTGAAAGGGCGTGTGCTGATTGTGGATGACGTGATGAGCGCAGGCACCGCGGTGCGCGAGTCGATTCGTTTGATTGAATCGGCTGGCGCACAAGCCCATGCGGTGGCAATTGCCTTGGACCGTCAAGAAATGGCCACCGAAGTCGATGTCCAAGGCACCACGCATGATGTGCCGCACAGCGCAGTTCAATATGTCCGAAAAACACTGGGTTTGCAGGTGTGCGCGGTGGCGCAATTGGACGATTTGTTGGCTTTTTTGCAAGGCAGTGCCGACCCAGCCTTGGCTGAGCACCTGCAGGCTGTTCAAGCCTACCGCCAGCGCTATGGGGTAATCCGAGGGACTTCCCCGCAGCAGAACAGGTGATTTGCCCCTAAACTGACGGGCTAGCACCAGCTGTAATCGGAGAACCCGTAATGAACGCGCCCCTGCCCGAACACATTCGCATAGCCCTAGAGACGGTTCAGCTCGACGACAAATACCGCCTCGACCATGGCCGCGCCTTCATGAGTGGCGTGCAAGCCTTGGTCAAGCTGCCCATGTTGCAGCGTCAGCGCGATGCCTTGCAGGGCAAGAACACAGCAGGCTTTATCAGCGGCTACCGTGGCTCGCCCTTGGGCACCTACGACCAAGCCCTTTGGAGCGCCAAGTCTTTTCTCGAGTCACAGCACATCGTTTTCCAGCCCGGTGTGAATGAAGAGCTTGCCGCCACCGCTTTGTGGGGGACGCAGCAACTGGGCTTTGCGCCCCCTGGCAGCAACAAATTCGATGGCGTTTTTGGTATTTGGTATGGCAAAGGCCCAGGCGTTGACCGTACCTCTGATGTTTTCAAGCACGCCAATATGGCGGGCACCACGCCTTGGGGCGGCGTGTTGGCTTTAGCCGGTGACGACCACGTCGCCAAAAGCAGCACGGCTGCGCACCAAAGCGACCATATTTTCAAAGCCTGTGGCCTGCCGGTGTTTTTTCCTGCGTCGGTCCAAGACGTGCTGGATTACGGCATCCATGGCATTGCCATGAGCCGATTTGCAGGCGTTTGGGCGGGCATGAAAACCATTCAAGAGGTGGTGGAGTCCAGCGCCTCGGTGATGATCGACCCCGAGGGTGTGAAAATTGTGCTGCCTGAGTTTGTTATGCCCGAAGGTGGCTTGCATATTCGTTGGCCAGACGACGCGCTCAGCCAAGAAGCGCGTTTGTTCAATTACAAATGGTATGCCGCACTGGCTTACATCCGCGCCAACAAAATCAACCACACCGTCATCAAAGGTGCGAATGACCGTTTTGGTTTGATTGCCAGCGGCAAGGCCTACAACGACACCCGCCAAGCCTTGCTCGACTTGGGGCTGGACGACACCACTTGCCAGCGCATCGGCATTCGGGTGCACAAAGTGGGCGTGGTGTGGCCATTGGAGTCCGAAACCACGCGAGAGTTTGCGCGTGGCTTGCAAGAAATTTTGGTGGTGGAAGAAAAGCGCCAACTCATTGAATACCAGTTGAAAGAAGAGCTCTACAACTGGCCAGACGCACAGCGCCCTCGGGTGTTGGGCAAGTTCAATGAAGGCGAGGGCGATGCAGGTGGTGAGTGGTCGCAGCCCAACCCCAGCGGCAATATTTTGTTGCGCGCCAACGCCGATTTGTCGCCTGCCTTGATTGCCCAAGCCATTGCCACGCGCTTGAAAAAGCTGGGTGTCGATGCCGACACTCGCTCGCGCATGGACGCGCAGCTGGCGGTTTTAGATGCCAAGCAAAAAGCCATGCAGGTGTTGGAGGTCAATGCCGATCGCCAACCTTGGTTTTGCTCCGGCTGCCCACACAACACCAGCACCAAAGTGCCTGAAGGTTCGCGCGCCATGGCCGGCATTGGTTGCCATTTCATGTCGTTGTGGATGGACCGCAGCACGGTCGGCTTTACCCAAATGGGTGGCGAGGGTGTGCCGTGGGTGGGTCAGCAACCTTTCACCCACGACACCCACATCTTTGCCAATATCGGCGACGGCACCTATTTCCACAGCGGCATTTTGGCGATTCGCCAAAGCGTGGCCGCAGGTGTGAACATCACTTACAAAATTTTGTACAACGACGCGGTCGCCATGACCGGTGGCCAGCCGATTGGCGAGCGCTCTGAAGGGCACAGCGTCATTCAAATCGCACAAAGCATGCGAGCCGAAGGTGCCAAGCGCATCGTCATCGTGACCGATGAGCCAGAAAAATACGAGTCAGTCGGCCAAAACGGCGCAGCCGGTGGTGTGTTGGGCTTGCCCGAAGGCGTCGCCATTGAACACCGCGATGAGCTGGATGCGGTTCAGCGCATGATGCGCGAGATCAAAGGCTGCTCGGTCATCATTTATGACCAAACCTGCGCCACAGAAAAACGCCGTCGCCGCAAGCGCGGCACCATGGTGGACCCTGCTGTGCGCGTCGTCATCAATGAAGCGGTGTGCGAAGGCTGCGGCGACTGCAGCACCCAAAGCAACTGCTTGAGTGTTGAACCGCTCGAAACCGACTTTGGCCGCAAGCGCACCATCAACCAAAGCACCTGCAACAAAGACCAAAGCTGTGTCAAAGGTTTTTGCCCCAGCTTTGTCACGGTCGAGGGTGGTCAACTGCGCAAAAAGAGCAAAGACAAACCCACGCCAGACCCCTTGGCTTTGGGCGAGCTGCCTTTGCCCGAAGTGCCTTCACTTTCGCGCGGCGTCTACCCCGGCGGCTATGGCATTGTGGTGGCAGGCGTGGGTGGCACGGGTGTCATCACCATCGGTCAGTTACTTGGCATGGCTGGCCATTTAGAGGGCCGCGGCATCGTCACCCAAGACTCGGCAGGCTTGGCGCAAAAAGGTGGCGCCACATGGAGCCATGTGTTGATTGCCGAGCAGCAATCCCAAATTCGCACCACCCGCGTGTCCACTGCGGCGGCCGACTTGATTTTGGGTTGTGACCCTATCGTCACCGCTGGCAAAGAAACCATGCTGCGTTTGCGACCAGGGCGCACCCGCGTGGCCATCAACGACCATGGCACACCCACAGCCGCGTTTGTGAAAAATGGCGCTTGGGCCAACCCCAGCGAGGGCTGTGTGTCCAATATCTTGCAAGCGCTCGATGGTGAAAACCGCAATTTGGGTGCTTTTGACGCCAACCAGTTTGCCACCCAGTTGCTGGGCGACAGCATCTACATCAACCCCATGGTGTTGGGCTATGCATGGCAAAAGGGCTGGATTCCTTTGGGGCTGCAAGCCCTGATGCGCGCCATCGAACTCAACGGCGTGCAAGTCGAGGCCAACAAAAAAGCCTTCGCTTGGGGGCGTTGGTGTGCGTATGACATCACCAAGGTGCAAGCCTTGTTGGCGCCCGTGCAAGTGTTGCACTTCAAGTCTCGCGAATCATTGGACGGTTTGGTTGAAAAGCGCGCAGCATTTTTGACGCAGTACCAAAACGCGGCTTATGCTGACAAGTACACCGCCTTCATCGACAAAGTGTTGCAGCAAACCTCGCCTGCGTTTGCCGACGCGGTAGCGCGCAACCTCTTTAAGCTTATGGCTTACAAAGACGAGTACGAAGTGGCCCGCTTGCATACAGATGAGCGCTTTTTAAAGCGCATTGCCGATCAATTTGAAGGCGATTTCACCTTGAACTACCACTTGGCGCCGCCTTTGCTGGCCCGCAAAAACGCCAAGGGGGAGTTGGTCAAACAAAAATTTGGCCCCTCTATGCTGCGTGGCTTCAAGGTCTTGGCCAAGCTGCGTTTTTTACGCGGTACTTTCTTGGATGTCTTTGGGTACACCGAAGAGCGGCGCACTGAGCGCGCTTTGGTGGGGGAGTACCTTGTCGCAATAGAAGAGGTCTTGTTTGGCTTTAGCCCCGAGCGACAAGCCTTGGCCTTGGAGATCGCCCGCATCCCCGACAAGATCAAAGGCTATGGCCATGTCAAAGAGCGTCACCTCAAAGTGGCGCGCTTGCAATGGGATGGCTTGATGCTGGCTTGGCGCTCGCCAGCTAGCGCTGGTGAAGCTCAATCGTCGAATGGATGATTTCTTCGTGAACGGCTAAACGCTCGCGCAGCGTGTTGGGCGTGAGTTGGGCGTCTTGGGTAACGGCGGTCAGCGCGCAGCTATAGACTTTTTTGCCCACCCGCCAGACATGCAAATCGGTGACACGGGTCTGTCCGTCGGCTTGCACTGCGTCTTTGATTTCTTGCACCACCGGGTGGTCCATCTCGCGGTCTAGCAGGACCTTGGCGGTTTCCAAAATCAAGCTTTTGGCCCACAAGGCTACCAAGACAGCGCCCACGATGCCCATGACCGGGTCCAGCCACGCCCAGCTGTAGAGCCAGCCGCCGACCAAGGCGACGATGGCCAAAACCGAGGTGAAAGCGTCCGCCACCACATGGAAATAAGCTGACTTCAAATTCAAGTCATGGTGGTGTGGGTGGTGATCGTGTGCGTGCTGTGAATGGTCGTTTGCGTGGTCATGCTGGTGATGCGCTTGGCCCAAGATGTAGGCACATACCAAGTTCACCGCCAAGCCCAGCACCCCGACGATGATGGCCTCTTCATATTGAATGGCTTGCGGCGAGATCAGCCGTTCAAGCGAGCCAATCACCATGGTCACAGCCACGCCCAGCAAAAACAAGGCGCTTGAAAAGCCTGCCAAGATTTCAATTTTCCATGTACCAAAAGCAAAGCGCGGGTCATTGGCGTAGGTGCGAGCAGTGGCATAGGCCATGGCTGACAGGCCAATCGCCAAGGCGTGAGAACTCATGTGCCAACCATCGGCCAAGAGGGACATGGAGTTGAACGCCCAGCCCGCCAAAATCTCCACAAACATCGTCACGACAGTAATCCACATCACCAAGCGGGTGCTGCGCTCAGCGACTTCGGAGTTGCTGTCAAACGCGTGGTCGTGGGTCCAGTCGCTCAGGTCGTCGGAGTTCATGTCATCCTTTAGGTATGAGGGCTGTGGCCGCCGCCGCTTGCTGGTCGGCGTGGTAGCTAGAGCGCACCATGGCACCTACTGCGGCGTGTTGAAAGCCCATTTCATAAGCCTTGGCCTCGAACATCTTGAAAGTATCAGGATGTACATAGCGGCGCACCGGCAGATGATGCGAACTAGGGGCAAGGTATTGGCCCAGCGTCAGTCGGTCGATGTGGTGTGCGCGCATGTCCTGCATCACCGCCAGTATTTCTTCGTCGGTTTCGCCCAGGCCCACCATCAAACCGCTTTTGGTCGGCACATCAGGAAAAAGTGCTTTGAATTTTTTAAGCAGGTTCAGGCTGAAAGCGTAGTCGCTGCCAGGGCGAGCTTGTTTGTACAAGCGCTGTACGGTCTCTAAGTTGTGGTTCATCACATCGGGCGGCGCAGCTTTCAAAATGTCCAAAGCACGGTCGTCCCGACCGCGAAAGTCGGGCACCAAAACCTCGATTTGGGTGTGCGGCGACAAGGCGCGGGTTTGTTGAATGCATTCAACAAAATGCGCGGCACCGCCATCGCGTAAATCGTCGCGGTCAACGCTGGTGATGACCACGTAACGCAGCTTCAAAGCAGCGATGGTTTGCGCTAAATTAGCGGGCTCATTTGCATCCAAAGGGTCGGGGCGTCCGTGGCCCACATCGCAAAACGGGCAGCGACGGGTGCATTTGTCACCCATGACCATGAAGGTGGCTGTGCCTTTGCCAAAGCATTCGCCAATATTGGGGCAAGAGGCTTCTTCGCAGACGGTGACCAAATTGTTTTTGCGCAAGATGTCTTTGATCTCGTGAAAGCGCGAGTTGGGTGAGGCCGCTTTGACGCGGATCCAGTCGGGCTTTTTCAAGACCTCGCCGGTGTGTTCAACCTTGACGGGTATGCGTGAGACTTTGGACAAAGACTTTTGCTTGGCCAGTGGGTTGTGCTGGCTGCTGGCTTGGCTGGGGGGCAGGACGCCGTTGTCGGAAGTGGTCATAGGGGTGTGCGGTGGCCTGGGGTTGGTTGAGCAATTTAAGGGGCCAAATACAGGCGAAGTTTCTCGCCCAAGACATCAGCCGTTTCATGCCAGCCTACATCAACGCCCATTGTAAAAAGGTCTGTGGTCTGTAAGCCTTGGTATCCGCAGGGGTTGATCTGTTGAAAGGGCAATAAGTCCATGTGAACATTCAAAGCCAGCCCATGGTAGGTGCAATGCCGGCTGACCTTCACGCCCAGCGCTGCGATTTTGGCCAAACCATCGAAGTCAGGCATGGGCTTGACCGAAGCTTCGCCCTGGGGTACTGGCCGAGCAGTCAGCAGCGCATGGTCGCTTTGTCCAGAGGTGCGAACAAACACCCCAGGAGCTCCGCCCACGCGCAAGCCTGTCACCCCAAAGTGCAACAGGGTTCGCACAATGGCCTCCTCCAGCTTGTAGACATATTCTTTGACAAAGTAGCCTGCGCGGCGAAGGTCGATCAGGGCATAGGCCACCACTTGGCCGGGCCCGTGGTAAGTCACTTGACCGCCTCGGTTGGTGGCGATGACGGGTGTTTTACCCGCTGAAAGCACATGGGTGTCCAAGCAGGCAAGCCCTTGGGTAAAGACCGGTGCATGCTCGCAAAGCCATATTTCGTCGGGGGTTTGGCTGTCTCTCTGCGCTGTGAAATCTTGCATGGCTTGGTAAGTACGAAGGTAATCCACCTGTCCTAGGTGGCGTACAAGCAAGCTGTCAGCACTGTCGTTTGACACTAAAGCACCACTTTCACCATGGGGTGGGTGCTCAGCGTGCGGTAAAGCTCGTCGAGTTGTTCGCGGCTGGTGGCTTTGATGGTCAAGGTCAGCCCAAGGTATTTACCGCCGCTGCTGGGGCGTTGGCTCAGGCGCGAATCGTCCCAATCAGGGTCGAAATGGCGCACGATCATGAGCATGGCGTCGACAAAGCCGTCGACCTGTTCGCCCATGACTTTGATGGGGAAATCACAGGGATATTCAATCAGGCTGTCGGTGCTGGGCGCTGTCATAAAAGGGCTTTGAAAGATAGAGTTCAGGTGGGGTCATTAAGATACTTTACAATCAGTGGCTTTGCTGCAATCAGGGGAAACCCAGTGGATCCATCCATTAAAGCTTCCTTGACCGCAGACAAAAGCACTCAGACTGCGGTTGAAGCGACTTCTCAAGTTGACGAAACCGAAGATTTTCGGCCCCTAACGGCGCAAGAGGCGCAAGCCTGGCGAGAGCGTCACCCGACTTTATCGGTGTGGAGGGTCGTAGGGGTGCAGTTGACGCTGGCGGTGGTTTTGGCCATGTCTGCAGCTTGGATTTGGGGCCGTTCATCAATAGCGTTTTCGTTGATGTACGGCGCTTTTGCGGTGGTTTTGTCATCTGCGTTGTTTGCCCGGGGGATGACTTCACGGTTGGCCTCAGTCAACGCAGTTTCTGCAGCCCTGAGTTTTGCCGTGTGGCAAGGCGTCAAGATGGTGTTAACAGTGCTGTTGTTGGTGCTGGCACCCAAGGTTTTGAATGAAGTCAGTTGGCCTGCTCTGTTAGTTGGCTTGTTATTGACGATGAAGGTTTATTGGTTGGCGCTGGCCTGGGGTAGACCCAAGAAAGCGATGCCGCAAGATTGATTTTGAAGATTTGAACATGTCCGATACCACCAGCACACTCACCGCCGGCGAATACATCAGTCACCATTTGACCCATTTGCAAACCAAGCCAATGGGGAGCGTGATTGACTTTTCCGTGGTCAACATCGACTCGGTTTTTTGGTCTGTGCTGTTAGGCGTTGTGGGTTCTTTCTTTTTGTGGCGTGCTGCGCGTGCCGCCACTTCTGGGGTGCCGGGGCGCTTTCAGGCAGCCGTTGAAATTTTGTTTGAAATGGTCGACACCCAAGCGCGTGGCATTATTCATAATGCGCAAAGCCGCAAGTTGGTGTCTCCCTTGGCCCTAACGGTGTTTGTCTGGATTTTCCTGCTCAACAGCATGGACTTCTTGCCTGTTGACCTGTTTCACAAATTGTTCGAGTGGACTGGCTTAGATCACAGCATCCATTCTTTCCGCGTGGTTCCCACCGCCGATTTGTCCACCACACTGGGCATGTCAGTGTCGGTGTTGCTGATTTGTTTGTTCTACAACATCAAGATCAAAGGTTTGGGCGGCTGGCTTCACGAACTCACCACAGCGCCATTTGGTGCGCACCCCATTCTTTGGCCCATCAACTTCGGCTTTCAGATGATTGAGTTCGTTGCCAAAACTGTTTCGCACGGAATGCGGCTGTTTGGCAATATGTATGCAGGCGAGTTGATTTTCATGTTGATTGCCCTCATGGGCAGCGCAGCTGCCTTGAGCTTGAGCGGCATTTTGCTGCCCATTGGCCACATCATTGCTGGGTCCATCTGGGCCATCTTCCACATTTTGATCGTAGCGCTACAAGCCTTTATTTTCATGATGTTGACCTTGGTCTACATCGGGCAAGCGCACGACACACACTGAGTTTTTCTTTCCTCAACCTTCCATCATCTTGCTTAGGAGCTTCTCATGGAACACGTACTTGGTTTAGTCGCACTTGCATCTGGTCTTATCATTGGACTGGGCGCTATCGGTGCTTGTATTGGTATTGGCATCATGGGCAGTAAATACCTTGAAGCCGCAGCACGTCAGCCTGAGCTGATGAACGAACTGCAAACCAAAATGTTTTTGTTGGCGGGTTTGATTGACGCGGCTTTCTTGATTGGCGTGGGTATTGCCATGATGTTTGCCTTTGCCAATCCCTTCGTCCTCAAGTAACTTGCAACCTTCCTTTAGAGAGGTGTTGACGTGAGTATCAACGCAACCCTGTTCGTTCAGGCCATCGTTTTTGCTATTTTGGTGTGGTTCACGATGAAATTCGTGTGGCCTCCCATTGCAGTGGCGCTGGACGAGCGAGCTGAAAAAATCGCCCATGGCTTAAAAGCTGCCGATCATGCGCGTGTAGAGCTTTCCAATGCGCACAAGCATGTGGAGGTCGAGTTAGCCAAAACACGCAATGAGGCAGCCACCCGCATTGCTGACGCTGAGCACCGTGCTTCGGTCATCATTGACGAAGCGCGTATCCGTGCCACCGAAGAGGCCAACAAGATAATCGCTGCTGCGAAAGCCGAAGCTGATCAAGCCATGGTCCAAGGGCGTGAAGCCTTGCGTGACCACGTGGCGGTGTTGGCCATCAAAGGTGCAGAGCAAATTCTGCGCAAGGAAGTCAATGCCAGCGTTCATGCCGACTTGTTGAGTCGCCTCAAAACCGAGCTTTGAGGACACAACACCATGGCTGAACTCGCCACCATTGCTCGTCCTTACGCCGAGGCCTTGTTTCAAGTGGTCAAGGCGGACGCCGCCTCTGCTGTGGCATGGTTGGATGGCTTGGCCATTGTTGCTGCTGACGCAGGTATGCAGCAATTTGCCCATGACCCCAAGACCTCACACAGCCAAGTGCTTGAGCTGTTTACCCAAGTCGGGCCTAAAAATCTTTCATCGGTGGCTATCAATTTTTTGACCACCCTGATCGATAACGGCCGTCTTGGCGTGCTGCCTGAAATTGCCCATCATTTCCATGCCTTGTTAGATGCACAAAGTGGTGTGCAAAAAGCGGTGGTGCACAGTGCATTCCCCATCGAGGGCGCAGCCCTTGACGATTTGGCCAAGGTGCTTGAAAAGCGCTTTGGCAGCAAACTCCATGTGCAATTGGCTCTCGAGCCCGAGCTCATCGGTGGTGTGCGTGTGGTGGTCGGCGACGAGGTGCTTGACACCTCTGTCAAAGCCCGTTTGGAACAAATGAAAGTCGCGCTGACCGCCTGAGCATCCCGCTCACAGGTTGGCCCAACCATAGGAAGAAGGAAAGAGTCATGCAACTCAATCCCGCAGAAATCTCTGAACTGATCAAAACCCGCATCGAGGGCTCGACAGGCAATACCAATGTGCGCAACCAAGGCACTGTGATTTCGGTCACCGACGGTATTTGCCGCATCCACGGCTTGTCCGATGTGATGCAAGGCGAGATGCTGGAGTTTCCCAACAACACCTTCGGCCTCGCGCTGAACTTGGAGCGCGACTCTGTCGGCTCGGTGATCTTGGGTGAATACGAACACATCTCCGAAGGCGATACCGTCAAATGCACGGGTCGCATTTTGGAAGTGCCTGTGGGCCCCGAGCTCATCGGCCGCGTGGTTAATGCCTTGGGTCACCCTATCGATGGCAAAGGCCCGATCAACGCCAAAATAACCGACGTGATCGAAAAAGTCGCGCCTGGTGTGATTGCCCGCCAATCGGTGGACCAGCCCATGCAAACCGGCTTGAAGTCGATTGACTCCATGGTGCCCATTGGCCGTGGTCAGCGCGAGCTGATCATTGGCGACCGCCAGACCGGTAAAACCGCTGTCGCGATTGACGCCATCATCAACCAAAAAGGTCAGAACATGACCTGTATCTACGTGGCCATCGGACAGAAGGCTTCGTCGATCAAAAACGTGGTGCGTGCTTTAGAGCAAGCTGGCGCCATGGCCTACACCATCGTAGTGGCCGCTTCCGCTTCTGAGTCTGCCGCCATGCAATATGTGTCGGCCTACTCAGGCTGCACCATGGGTGAGTACTTCCGCGACCGTGGCCAAGACGCGCTCATCGTCTATGACGATTTGTCCAAGCAAGCCGTGGCTTACCGCCAAGTGTCTTTGCTGTTGCGCCGCCCACCAGGCCGCGAAGCCTACCCTGGCGACGTGTTCTATTTGCACAGCCGTTTGCTCGAGCGCGCAGCCCGTGTGAACGCCGACTATGTCGAAGCTTTCACCAAAGGTGAAGTCAAAGGCAAAACCGGCTCACTCACCGCGCTGCCCATCATCGAAACCCAAGCGGGTGACGTGTCGGCATTCGTGCCCACCAACGTGATTTCCATCACCGACGGCCAAATCTTCTTGGAAACCTCCTTGTTCAACGCAGGTATTCGTCCTGCGATCAACGCGGGTATTTCTGTATCTCGTGTGGGTGGTGCCGCTCAAACCAAATTGGTGAAAAACCTCTCTGGTGGTATTCGTACCGACTTGGCCCAGTACCGCGAGTTAGCAGCCTTTGCGCAGTTTGCTTCCGACCTCGACGAAGCCACCCGCAAGCAGCTCGACCGTGGTGCGCGCGTGACCGAGTTGCTCAAGCAAGCCCAGTACAGCCCGCTGCCCATCAGCTTGATGGCATCTACTTTGTACGCCGCCAACAAAGGCTTTTTGGATGACATCGAAGTCAAGCAAGTTTTGCATTTCGAATTTGGTTTGCATCAGCATTTGAAAACCAAAAACGCTGCCTTGCTGTCGAAATTGGAAGCAGCCAAAGCCATGGACAAAGATGCCGAGGCCGAATTGGTCTCCGCCATCGAAGCGTTCAAAAAGTCTTTCGTCTAAGCCATTAAGCAGCAAGGAGCCCTTCATGGCAGTCGGCAAGGAAATTCGCGGCAAGATCAAATCGGTTGAAAATACCAAGAAGATCACCAAAGCCATGGAAATGGTGGCGGCGTCCAAAATGCGCAAGGCGCAGGACCGTATGCGTGCGGCTCGCCCTTACAGTGAAAAAGTGCGCAACATTGCCACCCACTTGGGTCAAGCCAATCCAGAGTACGTGCATCCCTTCATGAAGCTTCATTCGGCGTCTTCTACCGGCTTCATTGTGGTGACCACGGACAAAGGCTTGTGCGGTGGCATGAACACCAATATCTTGCGTGCCTTGATGGTCAAACTCAAAGAAATACAGTCTGCGGGCAAAACCGTTCAAACGGTCGCCATAGGCAACAAGGGTTTGGGTTTTCTCAACCGTGGCGGTTTGAAAGTGCTGGCGCAACTCACCCAAATGGGAGATACGCCGCACATTGAAACCTTGATTGGTCCAGTCAAGGTCATGCTCGACGCTTATACCGAAGGCCAGTTGGACGCGGTGTACATCTGTTACACCAAGTTCATCAACACCATGAAGCAAGAAGCGGTGATCGAGCAATTGCTGCCCTTGTCGCATGACAAGATGCGCGAAGAGACCAAGGCAGCCGGCAGTTATGCGTGGGACTATTTGTATGAGCCCGATGCGCCAACAGTGATTGATGACTTGCTGGAACTCTATATCGAGTCCTTGGTTTACCAGGCAGTAGCTGAAAACATGGCCTCAGAGCAATCTGCACGCATGGTGGCCATGAAGGCCGCAACCGACAACGCCGGCAGTGTGATTGGCGAACTCAAACTCATTTACAACAAAACCCGTCAAGCAGCGATCACGAAGGAATTGTCCGAAATCGTGGCCGGTGCGGCAGCGGTGTAACACCTTTTATTTTTGGAGCAAACCATCATGGCTCAGGCAATGACACACGCAGGTATTCAAGGAAAAATCGTCCAATGTATTGGTGCGGTGGTGGACGTCGAATTCCCCCGCGATCACATGCCGCGTATTTACGATGCGCTCAAGCTCGAGGGCACGGCCCTCACGCTCGAAGTGCAGCAGCAATTGGGCGACGGCATTGTCCGCACCATTGCGCTGGGCACCTCTGACGGTTTGCGCCGTGGCTTGATGGTCACCAACACGGGTGCAGCCATCACCGTGCCGGTTGGCAAAGCCACTTTGGGTCGCATCATGGACGTGCTGGGTGCGCCCATTGACGAGCGCGGCCCGGTTGATCAAACCCAAACTGCTTCTATTCACCGCAAAGCCCCTGCTTACGACGAACTCAGCCCCTCACAAGAACTGCTGGAAACCGGCATCAAGGTGATTGACTTGGTCTGCCCCTTCGCCAAAGGCGGCAAAGTCGGCTTGTTCGGTGGTGCCGGTGTGGGCAAGACCGTGAACATGATGGAACTCATCAACAACATCGCCAAAGCGCACAGCGGCTTGTCGGTGTTTGCGGGTGTGGGCGAGCGTACCCGTGAAGGTAACGATTTTTATCACGAGATGGCCGACTCTGGCGTGGTGAACCTTGAGAACTTGGAAGAATCCAAAGTGGCCATGGTCTACGGCCAGATGAACGAGCCGCCCGGCAATCGTTTGCGCGTGGCTTTGACAGGCCTGACCATCGCCGAATCTTTCCGCGACGAAGGCAAAGATGTGCTCTTCTTCGTCGACAATATTTACCGCTACACCTTGGCAGGTACCGAAGTGTCTGCTTTGCTGGGTCGTATGCCTTCAGCCGTGGGTTACCAACCAACCCTGGCCGAAGAAATGGGCCGTTTGCAAGAACGCATCACCTCCACCAAAGTAGGCTCCATCACTTCCATCCAAGCCGTTTACGTGCCCGCTGATGACTTGACCGATCCCTCTCCTGCCACCACCTTTGCGCACTTAGACTCCACCGTTGTGTTGTCGCGTGACATTGCGTCGCTGGGTATCTATCCTGCTGTGGATCCTTTGGACTCCACCAGCCGCCAGCTCGACCCCTTGGTGGTCGGTAACGATCACTACGAAACCGCCCGTGCGGTGCAAGGCACCTTGCAGCGTTACAAAGAGTTGCGCGACATCATCGCGATTTTGGGCATGGACGAATTAGCGCCCGAAGACAAACTGGCCGTGGCCCGTGCGCGCAAGATCCAGCGTTTCTTGAGCCAGCCTTTCCACGTGGCCGAGGTGTTCACCGGTTCACCTGGCAAGTACGTCACCTTGGCCGAGACCATTCGCGGCTTCAAAATGATCGTGGCCGGCGAGTGCGACCACATGCCCGAGCAAGCGTTCTACATGGTGGGCACGATCGACGAGGCCATCGAAAAAGCCAAAAAGATTTGATCTCCAACGTGTCCTCCGATAAGGAAAGCTGATGAATACCATCCATGTTGATGTGGTCAGTGCCGAAGAGCTGATTTACTCTGGTAAAGCCACCTTTGTAGCTTTGCCTGGTGAGGTGGGCGAGTTGGGCATTTACCCACGCCACACACCTTTGATCTCACGCATCAAGGCCGGTACTGTGCGCATTCAAAAACCAGACGGCGAAGAAGAGTTTGTGTTTGTCGCTGGCGGTATTTTGGAAGTCCAACCCGACTCTGTCACCGTCTTGTCCGACACCGCGGTACGCGGTAAAGACCTTGACGAAGAGCGTGCGAATGCGGCTAAAAAAGTGGCCCAAGAACATTTACAAAACGCCAAAACCGAAGTCGATATGGCTGCTGCTCAGGCCGAGTTGACCATCATGGCCGCACAACTTGCCGCTCTGCGTAAATACCGCAGTAAACGCTGAGCCTTGTCAAAACCTCATTTGCGCGCAGCCACCGTTGGCGGTTCCGCCGATGAGGTAGAGGCTGCCTTTTATGAGGCCTTGCAAGCCGGCGATCTAGAGCGTTTGATGGCCTGTTGGGCCAATGAAGAAGACATCATTTGTGTTCACCCAGGCGGTCCTCGCTTGATAGGTGCTGTGGCTATTCGCAACTCGTTTGAAATCATGTTCGGCCATGGACCGATTCGCTCGTTCCCCGAGCGCCTGCACAAGCTCGAAACCATTACCAGTGCGGTGCACAATTTGATTGAGCGGGTTGACATTTTCACAGCAGAAGGTGCGCAAATCGCATTCGTCACCTCAACCAATGTGTATATGCGAACCGCAGAAGGCTGGCGCATGGTGGCTCATCACGCCAGCCCTGGTACGCCGCCCGAGATACACCGCGACATCGACGCGCCTACGACACTGCATTAGCAGACAGGGCCTTGCAGTTGTACCAAGGATCAACAGCAAATGGATGACATCGTTAGACAAGCCATGGCCAAATGGCCACAGGTCCCAGCTTGCTTTGGGTGGCTAGGGTTTGACGATCGAGGTGACTGGTATATGCGCGACGATGGCGTGCAAGCAAAGGGTGACTTTACCCAAGCCAAAGGCAGCAAACTGGCACATACCAAACTGATCGAATTCATAGAGCGCAATTACGCCTGCGATCAATTCGGACGTTGGTATTTTCAAAACGGACCCCAATGCGTATTTGTGGAGCTGCAGTCAACCCCCTTTGTTTGGCGGGTTCAAGACAACGGACAACTGACCACCATGCGAGCCCAAGCTTTGGAGTTGCTGGAGAGCTTGATCGATGAAAATGGGCGCCTGTATGCATTGACTGATAAGGGCATAGGATTGATCCACAGCTTGGACACATGGCATGCAGCGAAAGCCCTTGAAGATAAACTGTGGGCAGCGCCCAATGAGGTGCGTTCAGCACAATTGGGCCTCGACTATGGTTTCATGCTTAGCCCTGCCGAAGGCGAAAAAAAACCGACTGCGTAAGCCGGTTTGCGATAGTATAAAAAAATCAGTTACTTGGGGCGGCAGGTTCAGAAAATTTAGCGCCGCTGGCATTGGCCATGTACACAACTGCACGCCCGATCTCTACTTCGCTGTGGTCACCACCACCTTGCGCACCCATGGCATTTTTCCCTTTAAGGGCAGAGTTGAGCAATGCGTCATAACCAGTTTTGATGCGAGGCGCCCAAGCTGTTTTATCGCCAAGCTTGGGTGAACCCGCCAAGCCCGCGGCATGACAGGCAGCGCATTGACCTTTAAAGACCTCTTCACCGCTTTTCAAAGGACGGTTGGCATCACGCACTTGCACAGTGCCAACCTTTTCAATACGAGCAGCCACAGCCTCTGCTGGGTTGGATGCACCAGCAGCAGGCTTTTGGCCCGACACCACATAGTTGACCAAACCTATGATGATGAGAATAGGTCCGACAAAAGACAAAAAAACCAGCCAAGCAAAAGCCTTGGGGGTTTTGATGGGGCCGGTATGCGCTTCTTCCTGAATGTCGCTCATAAAAACTTTCTGTGTATTCAAATCAAACAGAAATTATAGCCAGCAGCACCCTTCCACCAAGCTGACAAACAGCGACACCTACAATAGAAACAATGCGGCTGTAGCTCAGTGGATAGAGTATTGGCCTCCGAAGCCAAGGGTCGTGGGTTCGATCCCCGCCAGCCGCACCATCAGACCTCACGCACGAGGTTGCCGCACTGCTCCAAACTGCGCAGCCAAATCGCTTTCACCATGTTCGAGCACAAAATAACGAAAAGCTTCAGCGGCAGGTGAAAGCAGCTTTGAAAGCGCATGCACCACATGCCAAGCCCGCACCACAGGTGAACCGCGCACATCCAAAATAGACAGCTGCTTTGCTTGCAACTCCAAACCTATGGTGTGCAGCGACAAAAAACTCAAACCTAGGTTGGCTTTCACCGCTTGCTTGATGGCGTCGTTGCTGTGCAGTTCCATGGAAAAACGCGGCAAAAACCGCGCCTGCGAGAAAAACGCTTCCATGGCATTGCGGGTTCCTGAGCCTTGCTCGCGAACAATGAAAGACTGTTGTCGCAAATCTTCCGCTTTCAAACCCGATTCGCTGGCAAGTGGGTGATCGGGTGAGGCCACAAAAACCAAGGGGTTGGCCGCAAACGGTTCAGCGCGGGTAGGTATTTCTGAAGAGGGGCTGCCCATGATGGCGATGTCGACCTCGCTGTTTTGTAGCCACTGAAACAGCTCTAGCCGGTTGCCCACTTTCAAAACAAGCTCGATGCCTTCATGCTCGTTCAAAAACTTTCGCAGCATGGCGGGAATGAAATAGGTGGTGGTGTCGACCATGCCGATGGTGAGGTTGCCAGTCTCAATTCTTTGCAATCGAGCGGCGGCGTCTTCGGCGTCTTTTAGCAGGGCGAGCATCTTGCGGGCATAGACCAGCATGTATTCACCACTGGTGGTCAAAGATACTTTTCTGCCTTGCCGCTCGAACAAGGGCATACCCACTTCTGCCTCTAAGTCCTTGATTTGCATGGTAATTGCGGGGGCAGACACATGCAAAGTTTCAGCCGCTTTGGCAAAACTCAGGTGGCGGGCGACAGCATTGAAAACCCGCAATTGTCGGAAAGTGGCATTTTTCAATTAAGTAAAGCTGAAGTGAAGTCTCTGAAAATGTGAATTTACTTATCTCTAAGCTTTTTTTAAAGTATACCCACGTTCTTAAAAAAGGAGTTAACCATGACTGAAGACACCCAAATCACCGACGGCAAAAAGCGCTACAGCGCTGGCGTTTTGAGATACAAGCAAATGGGCTACTGGGATCCACACTACGTGCCCAAGGAAACCGACTTGATCGCCATGTTCCGTATGACGCCTCAGGAAGGCGTCGACTCCGAAGAGTGCGCTGCGGCTGTTGCCGGCGAATCTTCCACCGCCACTTGGACGGTGGTATGGACCGACCGCTTGACAGCCTGCGATCTCTACCGCGCCAAAGCCTACCGCGTCGATGCCGTGCCCAACACAGGCCCCGGCACCAAGACAGAACAGCAGTACTTCGCCTACATCGCTTACGACATCGATTTGTTCGAAGGCGGCTCGATCGCCAACCTCACGGCGTCGATCATCGGCAACGTCTTTGGCTTTAAGGCGGTGAAGGCGCTGCGCCTGGAAGACATGCGCATCCCTGTCGCCTACCTGAAAACTTTCCAGGGCCCTGCGACCGGCGTCGTCGTCGAGCGTGAGCGCCTAGACAAATTTGGCCGTCCGCTGTTGGGCGCCACCACCAAGCCCAAGCTCGGCCTGTCGGGCCGCAACTATGGCCGCGTGGTGTACGAAGGCCTCAAAGGCGGTCTCGATTTCATGAAAGACGACGAGAACATCAACTCGCAACCCTTTATGCATTGGCGCGATCGTTTCCTCTACTGTATGGAAGCCGTCAACAAAGCCAGCGCGGCCACCGGTGAGGTCAAAGGCCACTACCTGAACGTCACCGCCGGCACGATGGAAGAGATGTATGCCCGTGCAGAATTCGCCAAGAGCTTGGGCAGCGTGATCATCATGATCGACTTGGTGATCGGCTACACCGCAATCCAGAGCATGGCCTTGTGGGCGCGAAAAAACGACATGATCCTGCACCTACACCGCGCTGGTAACAGCACCTACTCACGCCAGAAGAACCACGGCATGAATTTCCGCGTCATCTGCAAATGGATGCGCATGGCAGGTGTGGACCATATCCACGCCGGCACGGTGGTCGGCAAGCTGGAAGGCGACCCGATGATGATTCGAGGTTTCTACGACACACTGCTCGATACACACACACCAATGCAACTCGAAAAGGGTCTGTTTTTTGAGCAAGACTGGGCTTCGCTCAACAAGGTCATGCCAGTGGCATCTGGTGGTATCCATGCTGGTCAGATGCACCAGTTGCTGACCTACCTCGGCGACGACGTGGTGCTACAGTTTGGCGGCGGCACGATTGGCCACCCAATGGGCATACAGGCCGGCGCCACGGCTAATCGCGTCGCCCTTGAAGCCATGGTGCTGGCGCGCAATGAAGGCCGCGACATTTGGAACGAAGGCCCACAGATTCTTAAGGACGCCGCCAAGTGGTGCTCGCCGCTGAAGGCCGCCATCGACACCTGGGGCGACATCAGCTTTAATTACGAGTCCACCGACACCGCCGATTTCGCCGTCACGCCGACGGCATCCATTTAAGGAGATACCGCATCATGATGACCAACCAAGGCAATCGCCTCACACAGGGCCAGTTCTCCTACCTGCCCGAACTCACTGACAAGCAGATCAGCGCACAAATCGAGTACGCGCTTGGCAAAAACTGGGCACTCGGCGTCGAATACACCGACGACCCGCATCCCCGTAACACCTACTGGGAGATGTACGGCAACCCGATGTTTGACTTGAAGGACGCGTCAGCAATCTTGACGGAGGTCAATGCCTGCCGCAAGACGTTTCCTAATCACTACATTCGTGTGACGGCCTTCGATGCAACACAAGGCGTTGAGTCGGTGCAAATGTCTTACATCGTCAACCGGCCCAAGACCGAACCAGGCTTCGGCTTGACGAGGCAGGAGATAGGCGGTCGTCAGATCCAGTACACCGTCCATAGCTATGCCACCGACAAGCCCGAAGGCGAGCGCTACTAAGCGCGCCCAGACTGCGACATAACCATGAGCAACTCCCCCATTCCTGGCGTGCGCGCCGAAACCTCTGTGACAACGGCGGCGCAACACTTAGATGCGCCGGTGGCCCTGGGCCAAGCGCGCAGCGTGGGTGAGGTTTTGGCGCAGTCTCAGGTGGAGGATGTCATCGCCGAGCTGGACCGTGATCTGGTGGGTCTGGCCCCGGTGAAGGCCCGTATCCGCGACATTGCGGCCTTGCTGGTGATTGACAAGCTGCGCATCAATCTGGGTCTGGTCAGCGAGGCACCGAGCTTGCACATGAACTTTGTGGGCAACCCTGGTACCGGCAAAACCTCGGTGGCCATGCGCATGGCGCAAATCCTGCACCGCCTGGGCTATGTTCGCAAGGGTCATCTGGTAGCAGTGACCCGTGACGATTTGGTGGGCCAGTACATCGGCCACACCGCACCCAAAACCAAAGAAGTGCTGAAAAAAGCCATGGGCGGTGTGCTCTTTATTGACGAAGCCTACTACCTATACCGCCCGGAAAACGAACGCGACTACGGGCAGGAGGCTATCGAAATACTGCTGCAGGTCATGGAAAACCAGCGGGACGACCTGGTGGTGATTCTGGCGGGTTACAAAGACCGGATGGATACCTTCTTCGAATCCAACCCCGGCATGAGTTCACGCGTCGCACACCACCTCGACTTCCCCGACTATTCGGTTGACGAGCTAGTGCAGATTTCGCAAAAAATGCTGACCCAGCAGAACTATGTGTTTGCGCCGGATGCTGACACGGTGTTCCAGCGCTACCTGGGCTTGCGGGTGCAGCAGCCCCACTTTGCCAACGCCCGTAGCGTGCGCAATGCATTGGACCGGGCGCGCCTGCGCCAGGCCAGCCGGCTTTTTGCCGACCGCGACCGGCAGCTCAATGTTGATGATTTACGGACTCTGACTGCGTCCGACTTCTCCGCTAGTCGGGTTTTTCAACAAGCGGACGTCCGCCCGGATGAATAAACACATTGGAAGTGATCAGATGCTTAAAGCGCTGATATTTGATGTTGACGGCACCTTGGCCGACACAGAAAGCGCACACTTGGCCGCTTTCAACCACGCCTTTGCCGAGCAAGGCTTAGACTGGCAGTGGGATGAGTCCTTGTACACCCGGTTGTTGGAGATTTCCGGTGGCAAAGAGCGGATGTTGCACTATTGGAATCAAGTGCATGCTGATATGAAAGACATCGATGGCTCAGGCTTGCGTGACACCATTGAACATTTGCACGCACTCAAAACCGCAGCTTATGAAGCGGCAGTGCAGGGTGGCGCTGTCCAGTTACGCCCCGGGGTATTGGCGCTTATTCAACAAGCACACCAACAAGGCCTTCGTTTGGCCATTGCCACCACCACCTCGCCTGTCAATATCGCGGTACTGTTGAGAAATGCCATTGGCCCCGACTGGAAAGAGCTGTTTGTGGTGATTGAAGACGCGTCCACTGCACCAAAGAAAAAACCCCATCCTCAGGTCTATTTGCAAACTTTGGCGCGACTGGGTTTACCGGCAGACAATTGTTTGGCCATCGAAGACTCATCCAATGGTTTGCGTGCCGCTGTGGCGGCAGGACTCAAGACCATCATCACCCAAAACCGCTTTACAGCGCACCATGATTTTTCAGATGCATTACAAGTGTTACCCGACCTCGGTGGCGTCGGTGTGGAGCAACTTCGCACATGGCATCAATAATAAAAAATTTAGGATAACCAATGCCCTTACGTCAACGCACTACCCTGACCCAATACTTGATTGAAGAACGTCGTCGCTTTCCTGACTCCAAAGGCGAATTCAATGGCTTGATTTTGGACGTGGCACTGGCGTGCAAAGCGATTGCACGCGCCGTCGCCATGGGTGAGCTCGGTGGCATGTACGGAGACCAGGCGGCAGAAGGCGGCAAGTCCATCAACGTGCAAGGCGAGACACAGAAAAAACTCGATGTACTGAGCAATGATCTGTTTATTCGCGTGAATGAATGGGCGGGACATTTGGCGGGTATGGCGTCAGAAGAAATGGACAACCCCTATCAAATCCCGATGCAGTTCCCGCGCGGTAAATACATGTTGGTGTTCGATCCGCTGGACGGCTCCTCCAACATTGATGTGAACGTGTCTGTCGGCAGTATTTTTTCTATTCTGCGCGCACCGCAAGACGTGATCGACAGCGGCCGCGATGTGACAGAAAAAGATTTTCTGCAACCGGGCAATCTACAAGTAGCCGCCGGTTATGCCTTGTACGGACCGACCACCATGCTGGTGCTGACGGTGGGCAATGGCGCCGCCGCTTTCACCCTGGATCCAAATTTGGGTGAGTTCATGTTGACCCACCCGAAATTGCAAGTACCGGTGGACACGCAAGAGTTTGCGATCAACGCGTCCAACAGCCGCTTCTGGGAAGCGCCAATCACACGCTATGTCGACGAATGCTTGGCCGGAAAATCGGGGCCACGTGGCAAAGACTTCAACATGCGTTGGATTGCTTCCATGGTGGCCGAGGCGCACCGTATCCTGATGCGCGGCGGTGTGTTCATGTACCCCCGTGACAACAAAGACCCGAGCAAAGCCGGGCGCTTGCGTTTGCTTTACGAGGCCAACCCGATTGGCATGGTGATGGAACAGGCAGGTGGTCGTGCCAGTACCGGGCGTGAAACCATGCTGTCAGTGAACCCTGAAAGTTTGCACCAGCGCATCGGCCTGGTGTTCGGTTCTAAAAACGAAGTCGAGCGGATTGAGCGTTACCACAGCGAACCGATCGATACAGCCAACGACAACCCCTTGTTTGCAGAGCGCAGCCTGTTTCGTGGCTGAAATTATTTAAAAAAAAGGTCCCCAAGCCATGTCAGTCAAACACCCCGTCATTGCCATCACCGGTTCTTCAGGTGCGGGCACGACTTCGGTCACTCGCACGTTTGAAAATATTTTTCGCAGGGAAAAAGTCACAGCAGCCATTATCGAAGGCGATAGCTTTCACCGATATGACCGTTTGGAAATGCGTAAAAGAGCCGCTGAAGCGGAAAAGCAAGGCGATAAAAATTTCAGCCATTTCGGCCCGACCACGAATTTGTTTTCGGAGCTTGAAATCTTGTTTCGTACTTACGGCGAAACCGGCGGTGGTAAGCGTCGCAAATACTTGCACGACCACGAAGAAGCGGCGCCCTACAAACAAGAGCCTGGTACTTTCACGCCTTGGGAAGACGTGCCCAGCGGCACCGATTTGTTGTTTTACGAAGGCTTACACGGCGCGGTGGTCACACCCGAGGTCAATATTGCCAAGCATCCTGATTTGCTGATCGGTGTGGTGCCGGTTATCAATCTGGAGTGGATTCAAAAACTCTGGCGCGATAAATCCAAACGCGGCTACAGCACTGAAGCGGTGACCGACACGATTTTGCGCCGCATGCCTGATTACGTGAATTACATTTGCCCGCAGTTTGCGCACACGCACGTGAATTTTCAGCGCGTGCCTTGTGTGGATACGTCCAACCCTTTCATCGCACGTGAAATCCCGGCGCCGGATGAAAGCTTTGTTGTGATCCGCTTTGCCAATCCCAAAGGCATTGACTTTCCTTATTTGCTCAACATGATTCCCGACTCCTTCATGTCACGCGCCAACACCGTGGTGGTGCCAGGCGGCAAGATGGAGTTAGCCATGCAACTGATCTTCACGCCGTTTGTCTGGCGCATGATGGAACGCAAGAAAAAGGCCTGAGGCCTGTTCGCTTTAATTTTTTATTTGGAGATTTCAAAATGGCTCTCGTTTCACTGCGCCAAGTACTGGACCACGCTGCCGAACACGGTTACGGCATACCCGCATTCAACGTCAACAACTTAGAGCAAGTGCAAGCCATCATGGAGGCGGCACAGGAAACCCACAGCCCGGTGATATTGCAAGCCTCGGCCGGCGCGCGCAAATACGCGGGTGAAGCCTATCTGCGTCACCTGGTGTTGGCTGCCATCGAATCTCATCCTGACATTCCCGTGGTCATGCACCAAGACCATGGTGTGTCGCCTGCCGTGTGCCAACAATCGATTCGCTCCGGCTTTTCCAGCGTGATGATGGACGGTTCGCTGATGCAGGACGGCAAGACACCGGCGAGCTATGACTACAACGTTGACGTCACTCGCCGTGTCTGCGAGATGGCGCACTCTGTGGGCGTGTCTGTCGAAGGCGAACTCGGTTGTTTGGGTTCATTGGAAACCGGCGAAGCCGGTGAAGAAGACGGCATAGGTGCGGTCGGCAAACTGACGCACGACATGCTGCTCACAGACCCGGTGCAGGCCAAAGATTTTGTCAAGCTCACCGGCGTCGACGCCTTGGCGATCGCCATCGGCACCAGCCACGGCGCCTACAAATTCACGCGCAAGCCCACCGGCGACATTTTGGCCATGGAACAAATCGTAGCCATCCACAAGTCGGTTCCCAACACGCATCTGGTGATGCACGGTTCGAGCAGCGTTCCCCAGGAGTGGCTGGCCATCATCCGCGAGTTCGGCGGCGACATCAAGGAAACCTATGGTGTTCCGGTGGAAGAAATACAGCGCGGCATTCGCTCCGGTGTGCGCAAGGTCAATATCGATACCGACATCCGCTTGGCCATGACCGGTGCCATGCGCCAGGCTTTCGCGCAAGACCGCAGCGAGTTCGATCCGCGCAAAGCGTTGATCGCCGCACGCAAAGCTGCACGCGGTATTTGCAAAGCCCGCTTCGAAGCCTTCGGTTGTGCCGGTCATGCGCAAAACATCAAGCCGGTTAGCTTGGATGCCATGGCCAGCCGCTACAACTGACCCAACTTTTCAGTAACCGTAACCCCCTCTTTGCATATGTTGAATAAAACCCACCCATTGACCGCGTTTCCTGAGCATGGCGATATTTCTCAAAGCGACCCGCAGCTATGGTCAGCGGTGCTGCAAGAGGCGCACCGTCAGGAGCAACACATTGAACTGATTGCATCTGAAAACTACACCAGCCCGGCTGTCATGCGGGTGCAAGGCTCCATTCTTACTAATAAATACGCTGAAGGTTATCCAGGCAAGCGTTATTACGGTGGATGTGAGTTTGTCGACATGGTCGAGCAACTGTGTATTGATAGGCTCAAAGAGCTTTACGGCGCCAATTTCGTCAATGTGCAAGCAAATTCCGGATCGCAAGCCAACCAAGCGGTGTTCTTGGCTTTGCTGCAACCAGGCGACACCATCATGGGCATGAGCTTGGCCGAGGGCGGTCACTTGACCCACGGCATGCATCTGAACATGAGCGGCAAATGGTTCAACGTGGTCAGTTACGGTTTGAACGCTGCGGAAGAAATCGATTACGACGCTATGGAACGCATGGCCCATACCCACAAGCCCAAACTCATCATTGCGGGTGCGTCTGCCTATGCACTCAAAATTGACTGGCAAAGGTTTGCGCAAGTGGCCAAAAGCATTGGCGCATACCTGATGGTCGACATGGCGCATTACTCGGGTTTGATCGCAGGTGGCGTCTATCCCAATCCAGTGCCTTATGCCGATGTGGTGACTTCAACTACCCACAAAAGTTTGCGCGGCCCGCGTGGCGGCATCATCTTGACAAATAACGAAGAGATGTCAAAGAAAATCAACAGCGCAGTATTCCCCGGTATGCAAGGCGGTCCTTTGATGCATGTGATCGCAGGCAAGGCGACAGCATTTCATGAAGCCCTGCAACCGGCATTCAAAAGCTACCAGCAGCAGGTATTGCTGAATGCTGACACGTTGGCCAAAACCTTGGTCGAGCGGGGTTTTCGCATTGTCAGCGGACGCACCGAAAGCCATGTCATGTTGGTTGATTTGCGTGCCAAAGGCATCACCGGCAAAGCTGCCGAACTGGCATTGGGTCAGGCGCACATCACCTGCAATAAAAACGGTATTCCCAACGACCCAGAAAAACCGATGGTGACCAGTGGCATCCGCTTAGGCTCACCTGCCATGACCACGCGGGGCTTTGGTCAAGAGCAAGCTCGAATGACTGCAAACTTGATCGCTGATGTGCTTGAAGCGCCTGAAGACGCCGCACATATATCGAATATCCGTTCCAAAGTCGCCCAATTGGTTGCTCCGTTCCCTGTGTATGGCGAAGCGGTTTTGCATCCTTGATTCATTTGAGTTAAAGACATTTTTTTGTTGTACCAAAACATTTCTATCTTGGTTTTTGACATTTAAAAGGAGTTGACATGGCTGGTCGTAATTTTTTGTTTGTTCCCGGTCCCACCAACGTGCCAGAGCGCATCCAACGCGCCATGATGGTTTCCATGGAGGATCACCGTTCACCCAATTTTCCCCACCTGACCCACGCCATCATGGCGGGGCTCAAAGACATCTTCCGTTCTAAAAACGGCACGCCTTTCATCTTCCCTTCGTCTGGCACCGGTTGCTGGGAAGCGGCGTTGACAAATACCTTGTCCCCGGGTGACAAAGTGCTGGCAGCGCGTTTTGGACAGTTCAGCCATTTGTGGATTGACATGTGCCAGCGGCTTGGGCTGGACGTGCATATCGTCGAATGCGATTGGGGCACGGGCGTACCGCTGCAGCAATTCGCAGACATTTTGAAAAATGATAGCCAACACTTGTTCAAAGCAGTGCTGGCTTGCCACAACGAAACCGCAACGGGCGTGACCTCGGACATCGCCGGTGTGCGTGAGGCATTGGACGATGCTGCGCATCCTGCGCTGTTGTTTGTTGATTGCGTGTCATCCTTGGGCTGTGTCGATTTTAGGTTTGACGAATGGGGCGTTGATATGGCGGTCAGCGGTTCGCAAAAAGGCTTGATGCTGCCTGCGGGCCTGGGTATTTTGTGTGCCAGCACGAAGGCACTCGATATGCACAAAACGGCCACACTCAGACGTGCGTATTTCGATTTGCAAGACATGTTGCAGAGCAATGCCACGGGCTACTTTCCCTACACACCTGCGTTGCCATTGATGTATGGATTGATCGAGTCAATGAAGATGCTGAGCGAAGAAGGTTTGGACAATGTGTTTGCGCGTCACCACTTTTTAGCAGAAGGTGTGCGTGCAGCGGTGACGCAAGGGTGGCAACTCAAGCTGTGTGCAGCCGAAGCCAAGTGGCATTCCGATACAGTGACAGCGGTGATGCTGCCTGAAGGCATTGCAGGCACAGAAGTGATTGCGCGGGCATACCGTCGCTACAACCTGTCCTTGGGTGGCGGTTTGTCTAAAGTGGCGGGCAAGCTGTTTCGCATCGGCCATCTCGGCGACATGAATGAAGTGCATTTGATGGCCGCCATCAGCGGCGCTGAAATGGCCATGCTCGATTGCGGCGTTGAAGTACAACCGGGCAGTGGCGCGGCAGCAGCTGGCAACTACTGGCGTCAACATGCCGCACCCTCGGGATTAGGCGCTCCTGTGATCAGCAAGGATGAACATGCAAAACATCGTATTTCTGGACAGGCAATCGTTAAGGGCTGAGTTGCGTGCGCCGTCGTTTGCGCACGAATGGACAGAGCATGTGCAAACCCGACCCGATCAAGTGGTCGAGCGTTTGCAACATGCGACTGTTGCCATCAGCAATAAAGTGCCGATTCGCCGCGACACACTGGCCCAGTTACCAAACCTCAAGCTGATTGCCATGGCCGCCACCGGCTATGACGTGATAGACACAGAAGCCTGCCGTGAACGCGGCGTCGCTGTGGCGAATATCCGCAATTACGCCGTGCATACCGTGCCCGAACACGCTTTTGCACTGATATTTGCTTTGCGCCGCAACCTGATCGCTTACCGCGACGACGTGCTGAACGGGCGCTGGCAAAAGGTAGAGCAATTCTGTTTCTTTGACCATCCGATACAGGATTTGCACGGCAGCACACTGGGGATATTCGGCGAAGGCGTGCTCGGCCAGGCCACGGCGCAGATTGCGCGTGCTTTGGGGATGAAGGTGTTGTTTGCCGACCATGCGCCGCCCAAAGCCCCGGGCGTGGATTTTGTTGACCCGGCCCGTGTATTTGCCGAATCCGACATCATCAGCTTGCATTGCCCGCTCACGCCGACGTCGCGCCATTTCATCGGCATGCCGCAGTTGCAGCAGATGAAGCGCAGCGCTTTGCTGATCAATACCTCGCGCGGCGGTTTGGTGGATGAACTTGCTCTGAAAACAGCGCTGGAAACCGGCGTGATTGCCGGTGCGGGATTTGATGTGCTGACGCAAGAGCCACCGGTCAATGGCAATCCCTTGCTCGACATTCGCACACCGAATTTCATACTGACGCCGCACGTGGCCTGGGCATCCAGCCAGGCGATGCAGTTTCTGGCCGACCAGTTGATAGACAACATCGAGGCGTTTGTCGCCAACAAACCGCAACATCTGGTCACTTAAGCCAATGTACTGGCTGGGACATAGCCAGCCATTCACGTATCAGCGTCAGCCGCCGGTTTTTTCTGTAATGCCAAGGCGTACAAGGCATTGCGCGGCGCACCGCTGATATCGGCGGCCAGTTTCACTGCGGTTTTCACCGGTAACTCGGCCAGCAGCAAATCCAGCACGCGTTCTGCTTCGGCCATGCGGTCCAGTTGCTGCGGCAGCGCATGCAACACCAGCGCAAACTCGCCTTTGACGCGTGGCGCAGATGCATTCAGCCAGGCAGTAAACGCAGCGGCCGGCATACTGGCAATCTCTTCAAATTGTTTGGTGAGTTCGCGCCCGACGGTCAAGGTCCTGTCGCCCAGGATCTGTAAGTCGCGGGCCACAGCTTCGATGCGGTGCGGCGCTTCCAGAAACACCTGGGCGCGTGGCTCAGCCGCCATCAATTGCATCCGGTGCTGGCGCTCCATGGCTTTGCTGGGCAGAAAACCGATGAAGACAAAACCGTCATCCCCCATACAGCCGCTGGCGCTCATTAACGTAGTGACGCTGCTGGCGCCGGGTATGGGCATGACCCGCAATCCCGCCAGCTGTACCTGAGCCGCCAGCCGCGCCCCCGGGTCACTGATGCCAGGTGTACCTGCATCACTTAAATAAACCACCCGTTGACTTTGTTGCAGCCGCAGAATCACTTGTTCGGCAGCAGCGGCCTCGTTGTGCTGATGCACCGCCAGCCAGCTGCCGCCGGGTTTGTCCACACCGTATTGGCGCAACAGCGACTGGCTGTGCCGCGTGTCTTCGCAGGCCAGCGTGTCGGCGA
>CAMATW010000024.1 GCA_945861305.1 Bordetella parapertussis | reverse complement strand
CTCCCTAGAGCCTGTGTATTGCCTCGGACTGTGTGCCAGCTCGCCCGCGGTACAGATTGGCGACAAATTGCATTCACGTGTGAATGAAGCCAAGCTGACCCGCTTGGTGCAGTCTTTGGAAAGCGTCGCATGAGCATCACTGTTTTTGTCCCCTGCGACTCAGCCGCTTTGGCTGCCGGTGCAGACGAGGTCGTTGACGCCATTCACAAAGAAGCTGCTGCACGTGGTTTGACCATCGATGTTCAACGTAACAGCTCACGCGGCATGTTTTGGTTGGAACCCTTGGTCGAGGTAGTCACACCCCAAGGTCGTATCGCCTATGGGCCTGTGGCGTTTGAAGATGTGCCTTCTTTGTTTGACGCTGATTTTTTAACAGGTGGCAAGCACCCCTTGGGATTAGGTTTGACCGATGCCCTCCCCTATTTGGCTAAACAACAACGCCTGACTTTTACCCGCATGGGTATCACCCGCCCCTTGTCGCTGGACGATTACGCCGCCCACGGCGGTTGGGTGGGTTTGAAAAATACCGTAGCCATGGATGGTGCTGCGGTGGTGCAAGAGTTGTTGGACTCGGGCTTGCGTGGCCGCGGTGGCGCGGCGTTTCCCGCAGGCATCAAATGGCGCACTGTGCGCGGTACCACGGCCTTACAAAAGTACGTGGTGTGCAATGCCGACGAAGGGGACTCTGGCACCTTCTCGGACCGCATGACCATGGAGGGTGACCCCTATATGCTGATTGAGGGCATGGCCATCGCTGGTTTAGCGGTCGGTGCCACCAAAGGCTATATCTACATCCGCTCTGAATACCCGTACGCGATTGCCACTATGCAAACAGCCATTGCCATGGCCCAGTCAGCTGGCTACTTAGGCGCCAATGTTTTAGGTAGCGGGCAAGCCTTTGATTTGTTCGTGCGTAAAGCCGCAGGCTCTTATGTGTGTGGCGAAGAAACTGCCATGCTAGAGAGCATCGAGGGCAAGCGCGGTGTGGTACGTGCCAAACCGCCACTGCCCGCCTTAGAAGGTTTGTTTGGCCAACCCACGGTCATCAACAACGTGATTACCTTGGCCAGTGTGCCCATCATCATGGCCAAAGGAGCGGCCTTCTACAAAGACTTTGGCGTGGGCCGCTCCACTGGCACCCTGCCCTTTCAAATCGCCGGAAATATTTTGCAAGGCGGTTTGGTCGAGCGTGCGTTTGGTTTGACCTTGCGTGAACTCTTGTTTGATTTTGGTGGCGGCAGCCGAAGTGGTCGACCCATCAAAGCGGTGCAAGTCGGTGGACCCTTGGGTGCTTATGTGCCCGAATCACAATGGGATGTGCCTTTGGACTACGAAGCCTATGCCGCCATGGGTGCAGTGGTGGGGCACGGCGGCATCGTGGTGCACGACGACAGCGCCAACATGGCCAAGTTAGCCCGCTATGCCATGGAGTTTTGTGCCATAGAGAGTTGCGGCAAATGCACACCGTGTCGCATCGGTTCAACCCGCGGCATGGAAACCATCGACCGCATTGGCACTTCCAAAAACAAAGAACAACAAGTGCATTTGCTGCGTGACTTGTGTAACACCATGCTGCACGGCAGCCTGTGCGCCATGGGCGGCATGACACCTTATCCGGTGTTATCCGCTCTTAACCATTACCCCTCCGACTTTGGTTTGGAAGCCAAAGAGGCTCAAGTTCTTTAAGGAAACACCATGTTGATGTTCTTGAAACAAGAGCGCGATCACGGCACGCCAGCGCGTACTTCTGATCAAACTGTTCAACTCGAAATTGACGGCTACCAAGTGAGCGTGCCCAAGGGCACTTCGCTGATGCGTGCAGCCGTGGAAGCTGGCATTCAAGTGCCCAAACTCTGCGCCACTGACAGCTTGGAGCCGTTTGGTTCTTGCCGTTTGTGCTTGGTGGAGATCGATGGACGCAAAGGTTTCCCAGCTTCTTGCACCACGCCCGCTGAAGCTGGCATGGTGGTTCACACCCAAACCCCCAAGCTGCAAGACCTGCGCAAGGGCGTGATGGAGTTGTACATATCCGACCACCCCTTGGATTGTTTGACCTGTAGCGCCAACGGCAACTGCGAGTTGCAAGACATGGCGGGCGTCACAGGGTTGCGCAATGTGCGTTACGGTGTTGGCGCGCAAGCGGGCGACCACCATTGCGACATGAAGAAAGACGAGTCCAACCCCTATTTCACCTATGACGCCAGCAAGTGCATTGTGTGCAACCGCTGTGTGCGTGCTTGCGAAGAAACCCAAGGCACGTTTGCCTTAACCATTTCAGGCAGGGGCTTTGAGAGCCGCGTCTCCCCTGGTCAAGACCAGCCTTTCATGGACAGCGAATGCGTGTCTTGCGGCGCTTGCGTGGAAGCTTGCCCTACGGCTACCCTGCAAGAAAAATCTATCATTGAGCTGGGCCAACCCGAGCACAGCCTCATCACCACCTGCGCCTATTGCGGCGTCGGTTGCGGTTTCAAGGCCGAGATGAAGGGCAACACCGTGGTGCGCATGGTGCCTTGGAAAGACGGCAAGGCCAATGAAGGCCACTCTTGCGTGAAAGGCCGTTTTGCTTGGGGCTACGCCACCCACCAAGACCGTATCACCAAACCCATGATCCGCGCCAAGATCACCGACCCTTGGCAAGAGGTTAGCTGGGACGAAGCGCTCAACCATGCAGCTTCTGAATTCAAGCGCATTCAAGCCAAGCACGGCAAAGATTCTGTGGGTGGCATCACCTCGTCACGATGCACCAACGAAGAAACCTATCTTGTGCAAAAGTTGGTACGCGCCGCCTTTGGCACCAACAACGTGGACACTTGCGCCCGCGTTTGCCATTCGCCCACCGGCTATGGTTTGGGACTTACCTTTGGCACATCGGCAGGCACTCAAACCTTCAAATCGGTGGAACACGCTGATGTGATGTTGGTGATTGGCGCCAACCCTACCGATGCGCATCCCGTGTTTGCCTCTCGCATGAAGCGCCGACTGCGCAGTGGCGCCAAGCTCATCGTGGCCGACCCACGCCAAATTGATTTGGTCAGAAGCCCCCATGTGAAAGCCGAGCACCACTTGGCCTTGAAGCCTGGCACCAATGTGGCCCTCATCAACTCGCTGGCCCATGTGGTGGTCACCGAGGGCTTGGTGGCCAAAGACTATGTGGCCTCGCGCTGCGAGGACAAAAGCTTCAATGAATGGTGTGAGTTTGTTTCTAAGCCTGAAAATTCTCCGGAAGCATTCGAAGGAGTGACCGGCGTTCCTGCATCAGAGGTGCGTGCTGCAGCGCGTATGTATGCAGCTGGACCCAACTCTGCCATTTACTACGGACTGGGTGTGACAGAACACTCTCAAGGGTCAACCATGGTCATGGGTATTGCCAACTTGGCCATGGCCTGCGGCATGGTGGGTCGTGAAGGTGTGGGCGTGAATCCCTTGCGAGGACAAAACAATGTCCAAGGCGCTTGTGACATGGGCAGCTTCCCGCATGAGTTGCCAGGCTACCGCCACATCTCCGACACCACCACCCGCACGTTGTTTGAAGGCGCTTGGGGCGTGCATTTAAGCCCCGAGCCAGGCTTGCGCATTCCAAATATGTTTGACGCGGCCATGGAAGGTTCCTTCTTGGGTCTGTACTGTCAAGGCGAGGACATTGTGCAGTCTGACCCCGACACCCAGCACGTGGCTGCCGCTTTGTCCGCCATGGAATGCATCGTGGTTCAAGACATCTTCCTGAACGAAACCGCCAAATACGCCCATGTGTTTTTGCCGGGTTCTTCTTTCTTGGAAAAAGATGGTACCTTCACCAATGCCGAGCGCCGCATCTCGCGGGTACGCAAAGCCATGCCGCCCATGGCTGGGTTGGCTGATTGGGAGGTCACGGTCAAACTCGCCAAGGCGCTGGGCTACGAGATGAACTATGCGCACCCTGAAGATGTTATGAAAGAAATTGCTGCGCTCACCCCCAGCTTTGCTGGCGTGAGCTACGCCAAAATTGACGAGCACACCAGCTTGCAATGGCCTTGCAATGCAGACACCCCCGAGGCGGGCATGGACATCATGCACATCAGCGGCTTCGTGCGCGGCAAAGGCAAGTTCTTCCCCACACAGTATGTGGCCAGCCAAGAAAAAGTTACGCGTAAATTCCCGCTCTTGCTCACCACCGGCCGCATCTTGTCGCAGTACAACGTGGGTGCCCAAACACGGCGTACCGACAACAATCTG
The DNA here is from genome assembly GCA_945861305.1 of Bordetella parapertussis. GTDB lineage: Bacteria > Pseudomonadota > Gammaproteobacteria > Burkholderiales > Burkholderiaceae_C > Limnohabitans. Next base: position 38,498 of record CAMATW010000024.1, on the reverse strand, counting down.
TGGCACGACGAAGACCGTCTTGATATCCATCCGCATGATGCTCAAGAGCGCGGCATCAAGGACAACGACTGGGTAGGTATTGAGAGCCGCGCCGGGCGCACTGTTTTACGCGCACGCGTCTCCGAGGCCATGCAAGCTGGCGTGGTCTACACCACCTTCCACTTCCCCGAGTCCGGTGCCAACGTCATTACCACCGACGCCTCGGACTGGGCGACCAACTGCCCCGAGTACAAAGTCACAGCGGTTCAAGTGGTGGCTGTGAGCCAGCCCTCCGAATGGCAACAAAACTACCAACGCTTCAACAAAGACCAACTCGGTTTGCTGGCCAAGGCACAGAATAAGACCGAAGACTTTGAGGTGGTTGGCAAGTGAACCAAGGTTCACCCGCTTCTTTGGCTTTGGCTGAAGAAGTACCCGTTGCATTGGTCTTCAATGGCATCACCCATGCTGTGATGATGGCCAGCCCCAACGATTTGGAAGACTTTGCCTTGGGCTTTTCTTTCACAGAAGGATTGATCGAGAACCCTGCTCAGCTTTTTGGTGTCGACCTTGTTTATCAAACCAATGGAATTGAATTGCAGTTGCAGGTTTCAGCGCAAACCGAGGCGAGGCTTAAAGAGCGCAGGCGCAGCATGGCGGGTCGTACCGGTTGTGGTTTGTGCGGCGCAGACAGTTTGGACCAAGTCAGACTGTCGCTTCCTCAAGCACCACAAGTACATATTCAAACCGACGCAATGCAACGAGCCCACGCCCATATGCGGGCCTTGCAACCATTGAAACTTCAAACTGGCGCAACTCATGCCGCAGCTTGGTCTGACTTAGACGGTCACATCGCGTACCTACGCGAAGATGTGGGTAGGCACAATGCACTGGATAAACTGATCGGCGTCTTACTCAAAGCCGGTACCTCTATGACCCAAGGCTTTGTTTGTATCACCAGTCGAGCCAGCTTTGAGATGGTGCAAAAAACCGTCATGTCAGGAGCTGGAGCCCTGACCGCGGTGTCAGCCCCCACACGATTAGCGGTCGAATTGGCCGAGCAGCACAACTTAGCGCTAGCAGGTTTGGTGCGCGGCCAAACCTTCACGGCTTACAGCCACCTCACTCGCTTCACCATTTCACAACCTATTTCGGCATAAGCACAGCATGAACGTAGACAACCTGGTACACATGGCCAATCAAATTGGTGAGTTTTTCTCGGCTTACCCTGATAGGCAAGAAGCCTTAGATGGCATTGCCAACCACATCCACAAATTTTGGGAGCCGCGTATGCGGGCAAGTTTGTTGGATGCATTGGCAGCAGGCAAGGTGAACGAGCTAACGCCTCTGGTGAACGACGCCCTGCTTGCGAATCAAGACAAATTAAGGCCTATGGTTTCTTAGACCTCTGGGGTCGCTGTAACTAGCCTCATAAGCTCAAACCACAACTTCTTTAGAAGTGATTCGGTATTGAAAGTCATCAGGGACATACGAATCTAAACGACCTTCGTCATCTTCTGCAACGGGGTACATCAAAAATGAAACTCGCCTGCGTGAGAACTGGGGAAGCACTACATCGTGGGCTGTATTGAAGCCCATCCAGTTGCCTTCCCATCCTCCAAACAGCCCTTTGTAAACAGGATTCACGACAGGATGTTCAGGACTGCGCAACCACTCGGGGGTTTCTTGGCGCATGACCTTGGCCACATCGGCTGGATCCATAGCAACCCAACCTTTGTCGTTCACATACACCTCAGCTCGGCAATGTTGCGCTGATTGCAATTTCTCCGGCTTGCCAGACAGTTCTTTGTAACCGAAAGCCGAAGGGGCTAAACGAATCCCATAGACATCCCGTGCAGGAATACCCACAGAACGGCATAAACCTACAAACAAGGCATTGATGTCGGCGCATTTACCACCCAGATTGCCTGTCTCGAGCATGTTTTGAATGTCGCCTTCGCCACAACCCTTGACCTTGGGTTCACGCCAAGCATTGAGCACCACCCAGTCGTAAATGGAACGCACTTTGTCTAAATCAGTCTTGGCTGATTGGGTGATTTCCTTAGCGGTGGTGAGAACAATGCCATCTGTTGGAATCAACTGGGTAGAGCGGGTGTAATGCTTGAGCGCATTAGGATGCTCTGGTTTAAAGGTCTCGGCCTGTGCCCAATTTCTGTTTTGTGTCGCCACCCTGCTGGTGATTTCCACAAAAGGTTTGTCAACCGAGGCATCAAACTCTGAAAACAGCATCAAGGTGCCTTCGAATACATCTCTGTGGATCCGAGTGTTGCCATTGCTTGAATGGGAATTTGCCAAGGTTTTTTGCCAAGCAGTGTTCAAGCTTGGCACTGGCAACCACACCTTTGTGGCTCCGGTTTTTTTCAGAATATTGACGCTGGTTGTCACATCAAAGATTCTCAGTTGACCATGTACAGGAGAAAAATCTTTACTGCTTTGATCGGCGGATGATTGCGCAAAAACTGGCACATGGCAGGGAACAAAAGCACTGGAGATTAAAAAATGTCGACGATGAATAGGCATGAGACAGCTTTGTCAAAAATAATGCAGCATTATGTCTTCTACGGCATCACTCACCAAAACCATATTTTTTGAATGTTGCCTGAGCCAATGGCGATTGAAGAAACTGAATGAACTTCTGCGCTGCAGAGTGCTGTGTACTGCCCACCACCTTGGCAATGGGGTAGTGAATTGGTTTGACTGTAGGAACTTGGATCGCCACTTTCACCTTGTCTTGCATCAACAGCGCATCACTTGCATAAACAAACCCAGCATCGACTTCATCGCGTGAGACGTAATCCAAGGCTTGGCGAACATTGGCCGTGTTGATGATCTTGTCTCTAAGCTCAGACCAAAGACCAGCTTTCTCTAAAGCATCTTGTGCGTAGTGTCCAGCAGGCACACTGGCAGGTGTTCCCATGGCAAAGCGTTTAAATTCTGGCTTTTTCAGGTCAGCGAGTTGTTGCAAATTCGCTTTAGATTGGGTGGGAACGATCAGCACCAATTTGTTCGCAGTGAAGACTTTGACATCTGCCGCAGCAACCACGCCTTTGACCACTGCTTTGTCCATGGTGTCTGTATCAGCACTGGCAAAAACATCCACAGGCGCACCATTGGCAATCTGTTGCATCAAGGCACCCGATGCACCAAAGTTGAATTTCAACTTCGTGCCTCGATTTTGAGCCTCAAATTGGACGCCAATTTCTTGAAAAGCCTGCGTCAAGCTGGCAGCTGCAGATACGGTAATGTCTGCTGACCAAGCAACAGTTTGCAAAAAAAAAGTAGATAAAAAAAGTAACCTCTTCATGGTGTGGGCTTGATTAGATAGCGTTACATTTAGTGACTATTGAAGAAAACCTATTATGCGCAACATTTTTCCCACTCCCGAAAAGCTTTTTTTCACACTTTTTTTGACCGCTTGGGTATTTCAAGCGAATGCTCAAGAGTCTGAAAAACTTCACCAACGCGCCAATGCCGCCATGTGCGCCAACTGCCATGGCAGCGAAGGCCGCACGGTTGAAAAGTCTGCTGTTCCGCCTTTGGCAGGCTTGCCCCGCGACTACCTCATCCAACAAATGCAAGCTTACAAAGATGGAAGTCGCAAAGCCACTGTCATGCATCAAATCAGCAAAGGCTTTAGCGAAGCACAAATTGCCAGCATGGCTGACTATTTTTCCGCCCTGCCTCGCTGAAAGCAAAGTATGCAAAGAAGACATTTACTTCAACTGGGCTTGGCTTTAGGTTCATCTCCCGTACTTTTGGGCCATTCGGTGTTTGCGCAAAACACAGCGAACAAAGCGCGGGTGATTGTCGTTGGTGGTGGTTATGGCGGCGCAACAGCCGCCAAATACATTCGAATGCTGTCGGGCTACAACATTCCTGTCACCCTCATAGAACCCAATGCCATTTTTGTGTCTTGCCCCATGTCCAATTTGGTCATTGGTGGCAGCAAAACACTTGCTGACCTCACCACGCCTTACAGCAACTTGGTAAAGAAACATGGTGTAGCCTTGGTTCAAGACCACGTCACACGTATCGATACAGACAAAAGAACCATCACCTTGGCCAATGGCCCCACCTTGCCCTACGACAAATTGGTTTTGTCACCCGGTGTTGACATGATGTTTGACACGGTCGACGGTCTTAAAGCGGCTCACGACAGCGGCCGCATTTTGCAAGCATGGAAAGCGGGCAAAGAAACTTCCGATTTGCGCAAACAATTGCAAGACATGCCCGATGGGGGTGTCTACGCCTTGACCGTACCCGAAGCCCCCTACCGCTGTCCTCCTGGACCCTATGAACGTGCCAGTCAAGTGGCGCATTACTTTAAGCAAGCCAAGCCTAAATCCAAGGTGCTCATACTCGACGCCAACCCAGATGTCACCTCCAAAGGCGCTTTGTTCAAAAAGTTCTGGTCGGAAAACTACAAAGACATCATCGAGTTCAGACCCAACCACAAAGTCACAGCAGTCGACGGGCAAGCGGGCCTCATCAAATTCGATGTCCAAGAAAACCTGCGTGCAAATGTTTTGAACGTCTTGCCCGATATGCGTGCCGGAAGCATCGCGGTGCAAGCTGGCTTGGCCACTGCAAATAAACGTTGGTGTGGCGTTAACTATTTGTCCTTTGAATCCTCGGTTGTCAAAGATATTCATATCTTGGGTGACGCCATGCTGGCTGCACCTGCCATGCCTAAATCAGGACACATGGCGAACTCGCATGCCAAAGTAGCTGCTTCTGCCATCGTGGCTCAACTCAGCGGACTTGACATCAACCCAGCACCTTTCTTAACCAATACCTGCTACAGCTATGTCAGTGACAACATGGTGGTTCATGTGGCTTCTGTGCATCAATTCAACTTGGAAGAAAAAACCTACAAAACAGTTCCTGGCTCGGGAGGAGTTTCAACGGAAGCCAATACTTTGGAAGCCACCTACGCATGGAACTGGGCACAAAATATTTGGGCTGACAGCTTGCTTTAAAACATGGCAGCGGCTTGATAGGCAAGCCGTCCATCTACCAAGGTGGCGAGAACCTGGGCCGTCATTTCGCTGCCACTGAGCTCAAACGCAAAAGGCGTGTGTTTGCATTGACTTTGAAGATTTTCAGGCAGCACTTGCCAACTCGCATGTGGGTTAAGCACGCACACATCAGCGGGGGCCCCAAGGGTTAAACCACCTCTATCAGACAGTCCTAAAAGCGCGGCAGGTGCACTGGTAATCACCTGCAAGGCACGCAGTTTGTCTACCTGACTTTGTGCTGCCCATTTCAGGCTGGCACTTAGCAATAACTCCAAACCTGTGGCCCCTGGTTCAGCTTGCGCAAAAGGCAAGGCCTTGGCGTCGCCTTCAACAGGCGTGTGGTCTGAAACCAAGATATCGATGGTGCCATCGGCCAAACCGTGTTGCAAAGCTTCACGGTCGCGTTGTTGACGAAGTGGCGGGGTCAATCGAGCCCGTGTGTCAAAGTAACCAATATCCGCATCGGTGAAGTGCAGGTTATTGATACTGACATCGCAGGACAAAGGCAGCCCCTCAGCCTTGGCAGAGCGAACCAAGGCTACACCTGCTGCACTTGAGAGTTTGCTGACATGAATACGTGCACCTGTCATGCGCATGAGATCAATATACGTATTCAGTGCAATGGTCTCTGCCGCCACGGGCACACCACTCAAACCCATACGTGTAGCCAAGGGGCCGCTGGCAACAATGCCTTTGCCTAGATAGCTGTCTTGCGGTCTGAGCCAAACAGCATAGCCAAATGTCGACGCATATTGCATGGCACGTTGTAGGCTTTGTGTATTCGAAATGGCGTACTCTGCTTGGGTAAAGCCGACACACCCCGCTTGGGTCAACTCCACCATGGGCGTCAAAATCTCACCCTCTAGACCACGCGTCAATGCACCGAGTGGATAAACATTGGCCAGATGCAGGCGCTTGGCACGAAACTGCAACATCTCCACCAAGCCAGGTTCATCGAGCACCGGTTGGGTGTCTGGCAAACATACCACACTGGTGACACCGCCTGCTACCGCGGCAGTTAACTCACTCTGGAGCATGCCCTCGTGTTCATGACCCGGTTCGCCTAGGCGAGCGCAGGCGTCCACCAAGCCAGGGATGACCCAGCAATTTGATGCATCAATGTGTTTGTCTGCATGGAAATCTTTGGAGACTTGGCCCATGGCCACCACTTTGCCGTCTGCGATAGCCAGATCTGCCTTAGCGTCAAAGCCACTTGCAGGATCCATCAGATGGCCGTTTTGAATCAAAATTCTCATGCATCATTCCCCGCAACGATAGACATCACCGCCATACGCACAGCAATGCCGAAAGTCACCTGATTCAGAATCACACTTTGTGGGCCATCCACCACCGCAGATTCAATTTCAACGCCTCGGTTGATAGGCCCTGGATGCATGACGATGGCATCGGGTTTGGCGGCTTGCAGCCTAGCAGTTGTCAAACCAAAATTCTTGAAATATTCCTGGCTAGAGGGAAGCAAAGCACCGGTCATGCGCTCGTTTTGCAAGCGCAAAGCGATGACCACATCACAATCGCGAATACCTTCTTCGAGGCTGTTGAAAACCTTCACGCCAAGTTGGGACAGGTCCGAAGGAATCAATGTGCGCGGCCCCACCACCCGAACCTCTGCACACCCTAAAGTAGTGAATGCATGGATATCTGACCGCGCCACGCGGGAATGCAAAACATCCCCCACGATCGCCACACGAAGGTTAGAGAAGTCCTTTTTAAAATGGCGAATGGTGTAAGCATCCAACAAACCCTGCGTGGGGTGTGCATGGCGTCCATCTCCTGCATTGACAACATGCACATGGGGAGCCACATGCTCGGCAATCAGGTAGGGGGCGCCAGACTCGCTGTGGCGAACCACAAAAATATCAGCGGCCATCGCACTCAAGTTGGCAATGGTATCGAGCAAGGTCTCGCCCTTGCTGGCTGAAGAACGGGCGATATCCAGATTGAACACATCTGCACTGAGTCTTTTGGCGGCAATTTCAAATGTGGTGCGGGTGCGTGTACTGTTTTCGAAAAAGAGATTGAAAACAGACTTGCCTCTTAACAGCGGCACTTTCTTGACATCGCGGTCACTTAGCGAAACAAATTGTGTGGCCGTATCCAAGATATGTGTCAGGATGTCGCGCGACAAACCTTCGGTGGACAGTAAATGGATGAGTTCGCCATTTTTGTTCAGTTGGGGGTTGCGTTTGTACAGCATGGACTAGCCTTCCAATGAAAACGCAAATTGGCCTTGACTGTCTTGCTTCAAGCGCAAGGTCTGCTCTGCAGGTAAATCCACATGGGTGATTGCCACATCAGCCTGAATAGGCAACTCACGTCCTGAACGATCCACCAATACCGCCAGATGAACCGCTTTGGGTCGACCATAGTCAAACAATTCATTGACCACAGCGCGTATGGTGCGGCCAGTGAAAAGCACATCGTCAATCAACCAAATGACGGCGCCTTCCACCTCGAAGGGCAGTTTGGTGGCAATGCTTTCTGCCATGCCACGCTGAGAAAAATCATCTCTGTGCAAAGAGGAAGACACGATGCCAAAGGGAACTTGTCGGGCCAAGTCACCCTGCAAACGCTCAGCCAGCCAAGCGCCACCCGAGGTGATACCCACCAAATGCGCCTCAGGTGCAAGCGTATTTTGCAAGCTCATCAACAACTGTTGGTACAGCGCTTGTGCATCAAGTGATGAATATTCAGTGTTCATGGGTTCAGGCTTCGCAGAAATTGATCCAAGATGACACATGCAGAAGCCGCATCCACATCCACAGCACCTTGGCTGCGTGCCTCGGTGGTTGAATAGCGTTCATCTACCTCAAAGACTGGCAGGTTGTAACGCCCCCGCAGTTGCCTTGCAAATTTTTGTGCGTGAAGGGTGTTTTCATGCGCTGCGCCATCGGGGTGATAGGGCACACCCACGACCAAAGCGTCAGGTTGCCACTCATCGATATGCTTGGTGATAGACGCCCAGCGTGCTTGGCCCGAGCCATTGACCGTAGCTTGCGGCTTGGCTTGACCCAGCAGGCGAGAAGCATAGGCAACGCCGGTGCGTTGTTGTCCAAAGTCAAAAGCCAAAAAAGAGTGCAACTCAGTTGCTGCGGTTTGGGACACCGCCAGACTCACGCGTGACCCGCCTGAGGTGAAAGCATCCAAGCTTGCAAACCTAGAAGAGCCAATGCACGGTCATAACGCTGATCTATGGGTGTGTCAAAAATCACCTGTGGATCCGCTTGCACAGTCAACCAGCTGTTTTCACCTAACTCCGACTCAAGCTGTCCCTGCGCCCACGCCGAGTACCCAAGGGTGATGAGCACTCGCTTGGGACCAGCGCCGGTGGACAAGGCCTCGAGTACATCTTTGGAGGTGGTCATCTCCAAGCCACCTGGAATAGACAAGGTAGAGGCATAGGCGGCCTCGCTGGCCTCAGCAGCAGTCATGGTGCTGGACAAGGGCTCATGCAAGACAAATCCGCGTTCTGTATGTACAGGGCCGCCCTGAAAAACAGGAATTTCAATCAAATCAGTACGGCCCAAATTGAGCTCAACCTTTTCGAACAGGTCTTGCATACGCAAGGTACTGGGTTTGTTGATAATCAAGCCCAGAGCACCTCGGTCGCTGTGCTCGCACATGTAAACCACGCTGCGATTGAAAGATTCGTCCATCAAACCAGGCATGGCGATCAAAAAATGATGCGTAAGGTTGATAGGCTCGAAATCTTGGGTCATTTGGTTATTTTAAAGGGTGAAGATGAAGCCAGACTCTCGGGACTTTTTTGATCGCTCTCTGGTGTGGTTTAGACGCGATTTACGCATGGATGACCACACGGCACTGCACCATGCATTGCTTCGAAGCAAGCAAGTTTTTTGCGTCTTTATTTTTGACACCGCCATCCTTGAAACCCTTCCACGCCATGACCGGCGGGTGGCATTTATCCACGGCAGCTTGCTCGATATGGACCAGCAACTGCGCAAACTGTCAGGCCACGAACAGGCAGGGCTTTTGGTGCGCCACGGAGAACCGATTTCGTGTTTGCAGCAACTGGTGACAGAACTTGGCGTTCAAGCCGTCTTTACCCACCATGATGATGAACCTTATGCATTGATGCGGGACACAGCAGTCAAAGGTGCGCTTGCCAACCTTGGCACCTCTTTTGTCAGCTTCAAAGACCATGTGGTGTTTGAGCGTAGCGAAATCTTGACACAAACCGGTCAGCCTTATGGTGTTTTTACACCTTACAAAAATAATTGGCTTAAAAAAATCACTGCTGCTGATTTGGCTGAAAAACAAATCAAGCCTATAGCTGGTCAGCTTGCACCCATTCCTGCGGCTTTGCGGCGTCCCATCCCAAGCCTAGAAGAGATTGGGTTTGAAGCAGTCGATTTACCTGCGCTGCACATACACCCTGGGGCAAGTGGGGCACAGCTTTTACTTAAAGATTTTGTCAAACGTATCAGCCACTATCAGCAAACCCGCGACTTTCCCAGCGTGAAAGGACCGAGCTATCTGAGTGTGCATTTGCGCTTTGGCACTGTGTCAACCAGGCGCTTGGCGAGGTTGGCTTACCCTTTGGCAATCAAAGGGGACTCGGGCGCTCAAACATGGCTTGGCGAATTGATTTGGCGAGATTTTTACCACCAAATATTGCACCACCACCCACGGGTGGTAAAGCAATCTTTTAAACCTGCTTATGACTTGATTGATTGGGAAACAGGCAAGGAGGCCAAACAATTGTTTGCTGCATGGTGTGAAGGGCGAACAGGCTATCCATTGGTAGATGCAGCCATGGCGCAAATCAACCAAACTGGCTATATGCACAATCGCTTACGCATGGTGGTTGCCAGTTTCTTGGTGAAAGACTTGGGTATCGATTGGCGCTGGGGCGAGCAGTATTTCGCTCAGCATTTGATCGATTTTGATTTGGCTGCCAACAATGGCGGTTGGCAGTGGGCCAGTTCCAGTGGTTGCGATGCACAGCCTTACTTTCGCATTTTCAACCCAGTCAGTCAAAGCGAAAAATTTGATCCGCAGGGAAAATTTATTCGCCGTTATTTACCCCAACTTGCAGAGCTGCCCAACGACGCCATTCACGCCCCTTGGTTGGCCAAGCCCTTGGTCATGGAAGCAGCAAATGTCACGCTGGGCCAAACTTACCCATTTCCCATCGTGGACCACGCCAAGGCCCGCTTGAAAACCTTGATGCGCTATAGCGTCGTGAAAAACAAAAACGACTGATGCAGCTAATCGCCTAGATTTGTACCATTTCAAAATCTTCCTTGCGCGCACCACACTCTGGGCAAGTCCAATTCATAGGTACTTGCTCCCAAGGGGTTCCTGGTGCGATGCCTTCTTCAGGCGCACCAGTGGCTTCGTCGTAAATCCATCCACAAATCAAGCACATCCAAGTCTTGTTCACAGTCATTTCTTTCTGGTTAATGAGGTAAAACCCGCGAGAGCGGTGGCATAGAATGAAACAGATTCTATAGATGGCACATGAACACTCCTAACCCCCTGCCTGATGAAGGCCAATCTGAGGAAATGGCGCACCCCTGCGTGCTGTGTTTCAATGCCAACGATCCCAGTGGCGCTGGCGGTTTAACCGCAGATATTTTGGCGATGTCGTCTGTGGGCGCTCATGTATTGGCGATCTCGACAGGAAGTTATGTGCGCGATACCGCCGAGGTTTTTGACCATGTCGCGATGGACGATGAGGCTGTCGATGAACAAGCCCGCACCATCTTGGAAGACATTGCGGTTCAAGTGATCAAAATTGGTTTTTGTGGCTCACCTGATATTCTTTCCACTGTGGCTGAAATTTGCGCTGACTACGCCGATGTACCTGTGGTTGCCTACATGCCAAGCCTTTCTTGGTGGCAAGATGAACCCATCGACGCCTACCAAGACGCTTTCATGGAATTGGTGTTGCCACAAACAACGGTTTTGGTGGGAAACCACAGCACTTTATGGCGTTGGCTGCTTCCTGAATGGGGCAGTGACCGCAGCCCCAGCGCCAGAGATTTGGCCAAGGCCGCGGCAGACAAAGGTGTTCCTTATACGTTTGTTACTGGCATGCCCCAAACGGGCGGCCAACATATGGAAAATGCATTAGCAACTCCCTTAAATGTGATGGTCAGCGAAACCATTGAGCGCTTTGATGCGGTCTTCACTGGCGCCGGCGACACCTTGAGCGCAGCTTTGGCTGGGTTGCTGGCCATGGGTGACGATTTGGAAGCTTCAGCCGCAGAGGCTCTTGGTTACCTCGATGGCAGCTTGGACGCCGGTTTTCGGCCAGGCATGGGACACGCAGTTGCTGATCGGCTGTTTTGGGCGCACAGCGTAGACGAAGGCAGCGGGTTTGAAGATGACGACGATGCTGCTGCCACAGCTGACGACTTTTCTTTGCCCGCCCACCAAACACGACATTGATTTTTATTTACTGAAACCATGACCGATCTGAACCAAACCCTTTTTGACCGCGCACGCCTTGTCATTCCTGGCGGCGTCAACTCCCCTGTTCGTGCATTTCGTGCCGTGGGCGGCACGCCGCGATTTGTCAAACGCTCCCAAGGCGCTTATTTTTGGGACGCCAACGACAAGCGCTACATCGACTACATCGGCTCGTGGGGCCCGATGATCTTGGGCCACGGCCACCCCGCGGTGGTCGAGGCCGTGCAAAAAGCGGTGCTCGAAGGCTTCTCTTACGGCGCTCCTACCGAGCGCGAAATTGAACTCGCAGAAGCGCTCTTAAAGTTGATGCCTTCGATGGAAATGGTGCGCTTGGTCAGCTCGGGCACCGAAGCCGGCATGAGCGCCTTGCGTTTGGCCCGTGGCGCCACCGGCCGCAGCAAGATCATCAAATTTGAAGGCTGCTACCACGGCCACGCCGACGCGCTCTTGGTGAAAGCCGGTTCCGGCTTGGCCACCTTTGGCAACCCCACCAGCGCCGGTGTGCCGCCCGAAGTGGTGCAACACACCTTGGTGCTCGAGTTCAACAACATTCCCCAATTGGAAGAAGCCTTTGCCCTGCACGGCAAAGAGTTGGCGTGCTTGATGATCGAGCCCATCGCCGGCAACATGAACTTTGTGCGCGCCAGTGTCCCCTTCATGAAGCGCTGCCGCGAGCTGTGCAGCCAATATGGTGCGCTGTTGGTGTTTGACGAGGTGATGACCGGCTGCCGCGTAGCCTTGGGCAGTGCGCAAAGCGTTTACGCGAAATCCATCCCCGGCTTCGAGCCCGACCTCACCGTGCTGGGCAAGGTGATTGGCGGGGGCATGCCCCTGGCCGCCTTCGGTGGCAAACGCGCTGTGATGGAACAACTGGCGCCCTTGGGGCCGGTCTACCAAGCGGGCACTTTGAGTGGCAACCCGGTCGCCACCGCTTGCGGCTTGGCCACCCTGAAAGAAATTTCCAAGCCTGGCTTTTTTGATGCGCTGTCAGCCCGCACCCAAAGTTTGGTAGATGGCCTCAAGGGCGCTGCTACCAAAGCCGGTGTGCCCTTCAGCGCAGACTGTCAAGGCGGCATGTTTGGCTTCTTTTTGCTGCCCGAGTTGCCGCAAAACTATGCCAAGGTCATGACCAGCGACAGCCCCAAGTTCAACCAACTGTTCCACGGATTGCTGGATCGTGGCGTCTACATTGCACCGGCTTTGTACGAGGCCGGTTTTGTCAGCGGTGCCCACACTGCAGACGACATCGCCGCCACGGTGCAAGCGGCGGCCGAGGCGTTTGCCACTTTATGATTCGACTGCCGTCAAAACTGGCGTGTGTTGCGCTTTGCCTCATGGCCACGTCAAACATTGCCCAAGCTGGCAGCGATTTTTCAGAGGCTTTTTCCAATCTAACTCATCCCCAAGCAGTTTGGCTTAACGCAGGTTTTTATACCTTGCACCTTGATCATGAGAAAGGCTTGCGTAGCGCCAACCCGGGCCTAGGAATTGAATGGGCCTTGAATGAAACCTATTCGCTGACCGCTGGCGGCTTTAAAAACAGCGATCACCAACACTCCAATTACCTTGGCATGTATGTCATGCCGTGGCGATGGGAGTCCTTCAAACTGGGTGCTGTGCTGGGCACTTTTGATGGCTATCCGCGAGCTAACCAAGGGGGCTGGTTTCCTGCTCTGGTGCCCATGGTGTCATTCGAAGGTGAACGCTGGGGTCTGAACACAGCCATCATCCCAACCGTAAAGGACAAGCTTTACGGTGGCATCAGCTTTCAGCTGAAATACAAAATCACGCCCTGACACCAAGAAAACAGGTGTTCTCTGTTTGCAGAGAACGTTTATTTTTTTATAGAACTAGTCTGCGCATGAGTGGCCATGTCGAAGGCTTTTGCTTTACCAATATAAAACCGGTCTATGCGCCAGTCTTTCAAGACTTCAATGGCCAATTCAAATTCAGCGGTATCCAAGGCATAAAGATCCTTGACTGAAAATTCTATATCGGACTCTAGGGAAAGAATGAGTTTGGAAAACGTTTGTCCGACAGCAGAATTTGGATTTTTTTCAATCAATTTTTTTGCTTGCTTGATGGCACGCATGAATAACCCCTTTAATGTCGGGAAATTTTACAGTAATTGTTATCAATCTTTTATGTCAATAGCGTGGCAAATTGATCTGTATCAATGACGGAAATGACGCACACCCGTAAAAACCATGGAAACACCGCGCTCATCAGCGGCTGCAATGACCTCTGCATCCCGCATGGAACCGCCTGGTTGAATCACGCAAGAAGCACCCTCATCAACCACAACATCTAAGCCGTCCCTGAAAGGGAAAAAGGCATCGCTTGCTACCACCGAGTCTTTGAGGGACAACTTGGCATTACCGGCTTTGATGCCTGCCATACGAGCGGAATCGAGTCGACTCATTTGCCCAGCACCAACACCTAATGTCATGCCGTTACCAGCAAACACAATGGCGTTACTCTTAACAAACTTGGCTACCTTCCAAGCAAACAACAAATCTCGCATTTGGGCTGGACTGGGTTGAAGTTTAGTCACGACTTGCATGTCTTCTAATCGAAGCAAATGATTGTCAGCAGTTTGCATCAACAATCCTGAACCGATGCGCTTCACATCGATTGCATTCAGGCCTTGAGACCAAGCATCATTGCCGCCGGGGGGTAGCCCGATTTGCAATACCCGAACATTGGCCTTGGTTTGCAGCAATTGCAGAGCTTCACCCGAGAATGAGGGCGCCATCAGCACCTCAACAAATTGTTGACCTAAGGCTTTCGCCGTTGCTATGTCGACAGAACAGTTGAAAGCGATGATGCCCCCAAACGCAGAAGTAGGATCGGTTTGATACGCTTTTAGGTAGGCAGACAATGCATCATCTGCCAATGCAACACCACAAGGATTGGCATGTTTGACAATGACGCAAGCAGGCGAATCGAAACTCTTGACGCACTCCCATGCGGCATCTGCATCAGCAATATTGTTGTAGGACAACTCTTTGCCTTGCAACTGACGCGCAGTCACCAAGGATCCAGGTGCTGGATGCGTATCTCTATAGAAAGCAGCGAGTTGATGGGGGTTCTCCCCATAGCGCAGATCTTGTAACTTGATGAACCGACCGTTGGCTTGGCCAGGAAAAATGCTTCTTTGATCGGTGGATAAATCCAAGGATGACAGGTAGTCGCTGATCGCACCGTCGTATTGGCTGATTCGATTGAAGGCACTCACAGCCAATTGAAAACGGGTCAATTCACTCAGTGCATTTTTTTGCTTCAACTCGTTGAGCACCATTGCATATTGGCTCGCGTCGGTCACGACCGCTACATGTTTCCAATTTTTGGCGGCGCTGCGCACCATGGCGGGGCCGCCAATGTCGATATTTTCAATAGCCTCTTCCAGCGAGCAGTCAGCAGCGGCCACCGTGGCCTCAAACGGATAAAGATTGACCACCAACATATCAATGGCTTCGATGCCGTGCACTTGCAAAGCTTGCATATGCGCGGGCATATCACGGCGCGCCAACAATCCGCCATGCACCATGGGATGCAAGGTTTTCACTCGGCCGTCTAGCATCTCTGGAAAGCCTGTCAGCTCCGCCACTTCTTGAACGGGCAAGCCTTGCCCACTCAGCAGTTGAGCGGTACCACCTGTGGAAATTAACTGAATACCTAACTGATGCAAAGCTTGGGCGAACTCAACAATTCCAGTCTTATCAGAGACGGAAATAAGGGCTTTCATAGCAATCCTTTTCTGCCTGCTTTAGCGCAAGACAGTATTCACAATAATTTGTGTTCAGTGAGCTTTTTGCGCAAGGTGTTTCGATTCAAACCTAGCCACACAGCCGCGCGTGATTGATTTCCCTCAGCGTGCTTCATCACAACATCAAGCAAAGGTTTTTCCATCACATGAATCATCATAGTGTGTAATTGATCGGGGTCTTCGCCCCGCAAATCTTTGAAATAAACCTCTAGGCTGTGACGAACCACTTCTTCTATTTGTTTCTTGCTCATTGTGTAGTCTCCATCTCATTCATAGATGCCGCATAGGTCAAGCGATCAGCCTGTTGCCCTATTACATCTAAATATTGAGCAACTGCCAAGGACTGTTTTTGGCAGTCCTCTATTGCGTTTAAGTGTTTTCGAAATTCTGTGGCACCGGGCAAACCGTGAACATACCAAGCAATGTGCTTTCTGGCCGTGCGAACACCTGTAAAGCTTCCGTAAAGACTGTAGTGATCTTCTAAGTGGTGCATCAATAAACGCTTTACCTCTGCCACCAAAGGGGGCGCCAACAGCGTGCCATGGGCTAAGTGATGGTGTATCTCACGAAATAGCCATGGGCGGCCTTGCGCGGCACGACCGATCATCACAGCATCTGCGCCCGTGAGTTGCAGAACCTGTTGGGCCTTTTGAGGTGAATCAATGTCACCATTGGCGACAACAGGAATAGACACCGCTCTTTTGACTTGGGCAATGGTGTCGTACTCTGCTTGGCCCTTATAGCCTTGGTCACGCGAACGGCCATGCACCGTGATCATTTGTACGCCGGCTGATTCGGCTTGCTTAGCCAATGAAACCGCATTGCGTTGATCGCAACGCCAACCGGTGCGCATTTTTAAAGTGACGGGCGCACCAAATGGCAAAGCAGCCTTAACGACTGCTTCAATGATGGACATGGCCAAAGGTTCATCTTGCATCAAAGCTGATCCCGCCCATTTCTGGCAGACCTTTTTCGCAGGGCAACCCATATTGATATCAATGATTTGAGCGCCGCGTTGCAAGTTGTAAGTTGCTGCCTCGGCCATCATGTCAGCGTCTGTGCCTGCAATTTGTACAGCGATGGGACCACTTTCACCTGTGTGGTCCAGACGACGCGAGGTTTTCAAACTGTCGCGAAGGTCTGAGCGAGACGTGACCATCTCTGAAACTGCATAGGCTGCACCCAGTTGCTTGACCAAACTGCGGTAGGGCCTGTCTGTCACGCCAGCCATAGGAGCTGCAAAAACAGAGTGGGGTAATTCGTAGTGGCCTATGCGCATGAGTTTGAGTGGTGAATCTTCTGCTTAAAAACGAGGCACGATTCTAGCGGCGCTTCTCAGAATGAAGCTCACGTTTACACTGAGAAAAGATGGAATATTTTTTTCAAACCCTATTGACAAATGTGGCTACACCCGAAATGGGATTGGTGGTTTTGTTTGTCTGCGCCATCTTGGCTGCTACCTTGCTACCTTGCTGCCTCTGGGCTCTGAGCCAGTGCTGTTGGCCTTGCTTGCGTTTTATCCCGATTTGCTTTGGCCCTCGCTGCTGGTTGCCACTTTAGGCAATACCTTGGGGGGCGCCATAGGGTGGTGGATGGGCTATGGTGCTGAGCGGTGGCTGGCCAAGCATTTGCACCAAGAGCATGTGACCGTGCATATGCGCGCTTTAACCTGGTTAGAGCGCATCGGGCCTATGGCTTGCCTAGGCGCTTGGTTACCCATCATTGGTGACCCATTGTGTGTGGTCGCTGGTTATTTGCGCCTGCCCTTTTGGCCTTGCTTAGCTTACATGGCGATAGGTAAAGGCTTGCGCTATTTACTACTCATTTATGGGTGGCAATTTTTAGCACCCTTTATTTATTCATAGGGATACAACGCCACTCAAGAACTGAACAAAAAGTTCATGACATCCCCGTCTTTGACCACGTACTCTTTGCCCTCGGCGCGCATCTTGCCAGCGTCTTTCGCGCCTTGCTCGCCTTTGAACTGGATGAAGTCGTCAAAGGCAATGGTTTGGGCGCGGATGTAGCCCTTTTCGAAATCGGTGTGAATCACACCTGCGGCCTGCGGGCCGGTGTCGCCCACATGGATGGTCCAGGCCCGGACCTCTTTCACGCCAGCGGTGAAATAGGTTTGCAGCCCGAGCAAGGTGTAGGCCGAGCGGATCAAGCGGTTCAAGCCGGGCTCGGTTTGGCCCAACTCGCTTAAAAACATATCGCGGTCCTCGTCGCTCATTTCGCTCATCTCGGCTTCAAGCTTGGCGCAAATCGCCACCACAGGTGCGTTTTGTGAGTTTGCGTAGGCGTTGAGTCGTTCCAGCAAGGGGTTGTTCTCAAAACCATCTTCCGACACATTGGCCACAAACATGGCGGGCTTGGCAGTGATCAAGAAAAACTGTTTGAGCAGCGGTTTTTCTTCCTTGCTGAAATCGATGGTACGCACTGGCTTGGTGTCGTTCAAAGCCAGTTGGCATTTCTCCAAAATGGCCACCAACTTGGCGGCCTCTTTGTCCCCAGAACGAGCGGTTTTTTGCACCCGGTGCAAGGCTTTTTCTACACTGCTCAAGTCGGCCAAGCACAACTCGGTTTGTATTACTTCGATATCAGAGATGGGGTCGACCTTGCCTGCCACGTGGATCACATTGTCGTCTTCAAAGCAGCGCACCACGTTGACGATGGCGTCGGTTTCGCGGATGTGGGCCAAAAACTGGTTGCCCAAACCCTCGCCGGTGCTGGCGCCGGCCACCAAGCCGGCAATGTCGACAAACTCCACGATGGCGGGCACGATGCGTTCGGGCTTGACAATGGTGGAGAGTTGAGCCAAACGCAGATCGGGCACTTCCACCACGCCCACATTGGGCTCGATGGTGCAAAACGGGTAGTTTTCAGCCGCGATGCCAGCCTTGGTCAGGGCATTGAAGAGGGTTGACTTGCCCACATTGGGCAGGCCGACGATGCCGCATTTCAAACTCATGAGAATCTTTCAATCTATACCGGATGGTAGGGTTTCGTAATAATGCCAAATTCTAAGTGCAGGCAACTTCTACAATGGTGAGCATGACGACAACTTACGATGTATGCATCCGTGGCAGTGGTATTGTGGGTAGCACCTTGGCGCTGTTATTGGCACGTCAACGTCTTCGTATCGCGCTTGTCGGTGCCCCAACACAGGCGATTGACATGAGAGCTTTTGCACTCAATTCAAGCTCACAAGATTTGTTGACAGATTTAAGGTGTTGGCCAAATGCCGAATTCGCAACCCCCGTGAATGGCATGGAAATTTGGGGCGATAAGTCAGGCAAGCTAAATTTTGATGCGCCTTTTGGGGAATACCTCAACCATATTGTGGATGTGCAAGCTCTTGAAGGCTTGTTGCAGGAAGCTGTTGGGTTTCAGCACAGCATAGAACGAATAGAAAACAATGCATCAGCACCACTGACCATTGTGTGTGAGGGGAAAAACAGTTTGACACGCAAAGAGCTTGGCATTGACTTCCAAGCTTTGCCTTATTCCCAACATGCTTTGGCAACCCGAGTACGTTGCGCCTCACCTCACAAGCAGCGGGCCTTGCAATGGTTCAGCCAAGATGCATCTGGTTTGTCCGTGTTAGCCCTTTTGCCCTTGGGTGGACCTCACGGCAATGAGGCTGCAGTGGTTTGGTCTATGCCTAGCGAACGCGCCCACTCCCAACATGCAGCAACAGATGAAGCGCTTTCATTGGCATTAACAAACGCCAGCCATTACGCTTTGGGCCATTTGCAAGTGTCTAGAGCCAAAGGCATTTGGCCTTTGCAGACCGCTCATGCAAACCAATGGAGTGGCACTTTCGAAAATGGAAACAGTTGGGTGCTAGCAGGGGATGCTGCACACACAGTACATCCACTGGCAGGCATGGGCTTGAATTTAGGTTTAGCAGATGCTGCTGCCCTTGCTAGAGTTCTGTCGCTTCGTGAAGGCAAAGAGTATTGGCGTGGCGTGGGTGACAAATTTTTGCTGCGCCATTACGAGCGAGAACGCAAAGCAGGCCTGTTGCCAACCTGGCTTGCATGCGATGGCTTACAGCGCTTGTTTTCACACCCGCACACACTTGCACAATCTATGCGGAACTGGGGCATGAGTCAATTTGACCAACTGTCTCATCTGAAGCAATGGACAATTCAACAAGCCATTCATCCCACCATTTAATAAAGTCTCAGATGTCTAAATTTTTTAAGTTTCTCGTGTTGATTTTCACTGGTCTTTTTTTGCAAGCTACGTTTGCACAGGGTGAAGAAGCGTTTATTCGCAAAACTCTCAAAGAGCGTATGCCTCATATTCACCCTATAGATGAAATCAAACGCACACCCATGCCAGGATTGTTTGAATTACGAGTAGACGGCACAGAAATTTATTACACAGATGCATCTGCCAACTTTTTGATTCAGGGACACCTGATTGATACCAAAAATCAGCGAGACCTGACTGAAGAGCGGATTCAAAAAATCATGGCTGTGGACTTCAAATCCTTGCCGTTCAAAGACGCCATCGTGATTGTTCGCGGCAAAGGCGAACGCAAGATGGCGATATTTGAAGACCCCAACTGTGGTTATTGCAAGCGATTCGAACGAGAATTGCAAAGCATTGACAACGTCACGGTTTATCTTTTTTTATATCCCATCCTAGGCAAAGATTCCGTAGACAAATCCAAAGCCATTTGGTGTGCCAAAGACCAGACCAAGGCTTGGCAAGATTTGATGCTTCGAGACCAAGCACCCAATTCAACTGGCTGCGATGCAGCAGCTCTTAAGCGGAATGTTGATTTCGGCCAAAAACAAAGAATCAACGGCACACCCACCACCATCTTCTCCGATGGATCACGTATTTCAGGAGCTGTAGAAATAGCCCAAATAGAAAAAATGCTTTCTCCCGCAAGGCCTTAACAAACACTTAACTTATGTCCTCCAAAGGCGCTCACCAACGCGGCATTCATTACCAAGTTTCTATTGAAAATGCACATGCACATCTTTGGCGTGTTGTTTTGGTTGTTCAACAACCCCGCTCCAAGCAAAAATTTCAACTGCCGGTTTGGATTCCTGGCAGTTACTTGGTCAGAGAGTTCTCTAAACAACTCACTGGGTTTGAAGCCACCCAAGATGGGAAACCCGTCACAGTCAAACAATTGGACAAATGCACATGGGTCAGTGAGTCAAAAAACAATAAGCCAATGCAGTTGCAGTACTTTGTACATGCCCATGACCATTCGGTTCGCACTGCTTGGCTAGATGTACACAGAGGTTTTTTCAACGGTACCAGCATGTTTGTACAGGTGCTGGGGCAAACCCAAAACCCAATCAGCCTAGAGTTGATGCAGCCTGAACATACCAGCGAATGGCAAGTAGCCACGTCACTGAAACCTGTGCGTGTCAATGGCGCAGGTTTTGGGACTTACCATGCTGAAAACTATGACGAGCTTGCAGACAGCCCATTTGAGCTTTCTGATTTTTCTCGTACGGACTTTGCCATTCAAAAGGCCAAGCACCACATTGTGGTCACGGGTGCTGCCCCCTCTTTTGACGCGCAACGTCTGAACAAAGATGTGGAGCGTATTTGCAAAACCATTGTGCACTTTTGGCACAGATCGGAGACACCGCCATTTCCGAACTATGTTTTTTTATTGAATGCAGTCGCTGATGGCTATGGCGGGCTAGAGCATAAAAACAGCACCGCCTTACTTTGCAGGCGAACAGATTTACCAAAGCACGCCGACAAGCACCCCAGCGATGAATACATCGGCTTACTGGGTCTTTTCAGTCACGAGTACTTTCATGCCTGGAATGTCAAACGACTCAGGCCTTCGAATTACTTGAGTTACAACTACCAAAGCGAGCAATACACAGACATGCTTTGGTTTTTTGAAGGCTTCACCGATTATTACGACAACTTGATGCTTTGCCGTGCGGAGTTAATCTCACCGGCGCTTTATTTGAAGTTGCTCACTAAATCTATCCAACAATATTTGCAAACACCAGGCAGGCAGGCTCAGTCAGTCGCTGCTGCAAGTATGGAAGCTTGGACCAAATATTACCGTCCAGACAGCAATACCCCCAATATCACTGTGAGTTACTACACCAAGGGATCACTCATCGCACTTTGTTTAGACCTTTCATTGCGGCAAATGGGACATAGCCTAGATGTTGTGATGCGAGAACTTTGGCAGCAAAGCCAAGGTGGCCCCATTTCAGAGGCCGACTTACTTCAATCTCTTCATTCCATCAGCGGCAAGTCTTGGCGCAAAACGCTGCATTCATGGGTTCATACAGTTGAAGAACTTCCTTTGGCTGAGGTTTTAAAGAAGCAAGGTATGGGTGTGCAGTTTGAGGCCTCCCCTTTGGCACAACAAATCGGCATACGCGTCAAAGAAGACCATAGCGTGCATATCCAAACAGTCTTGCGTGACAGTGCTGCAGAACTTGCTGGTTTTTCGCCAGGCGACGAGTGGCTTGGCATAGAGACAGGCCGCGGCAAAACCATGCAGTCTTGGCGCTTGCAGCGCCTAGATCAATTGCATCTATTCCTAGGAAAAAATAAACAATGCAAGGCGTTGGTTGCCAGAGATGGCCATTTGCTCCGACTGAATCTTGACCTTTCTGCCTCAAATCCACCACCCTTGTGGCGACTGCACATTGAGGACCCTGTCAAGGTAGGGAGTTGGCTCAGTGACACGCAGAAAAACTGAGTTGATATCAACGCTTATCAATCACTCTTTTGGCTTTACCCATGCTTCGCTCAATACCACCTTCAAGACACAACTCCACCTTCAAGCTGGTGCCTATATAGACTTTTGCATCATGTTCTAGGTTGAGGGCGGCCTGCTTGGCTTCAGAAGAATCACAAGACAAAGCTGTGCGGGTCTCTACTTTGACTGTCAAAGTATCTAACGGCCCATCTTTTTCCAAGATGCACTGGTAATGCGCACTCAAGGCTGATTGCCTCAAAATAAGTTCTTCAATCTGGGTAGGGAAAACATTCACGCCTCTGACAATCATCATGTCATCACTGCGACCCGTGATTTTTTCCATTCGCCGCATGGTGCGAGCGGTTCCAGGCAGCAGGCGTGTTAAATCACGTGTGCGGTACCTGATGATGGGCAAGGCTTCTTTGGTCAAACTTGTAAACACCAGTTCCCCAAATTCCCCATCAGGCAACACCTCTCCCGTTTGGGGATCAATGATTTCTGGGTAAAAATGGTCTTCCCAAATGGTGGGTCCATCTTTGCTTTCTGCGCACTCACTCGCAACACCGGGGCCGATCACTTCAGACAAACCATAAATGTCTACCGCGTCAATGCCCATGCGCTTCTCAATGGCCAAGCGCATATCGTTGGTCCAAGGCTCAGCGCCAAAAATTCCAATACGCAAAATGCTCTCGATGGGGTTCAAACCTTGTCGTTCAAATTCATCAGCCAAAGCCAACATATAACTTGGCGTGACCATGATGATGTCAGGTGCAAAGTCTTTCAACAGTTGCACCTGTCGTTCAGTTTGCCCTCCGCCAAAGGGAATCACTGTTAAGCCTAATTTCTCTGCACCATAGTGCGCACCTAAGCCGCCCGTGAACAAGCCATAGCCGTAGCTGATGTGTACTTTGTCGCCTGGCCTGGCACCCGCGGCGCGAATGCTACGCGCCACACACTCGGCCCACATGTTCACGTCATTGGCGGTGTAACCCACTACCGTCGGCTGACCCGTTGTACCGCTGGAAGCATGGATGCGCACCACTTGTGACTGTGGCACTGCAAACATCCCGAAGGGGTAACTGTCGCGTAAGTCTGATTTTGCAGTGAAAGAAAATTTGCTTAAATCTGCCAAGCTTTTGCAGTCATCTGGATGAATACCGACAGCATCAAACTTTGCACGGTAAACAGGGGAATAGGCATAAGCATGGTGCAAAGTGGCTTTCAAGCGCTTGAGTTGCAAGCTGCGAAGTTCATCAATGCTGGCTTTTTCTATAGGGTCAAGCGGAAAATGGGTTTTACTCATGAGGGCACCACTGTTCCTTGAATTTGCGAACTTTTACCTCTGAAAAGCGCCACGACTTCTTCTTTCTGATTGCGCACGATCATGTCGTAAACACCATGCCGACCGCTGAGCACCTGCTCTTCGCCATCACATACCAACAAATCGTCTAGGTGGGCTGGTTTTAAAAACTCAATCGATGCAGCTGCTGCAACCGCGACCTTGTTATGGCTGTTACAAGCAAACGCGAAAGTGGAATCGGCCAAAGTAAAAATAAATCCACCATGGCAAATTTGATGTCCATTCAGATGCATGGGCGTTATACGCATTTGCATCCGTGCTTGACCTGGTTTGCAAAAAACCAACTCCATGCCCATGGTCTGCCGTGAAGCCACATCAGCAGAAAACATAGACTCACCGACTCGATGCGCTAATTCCACCTCATATGCGAAATGCGGCATGGTCATTGCCCAGTAAATTGGGGGGGACGTTTTTGCAAGAAGGCTGAAACACCTTCAATGTAGTCATGTGTTTTTCCAAGCGCAGATTGCGTATCACGCTCAACATCAAGCTGTTGATTCAAGTTTCTATTTCCTGCTTCACGCAACAGGGCACGAGTGGCAATCAAAGCTTGGGTTGGCATAGCAGCCAAGCGTTGCGCCATTTGAGAGGATGCCTCCAAACAATCCTCAGCCACATCCCAAATCAACCCCCACTCCTTGGCTTGCGGTGCCATCAATTTTTCACCGGTCATGGCCAATGCCATGGCGCGGGCTAAACCTAAGCGCTCTACCAAAAACCAACTGCTTCCTGCGTCGGGTATCAAGCCAATTTTGCTAAATGCTTGGATGAATGATGCAGTGGGTGCCGCAATAGCAATGTCGCAAGCCATCACAAAAGAAGCTCCCGCACCAGCAGCGACGCCATTGACTGCTGCAACAGTAGGCATACGCAATTGCTGCAGACGTCTGGTCGTTGGATTGAAAGCTTGGTCAATCACGGGGCCTGGGTCAGCCCGGGCTATCAGGTTCGGGCCCTCGGCAAAATCAAACTCAGATAAATCGGCTCCAGCACAAAATCCCCGACCTGCGCCCGTGATCACCATGGCACGAATAAGCGGATTGGCTTCAGCCTGATCAAATGCCTCCCACAAATGGCGGTGCATTTCGCGGGTGAAGCTGTTCAAGGCTTGCGGGCGGTTGAGTGTCAGCCACGCTACTGGACCTCGCTCTTCATAGCTTACTGTCTTATCAGTCATGTCGGTCTCCTTGGGGGATAATTTATCACCATCCCCAGTCGATTCGGCTCGGGGCTTAGTTGAACAAGATAACCAAGATTTGGAGAGATGCATGAGCTACGAGTTGATTCAAGTTCGCACCGAGGCAGAGAAAGTGGGAATCATCACACTTAACCGTCCCAAACAATTGAACGCGCTCAACAGCGAACTCATGGTTGAAATGGGTACTGCACTGAAGATATTCGATGCAGACCCCCATATTGGTTGCATCATCTTGACGGGTAATGAAAAAGCTTTTGCGGCGGGTGCTGATATTGGCGCGATGGCTACTTACAGCTATGCCGACGTTTATAAAAGCGACTACATCACACGCGATTGGGAAACGCTGCGCAGTATTCGCAAACCCATCATTGCAGCGGTTTCTGGTTTTGCACTGGGTGGCGGATGCGAAGTCGCCATGATGTGCGACATCATCATCGCAGCAGATAACGCTCGGTTTGGTCAGCCTGAAATCAAACTCGGCATCATCCCTGGTGCAGGTGGCACACAACGTTTGCCCCGCGCTATTGGCAAAGCCAAGGCCATGGATTTGGCCCTGACTGGCCGCATGATGGATGCGCAAGAGGCAGAACGTGCTGGGTTAGTCAGTCGCGTCGTGCCGCTTGATAAGTTAATGGATGAGGCTTTGAGCGCTGCGCTTTGTATTTGTGATTATTCACAAATGGCGGTTATGTCTGCCAAAGAATCCATCAACCGCGCATTCGAGAGCAGCTTGTCCGATGGGGTCATGTTTGAGCGACGTATGTTCCATGCGCTTTTTGCCACCGAAGACCAAAAAGAAGGCATGGACGCCTTTGTCAATAAACGTAAACCAAATTTTAAACACCAATAAACCTAGGGAAATGCCATGACTGTTGAAACCCGCACACCATCCAGTTTGAAAAGCTGGGGGTTTTTGGCCCTCAAATCTCTTTTAGGGGTTGTTCTGTTGGCTGTGATTGCATTTTTTGCAGGACCTACCAACGAATTTGGCACCGACACGCCTTCCAGCAGAAGTGCACCCACTCAAAATTTGTCACAACTCGATGATTGGCTTGCCCAAAGCGAAGCCAAGTTCAGCGATATCAAACCAGGCACAGCCAAGGGAATAGTGTGGGCTGACCCCAATCGTCAAAAGACACCTTGGGCCGTAGTTTATATACACGGGTTTTCTGCCAGTCGCATGGAAACAGCGCCTGTTGCTGACTTGGTTGCCAAAGAATTAGGCGCCAATCTTTTTTATACACGCTTGAGCGGTCATGGCTTGCCTGGCACTGCCCTTGGTCAAGTTTCTGTTCAAGATTGGTTGGCAGACACTGTGGAGGCTATTCGCATAGGACAAGCGTTGGGCGAGAAAGTTTTGGTCATCAGTTGCTCCACTGGCTCGACTCTCTCGACCTGGCTTGAAACTTCAGCCTATGCCAATTCTGTTCAAGCGCATGTGTTTATCTCCCCCAATTTTGGCCTCAAAGATAAGCGCTCAGAACTGCTGAATGGCCATTGGGGAAAACAAATTGCCATGGCGATCACAGGTCCCGAATTGAAGTTTCCTGAAGTCAGTGAGCAAGAATCTACGGCATGGACAAAGAGTTACCCCACCAGCGCTTTGTTTCCCATGATGGCACTGGTCAAGAAGGTACGAGAAAGCGACGCGCAGTTATTTAAGACACCCTTGTTGGTGCTCTACAGCTCAGACGACCAAACCGTTGATCCGATAGAAACCCAAAAAATCTTCGAACGTATGGGTTCATCTAGCAAAAAACTTGAGTTGGTCTCGTACAGCCAAAGTGAAGGGCAACATGTGTTGGCCGGTGATATAAGAGACCCTAAGTCGGTACAACCCATGGTCAACACCATCGTCAAATGGCTTTCAGAGCAATCAATGCTTTGACTTCTTTGCAACCGCCCAAAAGGACACCGTCGCGAAACACCATGGGAAATGTGGGCCAACCAGTCCACATTTTCAAAGCCAAGCGTCGCTTCCATTGGCTAAGGTAACTTCCGTACTCCAAGTAGTGGTACGCAAGGCCAGCATCTGAAAGCAAAGTGCGAACATTTTTAACGACGGGGTTTTGCTTCATACCGACAACCACAATTTGGTTTTTGGCAACGGCCAACTGAACCTCTTGAACAATATCTTGGTTAAAAGTTGCAACGGTTGCTTGAGCGGCAGAATGAATGTGTTGCTCGGTTAAAACTGGTCTTGTCATGTTTGTCTTTCGAAGGAAGAAAAGTTTATGCGCTCCATAATACGCCCTGTGAAATACATCCTCTTTGTCGTTATCTCATTGCATGGTTTTTTGGCATCTGCACAAATTATGTCTAAGCCACTCACCTGTGGTAAGCACTACCTTGGTTTCCCTTTTGAGACGCATTTCAAAGGAGATTCTGTTGTTGTGTCATTTAAAAATGAAAGTTACACATTGCCCTTTAACCGATCATGGGTAACTATGGACGGTGGTCATTGGAGTGATTACTCCAATGGGCATTTCATTTTGGCTTCAAGCTATCCCGAAGAGCCTTATGTCGCTATCAGCCTTAAGAATCAAAAGAACTCAATGGCTTCTTGTGATGTTGTTGAAGCTACACAAATTCAGATTGGGGATTGAATTAAATCAGCAACTATTGCTTACGCTCTTGTATGTTTTTAAGTTGTTGATTCGCATTTTGAAGCTTCTTTTTTATTCGCCGTATTTTGGCTTGAAGTTCGTCATCATTGGCGGTGCTGGATTCTTGGTTGAGTAAATCTACCTTGACTTGTTTGCCAACTTTCAGCACAGCTTTTTGAGGCTTTCGGTCATTTTTTTTAAGATTTTGAATCACTTCATTTAAACCGATGAAATGATGGGTGCTTATCTTTGCATCGTCTGCAATTTTTTGTCTGTTATCGGTAATGGGTTTTGAGTCATCAAACTTCTGAATATTGTCTTTGTAATGAAAACTTGTACCAATGCTCTGTTGATTGCTTAAGATTTTTTCTGCGGCTTCGCGAAATATGTTGTCATCAAGCAGAACGTCTGCATCGATTTTTTGCATATTACTTTTAATGTGCGTTTTTTTCTCGGAAAAATTTGTATTCTCAATGATTGTTTTTGTGGTCAAGTCAGAAACATCATTAAGCTCAAGCGGTATGTTCTCGCCTTCTTTTAGTTCGTATTTGGGACTCACGGCATTACGGGTCGCTGCGTTAAAAGTGACTGAGTGCCGTACGCCACTTCGGACAAGCTTTCGACTCATTGCTTAATATTAAAAAAGTTGCTTTACTAACCCAGTATATTCATTGCGTCTAACCTTATTGGTTTGATCTGAATTTAAAATTTATACCTGAGTCCTATTCCCACTGTGTTGTTCTTGCTCTTTTCGGCATCCCCCTTTTGGGACCACATGTATTCTGAAGAAATTCCCCACTTGGGATTGATGTTGTATGAAATCCCTAGACCATAAACTGTATGTGCGTAAGATGAGTCAGTTGTTGTTTGAACAACAGAGGCTTTAACAATTTTCGGTTCTGTTAATGACTGTGTTCCGAATTGTCTGGCTAACTTTGCATAGCCGCCCCATGATTCATTAAAAGCCATGAATGGGCGAACGCCTAAGCTGTAACCATCTTTTACTTTAACGGTTACTGTACCAACCCTACTCTTAAGAGATGAGTCGCTGGCTCCATTAAATGCATTTGCTTCAAGTGCTAAGTTGTCCAACACAACATAAACCAACCCTATTCCAACAACGGAGGGCTTGAAGGTACCAAGATTGGTGGAGGACTCATCTTTGATGGAGGTTTGTATGTAAGAGATGCCACCAAAGACATCTCCAATTTTTTGAGCATGAATCTCAGCAACACCCAAGAGTAAAAAAATCGGCACCAGTTTCATAAGTGTATTCATGTGTTTGAGTGAGCTATGTTACCAATACATTTATTTTTGAGCATGAAGTTCCATAAAACTTTACATTTTTACTGATTTGATTAGCTAAAGTCCCTTGCTTATTAAAGTTAATACGAATCATTCTTATTTACTTTATGATTCTTCTTTTTGAACAAAGTGAAATAAGTTATGAAATCAATGAAGGGGGAAAAATTGCAAAAATTGTCGCGCGCTTCACGACTACTGCTTGCAATTGCCTATGCACAAGCAGGTATTTCTGTCGGACATACACAGGGAAGTACCCCAGAAATGAGCATGGCAACGGTATTTGTGATCGGCGGGGAAGAAGACCTCACGAGCCTTGGTGGTGCAGGTCAGATTCTGGGAAAGAAGGAACTGGAGGACTCCCACGTTTTCACTGTCAATGAAGCTTTGCGTAAAGTAGCCGGCGTACATGCACGTGATGAAGAAGGTTTTGGCTTGCGCCCAAATATCGCCATGCGTGGCCTGAATCCGACCCGTTCCACCAAGATCACCTTGCTTGAAGATGGGCTTGCATTGGCCTATGCACCTTATGGGGACAACGCTAGCTATTACCACCCGATGGTGGATCGCTATGAGCGAATTGAAGTACTCAAAGGCGCAAGCTCTCTGATGTTTGGCCCACAAACAGTCGGTGGTGTGGTGAATTACATCACCCCCGCACCTCGTCAGGCATTTGGAGGTTATGTTCAGGGGGTGATGGGCAATCGCGATTACGCCAACGGCAAGATGAGCATTGGCGCAAGCGGTTTGAACTTGGACTACGGACACAAGCAAGGTGACGGCGCTCGTGACAATATGACCCACAAACTGGATGACCTCAATATCAAGTACAGCACTGCACTGAATGAACGCCAGGCCATCACGCTTCGCACCAATCTCTACAAAGAAGATTCGGTACAGACCTACTCAGGGCTTACGCAAGCCGAGTTTGATCGCTTAGGCTCCAGCTACAACCCGTTTAAAAATGATCGTTTTGAAGCACGGCGAACAGGCCAATCAATAACCCACGATTTTCTTATCAATGACCAAACGACCTTGATCACCAGCTTGTATTACTCTAAGTTTGATCGTGACTGGTGGCGTCAGGCTAGTAATAGTCAAGATGGGCAATGTGCAGCACTCAATCCATCGCGTTTAGCTGGCGTTGCCATCAATCCGGACACCTGTAACTCCATCCAAGGGCGTCTGCGTAGCTACGAAACTTGGGGAATCGAACCGCGCATAACGGTCACGCATAGTCTGGGTGAATTTCAAGCAGGTGCACGTGTCCATTTTGAAGAACAGCATCGAAAGCAGATCAATGGAACATCGCCTACCGCTCGAAGCGGAACACTGGTTGAAAATAATTTACGAAATACCAGCGCGTACTCAGGCTTTATGGCTAACCGCTTTGATATCGGAAAATTTTCAATCACACCCATTGCTCGCTACGAGTCAATCAAAGCCGAGCGTAATAACCTTCTAACAGCACAAACAGGAGAAAACAACGTTTATGCCTTTACGCCAGGCATAGGTGCCACTTGGAACCCGATTGAAACGCTGACAGTATTTACAAGCTTGCATAAAGGGTTTGCGCCACCACGAGTAGAAGACTTGATTGGCAATACGGGGACGGTTACCGACGTCAACTACGAGAAATCTAAGAACTTTGAATTGGGTTTTCGAGCGCAACCCACGAAAAGAGTTTCTGTGCAAGGCGCCTACTTCCGAAACGACTACGACAATTTGATTGCCGTTGGATCGATTGCGGGAGGAAGCACACCACTGTCTCAAGGCAAAGCCTTGTTTGAAGGGATAGAACTTGCTGCTAATGCAGAATTTTCAAATGGCTTGTTCAGTCGACTGGCCTTGACTTGGCTTCCTAACGCTGAACAGACTGAAGCCTTCAGCAACGTTTCAACTGGCGAAACAGTGGGCTCAAAAGGGAAGCGTCAAGCATATGCACCAGAAGAAACGCTGACAGCTGCCGTGGGGTATGAGATTGGAGCCTTCAAGGGTGAAGTTGAAGCCCAATATGTAGGCAAGCAATATTCAGATTTTGCGAACACGCTTGCACCAACAACCGATGGACAAAAGGGAGAAATCTCAGCCTACACAGTGTGGAATGCTGCCCTCAATTACCGGTTTGATAAAGCACTGTCAGCATTTGTAACAGGCAAGAATTTACTCGACAAAACTTATGTTGTTGACCGAACCCGTGGCATTTTGGTGGGTATGCCCCGTTTGATTCAGGTTGGTGTCAAATACGCTTTTTAAGCTGAAAAATAAATGCAATGATGTGATTTTTTCAACATCTTTACCAAATATTTTGCGTTCCCAGTCAGACTGGATTCACTGATATCCCATGCGGACTGTTCGCCAAGAGAATTTAGACAAAGCAGCTTCCCAAACAAGATTAGCGTTAATTAGGGTAACTACTAGACCAGTCTTAAAAAAGATTTATCAACCACTGTCAAAAATCACAGTAAATCATGTGTATTTAGCGTCATGAGCATTACATGAAATAGTAATACAACCTCAATATATCAATCAAAGGTGAACAGTATGGAAAGTAGCTCCCAACTTGATGCAACTCAATTGCAAAAAATCAGAGATGACATCTTAGATTCAATCGATGAAGAATTGGAGATGGCAATTGAAGATGGTGAAAACGAAAACAATCTATTTGCTACCGAAGAAGAGAAGAAATACCGGGCCATTTATTTTCGTGAACTTCTACGCTTGCAAGGCGAACTTGTCAAACTCCAAGACTGGGTTGTCGCTACCAAGCAAAAAGTGGTGATTCTTTTTGAAGGACGTGATGCTGCAGGAAAAGGCGGGGTTATCAAGCGTATTACCCAAAGACTTAATCCACGTGTATGCAGGGTAGCAGCCCTTCCTGCACCTAACGACAGAGAACGCACACAGTGGTACTTTCAACGATACGTAACGCATCTGCCTGCGGCCGGCGAAATTGTGCTGTTTGACCGAAGTTGGTACAACCGCGCAGGGGTTGAGCGAGTCATGGAATTTTGTACTGATGATGAATACGAAGAGTTCTTCAGAACTGTGCCCGAGTTTGAAAAAATGCTGGTGCGAAGCGGAATCATCTTGTTGAAGTATTGGTTTTCCATCACAGATGATGAACAACACGCCCGCTTTCTAGGTCGCATTCACGATCCTTTGAAACAGTGGAAACTTAGCCCAATGGACTTGGAGAGTCGACGTCGCTGGGAAGACTACACACGCGCAAAAGAAACCATGATTGAGCGTACTCATATCGCAGAAGCGCCATGGTGGGTCGTTCAGGCTGTAGATAAAAAACGCGCCCGACTCAACTGTATAAACCATTTACTCTCTCAATTCCAGTACCATGAAATTGAGCATGCTGAAATTGCCTTACCTGCAAGAGTACGCAACCCAGATTACATTCGCAATCCCGTTCCAGAGCAGATGATGGTGCCTGAAAAATACTGAAAGAGCGTCGGGGTCACGAGGTGATTAAGGTTTGGTACTACTCATATCGCCAACGAATTGGCCACCACGTTCTATATCAATCTCTGAATAGCTGAGCTTGCCTGATACTTTGCCTGTCTTGAAAATTTTCATCAAACCCTTGCAATTGATATCATTTTCCAATTGACCATGCACTTGTATCCCTTGTGCTTGGATTTTTCCCTTGATATTGCCTTGTGGTCCAACCTCAAGTTCTTTGCAAGTAATTTCACCAGTAATTTCCCCATTAATATGGGCAACTCCTGGAACATTGATGGAACCAACGAACGTTACGCCATCTGGAATCGACAAATCATTGTTGTGGCTTGAGAGATTAGACATATAGTTAAATTAGATTTGATTGAATAATAGACATCATATTGCATGTTGATGCTTCCAGTACTTATGACTTTTCTCCCATTCAACAGTGAAAATTATTCTTTCTCAGGCTTTGGGGGTTCGTATTTCTTAATCTGATAGGCATTGTTTCGTTGAATCTTGATAACCATAAAGTGACACTCTCTCTTTTTTTCTCCATTTTTTATCATGTCACAAAATGTTCCGCTTCCTGCAAAAGAGGCTTTACAGAAGTTCTGATCATCAGGGAGTTTTTTCAAAGTACACGAACTCAAGTCCTCACTTAACCCCAATGAAGTTGAAGCGGAGAGAGTAACAGTACAGATGAATTTGAAAAAAGTTTTATTCAATTTGTTCATATTTGAGGATTCTTAAAGCATATCAGACAGATTAATCAGCCAACGCTACCTGCTTCTTTATGTTGCGGCGAACGGGTAACGCTTTTGGCTTGGATAACTTAACCACTGGCGACATTCCAGCAGTAGATACCATGTTCATAAGGGTGTCCAATGAGAAGAGGTCAATCTTGCATCTCATCAGGTCAGAAATGCGTGGCTGAGTCACCCCGAAAAACTCTGCCGCCTCGGCTTGGGTCATACCGCGCTTTTGGATAACATTAATCGGCACCACATTGAGTTTTCAATCGCATTTCGCCCCCCATGAAAATTATCTGTCATGTCAGTAGCAAAAATAGCGGTAGCAGCGGGGTAGATGCGATTTATTGCGATTTTTTTCAAGCAGCAACCAGATCTTCGCGCATGGCGTAAGGCCGAACCAATACTTCCGCTGGTAATTCAAGTTGTGTGACCAAGCGCCGGATCATCTCCAGCGTCAAGGGGCGCACCCTGTTCAGGACATCAGCCACACGGCCTCTCGAACCAATCACATGCTCAAGGTCTTTGCGTGACAGGCCACGGCTATCCATGACATGTAAGATGAACTCAATGGGGTCAACATCGTGAATGGGGTAGTGCTGCTTCTCATACTGCTCTACCAGCAAGGTCAGCACCTCTAGCCGATCCGCTTGTGGTGACTTGGCTGGCGCATCCCACAGTTGCTCAATCTCAAGCAAGGCTGCCTTGTGGTCTTTCTTGGTGTGAATGGGTCGAATTTCCATGCTGAACTCCTATACCGTTGTGACGTCTGTTCTGTCGTACTGCGCGTGTGCGCCCACAAAGCGGACACACATCAGCCCTTTGTCGTAACGCACCAGCACCACCAGCCTGTAGTCATTGCCCTTGATGTTGAAGACAACACGGCTACTACCGACAAAACTGGTCGACCTGTATGCACTCTTGATCTGGTTCGGGGTCTTCCAGTTGGCACGGCTAGCCAGCGTGTACCAAGCCCTCAGGGGCACTTCTGCATCCGGGTGTTTGAGCCAAAAAGCACGAAGCGTAGAAAGGGCAACGATTCTCATGACTTATTATGCTCCCAATTTGGGATCATTGCAAGCAATTTTAATGAGGGTAGTGTTGGGCGCTAATGATATTTTTTTACTGATGGCGTCATGGCTTTTGAAGTCTGGCAATGACGTCTTGAGCCTGCTTCAGTTTTTCTTGAAGGCTCAGGCATGTCTCGAACAGCCGATCCAACATCTGAAAACTTTCTAGGTAGTCCTCGTAGGTGTGGGCATTTTGGAAGAAGTTGAAGTCGATGACGTTCGGTTCGTCCATGTTGTTCACATCGCCATCTATAAAGATCGCGAGCTCGGCATCTCGACAGCCCTGCTGGCTGCATTGGTAGCATCGAGCTATGGCATTGCTACCTCGGTTTGACCATACGGGCAACGTCAATCCCCTTAGAACGGGCTAAGCGCCTCACCAGCCTTATATTGGGTAAGCAGAATCCCTTGAAAATGTTATTTTACAAACGCCGCAAAGTGCCTGCATAATCCATCCTATCAAAATGATAGGTCCTGAGCGTGGCTTCTCCATCAGACCGACAACTAAAAAAACATATCAAGCTAAGCGCAGTTGACTCAGCCCATGTGGTCTTTACCGATCACGCTCGTCAAAGAATGCGTCAGCGGTATGTCAATGATCCGATGGTCTTGGATGTTCTTAGGAATGCCAGTCATGGCTTCCAAGCCCGAGCCAGATATGAAGCACACAGTAGTTAAATGCCGGATGCAGCGTTATGTTGCCGGTGTTCAAGTAGCAGTGGTTGTGTATGTCGAGTACCCCGCCACAAATTTGGTTGTTGTAACAGTGATTGATGTAAAAAAGGATTGATATGTACCACTACACAGACGGCGGTCTACGCAACGTGTGGCTGGCTAACGGCTACGAAATCAAGCAAACACCTTACGGTGAGGGCGTGTCTTTCCATAACCTTGATGGACTCACCACTTCTATTTGCATCGCGCTTACCAAGAAGGCAGGTGTATTGACGGGTATAGAGTTCCGCTACATCCGCAGCGCAGGCATGTTGCTGTCACAACCCGCGTTGGGCAAGCTCATGGGCATTGATGGCCAATCCGTTGCTCGTTGGGAAAAAACGGGAAAGGTGCCCAAATGGGCCGACAAGTTGGTTCGGCTTTTGTATTTGGCGCAAGCGCAAGGTAACGAGCCTATTAGCGCAGCCGTTGATCGCGTCAAGACAGTTGAGCGGTCAATAAAGCAAAAGATCGTGGTCAAAGAGTCACGAGGCCAATGGAAGCCTAGCCTTCAAGACGAAGATGCAGTAGCTCACTGAACCAGATACACCTGCACAGCAGGGTTTGCCGACACCATCGGCACAAACATCCCGCCAAGCTCTGTGCTGCCGACTGAATCAGTCTTCAAAGAGATCGGAATGTGTGCCTGATCTCACGAATACCACCATGTTTGCGTTGCACTGATAGATCAGCAAGAAATCTCCGCCGACATGGCATTCCCTATGATCGACCCAGTTACCTTTGAGAGCATGGTCTTGCCTCTCAGCAGGTAACGGAGCGTCATTGGCTATCAGCAGCAGCATGACCTCTTTGAGGCGATTCAGGTCATACCGACCTGAGCGTGACAACCGCTCCCAGTCTTTTGCAAACGCTTTTGTGAAGTCTGAGCGCCGCGGCAGCGAAGCCCGCTTACTGCTTGCTGGTTTTTTCGAGGTCATCGATCAGTTGGGCCGCAGAATCAAAACGAGCCTTGCCAGCCTTGATCTTGCCACGGGACTCTCTCATCGCAGCACGAGTGGCCGCATTCGGGACCTTTAACTCCAGCGGAAACGCTTGATCGTTCACCACCCGCTTGAGCAGGATACGGACAGCATCAGACATGGACAGGCCCATGGCAGCCAAAGCCTCGGTGGCCTGAACCTTGATTTCGTCTTCGACTCTAATGTGCAACATGGCAGTTTGGGTCATGGTTAAACCTCCTGAAATGCAATTATGCATCTCATTTGAGATACAGTCAAGCCGCCAACGCCACTTGCTGCACCGCAGGCATCATCACCGCCCCCACAGCCAGCGTAGCGGCGTTGGCCGCATCCAGCAGGGTGTCCTGACTGAGGTGCGCATACCGCTGTGTCGTCTTGACCTGCGTGTGCCCCAGAATGTGCTGCACCTCGTACCCAAGACAATCGATAGCCATGACGATTTTCAGAGCAGTTGCCACTATTCATGCTCAATCCTGTAATTCCTTTTTTTGTGAGCCCAGGAGGATCCTGCAATAGTAATGTCCCGTATGTGGGCCACCCCCCCTACTAAGATCCGGCTAAGCGGCTCACCATCCGGATACTGGGTAAGCCCAGTCATGCCTTAGTTCATGAATTCGCGACTTTGTATGTCTCGCGCGTGATGAAGTACGCGTATCACAGTGATGCCACCCTCTGAAGGCAAGTAGTACAGGTTGTACGAGGTCGATGTCGGCCAACACCTGATGCCAACACTCAGATCGTTTCGTGCTCTACCCATCAAGGGTTGCAAGGCCAGTGTCTGGGCTTCTTTCTCGATGACATCCATGACATGGTCAGCAGCCTCTAAACTTTGCTCTGAAATAAACGACCACGTTTCCAGAAGGTCAGTCTGTGCACTACGAGAAAAAACAACAGATGGCATCAGGACAATTTCTTGAGTGCCCTACCTTGGGCTTTGATAGCGGCCATGTCCATTTTGCTGACGTGACCAGCGTTCACATCTGCCATACCTTGAGCGATGTCGGCCCTGATGGCGGCCAGACTGGATTTCTGTACGGATTGGTAAGCCTCAAACAGTCGCAGTGCTTCGCGAATGACTTCACTAGCCGAGCCATAAAGGCCAGAGGCTACATGCGCTCGAACTCGTGATTCAAGCTCGGCTGGCAACGATACGTTGAGTGTCATACGGACATCCTTTAATGGCAATATTTGCCATATTATGGCATTCAGCATTTTGTCGTGGCTCACTTGCCCACCAAGCTCTGGCTAAGCGGCTCATCAGCCGCATACTGGGCTCTGCACCAGATCTCTGATTGTCTTGACATTCCCTTGACGGAATATTCCATAGAGGTTATATTCGTCGCATGAATTGGGAAGTTGAATACACAGATGAGTTTGACCAATGGTGGTCGAGGTTGACTGAAGAGGAGCAGGTCAGCGTGGCTGCTTCTGTCAAATTATTGGAAGAGCGAGGACCTAATCTTGGTTTTCCTCACAGCAGCGGCATCAATGGCTCAAAACACAGCCATATGCGTGAGCTTAGAACCCAGCACCTTGGCTGACCATATCGAACTCTCTATGCGTTTGATCCACTTCGTAATGCGATCTTGCTGATAGGCGGGGACAAGACAGGTGATGACCGCTGGTACGACGTTAATGTCCCAATTGGTGATCGTTTGTATGACGAGCACTTGGAAGAACTCCGAAAGGAAGGAAAAATAGATGGCTAAGAAATTCTCTGATCTGCATGCAAAGATGAAGCCTGAAGCGCAGAAACGCGCTGCTGCAATGGCTCAAACAATGCTGGCTGAGATGCCTTTGAACGAGCTACGTCAGGCACGTGGTTTGTCTCAAAAGATGCTGGCCGAAGTGCTGCAAGTTCAGCAACCGTCAATTGCAAAAATAGAAAAGCGAACAGACATGTATCTGTCCACACTACGCAGCCACATTGAAGCTATGGGTGGGGAGCTGGATATCGTGGCTCGCTTTCCTGATGGTTCGGTCAAGATCAGCAATTTCGCTGACTTGGGGAATGCTGCGGCAGTGTGACGTCATAGTGACCCACTAAGCCCGCAAAGCCGCTGGCAGTGCGGATACTTGGGCCATCATGACGGGCGGCATCATCACCGCCCCTACAGCGAGAGTAGCGGCGTTGGCAGCAGCCAGCAGAGTGTCTCGACTTGGGGGCTTGGGCCACAGCCAGCGTTTGGCCAAAATTGCTGCTAACTGTCGGGCTATCGACGGCAGTGGAGGCCACGTAGCCCAATGTTGGGTTGCTGACGGAAGAAATGGTGCTCATGTCGGCTCCTGAAGAAGATACGAACAAAGAAGCACAATCTGCGCCAGTCTGTTTGCAGGCTTTACCGAGCCAAACCGGCAGAAGTTTGCCGCGACAGAGGCAGATGCCACCGAGGTGCTGGTGGTGGGTGTGCTGTTGACACCTAAAGCTCAACCATGGTGGGCATTAGCCGCCTTGGACGCACAAAGAAAACCCGTTTAACGCTCGCGAGAAGGCCTCTAACAGCATTAATTAAAGTGTTTAGACCGCAGACAACCGGCTAACAGTATCTGGGTAGCGTGACACCAGATGAATCAGAAGGGCTGCTTGCGCGTTGGGCTTAGCGCGGCCTTGCTCCCAGTTCTCAAGGGTGCATGGATTGGTTCTGAGGTAGCTGGCAAACACAGGGCGCGACAGGTTGAGCTTTTCACGGATGGCACGGAGCTCGGCTGCACTTACCTCCACCGCTGGCTTTAGCGTCACCTCGGTTGTACGAAGCGTTCTCTTGCCTTTACGCTCAGCAGCCAAGGCATCAAAGCCTTCTGTAAGTTCAGCGAACAAATTGCGTTTGGTCATTTTCTTTGCGTACAGCACATCAAGAACGAACAGCGCCACTCTTAACAGCTTCGCGCAGCAAGGAGTTAATACGTGTCTGCCAACCCGGCCCTGTTGCCTTGAGCGCTTCCAAAACCTCTGCGTCAACCCGCATGTTTAGCGTAGGACGCTTAACTGCTATGGGTGGGCGTCCTCTGCCACGAGTGATCGTAGCGCTCGCCCAAAATGCCTTAACCCCAGCTTCATCATTGGGATCGTATGGATCAACCTCTGGATCAAAGGCGATAGGCTCGTCA
>CAMATW010000023.1 GCA_945861305.1 Bordetella parapertussis | reverse complement strand
CAGGTGCAGTCGACAGTTGTTGAATCAATGATTTCAAATGCGATCGCCGTCTTTGGCCCTCTTCGCCGCGAATGATGCGCAGACTTGTCAATAGCGCATGAGCCAGCGCTGGCACTGCCGCCGTGGTGTAGATATAGGGACGTGAGCGTTGCACCATCCATTCAATGAAATGTTCATGCGCGGCAACAAACGCGCCAGACACGCCAGCAGCTTTGCCAAGAGTACCCATGTAGATCAATTGAGGGGAGCTAAGTTTGAAATGCTGCAACACGCCAGCGCCGCTGTCGCCTAAAACGCCAAAACCATGCGCATCATCAACCAACAGCCATGCCCCATGTTGCTCGCACAAGCGCAGCAAATCTGGCATAGGCGCGATGTCGCCATCCATGCTGAACACCCCATCAGTCACCACCACCTTTGTTCCACTTTGACAAGAAGACAGTTTCAGCGATAAATCGGACATGTCTGCATGGGCATAAATTTGGAAAGGTTCACGGGTCAGGCGTATGCCGTCAATCAAGGATGCGTGATTCAACTGATCCGAGAAAAAGCTAATGTCCCCTGAGGCTGTGCCAGCCAATGCGGTCAATACGCCCAAGTTCGCCATATAACCGCTGCTGAAATACAGTGCCCGTACGGATGGAATATTAGACACAAAAAATGTGGCCAGCAATTCTTCCAGCCGATCATGTGCTTGTGAATGACCGCTGATCAAATGCGATGCACCGCTGCCTGCGCCATACAAAGATGCGCCCTCCTTGATGGCCTCCACCACCTGTGGATGCGACGCCAAACCCAAGTAATCGTTGCTGTTGAAGGTCAGTAGTCGTCTGCCATCCACCACCATATACCCTTGAGTGACAGACTCCACAGTACGCCTTGCCCGACGCAAGCCTTGCGTCTCCAATGCCGACAGGTTTGATGCCAATGCATCCAGTTTAGAAAATATCATGCGCCTATCACTTCACTAAAAACGGTTTGCAAGCGCTCTGCCAAGAAACCGGTTTCTGAATCGCTCAATACATAGGGCGGCATCACATAAACAGTTGTTCCGATGGGTCGCAACAGCAATTCATGTTTCAAAGCGCTGGCAAAGAAGCGCCGCGAAAAAGTGGCAGCAAGCTTTGTGTCTTCAACCATCGCATCGAAAGCCAAGATCATGCCTTGCTGGCGAAAGTGATTCACCTTCGAATGGGCGGCCAACGGTGCAAGACTCTCGCTCAGTCGTTTTGCAAGCACTCGGTTTTGAGCAAGCACGTCGTCTTGCTCGAAAATCTCCAGCGTGGCCAAAGCAGCGCGACAAGCCAGCGGATTACCCGTGTAGGAATGCGAATGCAAGAAGCCCCGCGCCATGCTGTCGCTGTAAAAAGAATCATAGACATCGTCTCGTGTCATCACTATTGACAAGGGCAAATACCCTCCGCTGATGCCTTTGGACAGACATAAAAAATCAGGCCATACAGCTGCATGCTGGCAAGCAAAAAAACGGCCGGTTCGACCACAACCCACAGCAATTTCATCAGCGATAAAATGCACATTGAAGGCGGTACATAAGCGTCGAACCTCCTGAACATACACAGGGCTGTGCATGGCCATGCCACCAGCGCATTGCACCAAGGGCTCGATAATGACGGCACTGATATGCGCGGCCCGCGCTTGAAGCAGGGTTTCAAGTTCTCTGGCTGCACGCAGCGCCACTTGGTCTGCGGACTCACCGGCCATGGACTGCCTGGCATCGGGCGACATGATGGTGTGAGCGGGCCTCAGTAATGCGTCATAGGCGTCTCGAAAGATAGGTACATCAGTCACACCAAGCGCCCCCACAGTTTCTCCGTGATAACCACCTTTCAAACACACAAACTCCTGTTTGCTGCCAAGGCCTTGGTTGCGCCAACTGTGAAAACTCATCTTGAGGGCAATCTCTACCGCAGAAGAGCCGTCTGAGGCATAAAAACAATGTCCCAATGCACCGTCAGTTAAGGCCGAGAGCTTCTCGGACAACGACACCACGGGCTCATGGGTAAAGCCAGCGAGCATGGCATGTTCCAAGGTGTCGAGTTGATGTTTCAATGCATCGTTGATGCGTGGGTTGGCGTGGCCAAACAGGTTGACCCACCAAGAGCTGATGGCGTCTAGGTAACGGTTGCCATCGTGGTCATAAAGCCAAGGACCGCTGCCGCGTTGAACGGCCACCAATGGCACATTCTCGTGGTGTTGCATTTGTGTACATGGATGCCAGACACTGTGCAAACTGCGCTCAACCAATTGTGAAGAATGCGTACTCAGGAAAAACCTCTTGTGGTTACGTAATTTTATTTGTTGCTATATTCACAACATTCATTCCATATGTTCTTAATTATGCCTATCGCAGTGACACAGCAAGTACAGCCTCTTCGTTTCCTCAAGCCCGCCAAGTCCTCAGAAAATTCTGTTGAAGTGTGGAGTCGCCAATCTATCGAGGCATTGTTTAATTTACCCTTCAGCGATTTGATGTTCAAGGCTCAACAAGTTCACCGCGAACATTTCAATCCGAACGAAGTCCAACTCTCAACGCTTTTGTCTATCAAAACCGGTGGCTGCCCCGAAGACTGCGGGTACTGCCCCCAGTCTGTTCACTACAACACGGGTGTTGAAGCTTCCAAATTGCTCGATGTCGAAGAGGTCAAAGCCGCCGCGCTTGAAGCAAAAAAGAATGGCGCAAGCCGTTTTTGCATGGGCGCGGCTTGGCGTGAACCCAAAGACCGTGATGTCGAAAAAGTCGCAGAACTGGTCCGCACGGTCAAATCGCTGGGCATGGAAGCCTGCTGCACTCTGGGCATGTTGACTGAACTACAAGCTGGCACATTAAAACAAGCCGGTTTGGACTATTACAACCACAACTTGGACACAGCGCCAGAGTTGTACGGTGACATCATCACCACGCGTGACTACCAAGAACGTCTTGATACGCTGGCCCATGTACGTTCGGCAGGCATGAATGTGTGCAGCGGGGGCATCGTTGGCATGGGCGAAAGCCGCGCACAGCGCGCTGGTCTGGTGCACCAACTCGCCAATTTGACACCTTACCCTGAATCAGTGCCCATCAACAATTTGGTTCAAGTCGAAGGCACGCCATTACACGGCACCGAGTCTCTTGACTTGCTGGAGTTCGTTCGCACTGTTGCAGTTGCTCGCATTACCATGCCTAAAGCGCGTGTACGTTTGTCAGCTGGTCGTCAGCAAATGGGCGAAGCCATACAAGCACTGTGTTTTATGGCTGGGGCCAATTCCATTTTTTATGGCGATAAATTACTCACCACAGGCAACCCAGATTGGCAAAAGGATCAGGCCTTGCTCAACAAGCTGGGAATTTCAACCACCTGAAGAAACGCCATGAAATTCAGTGCGTCTACCTTACGAGCCTGAATTTCTCTTAATTGCCATCGTTCAGCACACCCAGCACATCGGAGCGGAATTCGCGGTTGTACAAAATCGCCACGATCAACACCGTGGTCAGCACAAATGCCATGGGTGAGAAAAACCAACCCATCACCGCAAACGAAAAGTAATAAGCCCTCAAGCCATCGTTGAAAGTTTCTGCGGCCAGTCCCGTCATGGCAGACACCCGCTGGGCGTAATCGTCTTCCTTGTCAGGTTGTGCGGCAAAAAATTCTGGTGGGGGCAAAGCACCAATCATCAAGGCCACAAACGTGTATTGCCGCATCGACCATGAAAAACGGAAAAAGGCATACACAAAAATAGCAATCAACACCAGTATCTTGAACTCAAACACCAAGATGGGTGTGGCCTGAGAAAAAGGAATTTCTCGCACCAACTCGGCAGCTTTGTCCGTGGTACCCATGAGGGCTAGCAAACCACCAATAATCAAAATCGTGGTGGATGAAAAAAACGCCGGTGTGTTCGACAAGGTCTGGGTAATGATGCCGTCAAGCACCCTTGGGTCGCGGGTGAGCGACGCCTTGATCCAACGCAGTCGAAAGCGGTTGGTGGCGGCCAAAATAGAGGGGCGCTTGAGCGACCAACGACTTGCAAATTGGGCATAGCCAATCCAAACCAGTCCAAAAAACAGCAAAACCAACCAATCTGCCCACGGCAGTATGCTCAAAATCTTCATGGCTTCATGCTACCCCATCGTAAATAAAAAGCCGCTTGGCACTCTCGTACCAAGTGGCTTGTAGCGCTCAGTGAAAATCAACCGTGCAGTTTGGCCGCCACTTGTGCGACGCGCTCGCCGTAGGCTTTGGCCGTGTCCAAGTCACCTTGGGGAATGTCAGCTGCGGGACTGGTGGGGCCCACTTGTGCCATCACGCCGGAGTTGGAACCGATACGGTTGATCTTGCCGTCGTTCATGGCGGGCTGACCTACCCACACCATGCCTTGTTGCATGGCCAAAGTGATGAAGTACTGAATGGTCGACAGTTTGTCGCCGCTGGGGCTGCCGGAAATGGTGAAACCACCGGCGACTTTGTCTTTCCACGCACCGCTCATCCACTGCTTGGAGCTGGCATCGGCGAATTTTTTGAATTGCCAAGAAGCCATGCCCATGTAAGTGGGTGAGCCAAAGATGATGGCATCCGCCGCGTTGATGGCGGTCCAATCAGCGTCGCTCACATTGCCGTCTGCGTCGATGGCGATGAGTTGGGCTTTGGCGCCCTCGGCCACAAATTGGGCAACGCGTTGGGTGTGGCCGTAGCCAGAGTGGTAAACAACGACAGTCTTACTCATGCAGTACTTCTCCTCTTAGGGGTAGGTTAAAAAATTACTCGTGAACGTGGTCGTGGGCCAAGGGATGGTCATTCGGATGGGACTTGGCGTCCAGGCTCCAAGCGCCAGCACCGTGGGCGGCCAAGACCAACAAGCCACCGACCACTGCAATGTTCTTGAAGAACATCAACTGCTGCATAAAGGCTTGGTCTGCGGGCATGGCCCAAAAGTTGTGGAAACACACAGTGGCAACCACCGTGAACACCGCCAACACCACTGCCGCCAATCGGGCGTGGTAGCCAGCCAGCAATGCCGCACCGCCACCAATTTCGATGGCGATGGCCAAAGCCGCAGCCACTTCAGGTAAGGGCAAGCCCACTGAAGCGATATAGCCTGCGGTGCCTGCAAAGCCCATCAATTTCATAAAACCGGCTGGCAAAAACAACACGCCCAGCAAAACACGGCCGACCAAGGTGTACAAAGAATCATTGATTTTTATCATAACTGTCTCCAATTTAAATGCTTAGTTTTCGAACAAATCGAATACCAGGACTTCTGCATCCAAGCCACCGCTCACATCGATGCGGTGTTCACCCTCCAGCAGCATGGCGTCTCCTGCTTTCAACTGCTGGCCGTTCACTTCTAGTTGACCACGAACAAGGTGGATGTAGGCTTTATGGTCAGAACCGATAGCTAAGTTCCCTTTTTCCTCTCCATCGAATAAACCGGCATACAGCTGGGCATTTGCATAAATCTTCACGGCGTCGCCCGTGGGGCTGTGGCTGGCAATCAAGGCCAAAGCGCCACGCTTGCTAGCAGGCGCAATGGTTTTTTGCTCGTAGCCGGGGGTCAAGCCGCGTTGGTTGGGCTCAATCCAGATTTGCAAAAAATGGGTTTCCTCGCCCTCCGCGTGGTTGAACTCGCTGTGCTTGACGCCGGTACCCGCACTCATGCGCTGTACATCCCCTGGGGGAATGCCTTTGACATTGCCCATGCTGTCTTGGTGGGCCAAATTGCCTGACAACACATAGCTGATGATTTCCATGTCTTGGTGGCCATGCGTGCCAAAACCGGTGCCTGCAGCAATACGGTCTTCGTTAATGACCCGCAAATTGCCCCAACCCATGTGCTCAGGGTCGTAGTAGCCAGCGAATGAAAAGCTGTGAAAAGACTTCAACCAACCGTGGTCGGCAAAGCCTCTGTCTTGTGAGCGTCGAATGGTGTGCATGGTTTTTATCTCGAAGAAGGATGAATTTACTAGACCAAAGTTCTCGTTGGGATGTATGAAATTGATGGCATCATTCAAATAATTTGATCAATGAGCCTTTTTATGTCCTCTGCCCGTGATGTCCTGACCCCCGACGCCCTCTTCATGCTCAATGCCATCGCTGAAAAAGGGAGTTTTGCGGGAGCCGCACGCGAGATAGGCGTGGTCCCCAGTGCCTTGAGCTACCGCGTACGTCAAATGGAGGAGGCGCTGGATGTGTTGCTGTTCACACGCTCTTCGCGACAAGCCAAGCTCACGGCGGCGGGTCGTGAACTACTTAATGAAGGCAGCCGTTTGCTACTGGACATGGACAGCATCGCGCACCGCGTCAAACGGGTGGCCACCGGATGGGAGAGCCAACTTACCATCGCAGTAGACGCCATCATCGATTTTCAAACCATGATGGAATTGAGCGAAACGTTTTTTTCGCTCAACCCGCCTACGCGT
This sequence comes from Bordetella parapertussis, assembly GCA_945861305.1. GTDB lineage: Bacteria > Pseudomonadota > Gammaproteobacteria > Burkholderiales > Burkholderiaceae_C > Limnohabitans. The sequence goes on along the minus strand of CAMATW010000023.1, from coordinate 39,463 downwards.
TTAAAGCTTCGCAATGAAACTTTGAGCGGCACCTTGAGCGCTTTAACCTCAGGCCAAGCCGATTTGTCCGTGGGGGTAAGCGACCAATACAGCAATAACGCGGGGATGCGTTTTGCGCCGTTAGGCGAGGTGGAGTTTGTTTTTGCAGTGGCCCCTCAGCATCCCTTGGCCCATATGGTGCAACCGCTGAGCGACAGTTTGATACAAGCCCACCGTGCGGTGGCTGTGGCCGACTCGGTGCCCCAAGGCAGTGGTCTGACCTTTGGTCTGCTCGCTGGCCAAGATGTGTTCACTGTGCCCAGTATGCAAGCCAAGTTACAGGCCCAGTTGCGTGGTTTGGGAGCAGGCTTTTTGCCCTACACTTTGGCACAGCCTTATATTGACCAAGGCTTGCTCAGTGTTTGCGAGGTAATGCGCCCCTTACGCCTTGCAATGGTGAGTTATGCATGGCGTGAAAACCCCAGTCCCAAAGGTCAACCCGCCGGCGATAAAGCCCTGCAATGGTGGTTGCAACAACTCAGCCACAGCACGACACGCAACGCCTTGTTACGCAAAGCCCCCCAAAGCCCCCGACTCGGTGTAGAGTCAGACCTATGAAAAAAATCGCTGTCATCGGTGCTGGCATGGCTGGCATCACCGCCGCAAGAACCTTGGTCCAAGCAGGCCATCGTGTCAGCGTATTTGAAAAGAGCAAAGGCGCAGGTGGTCGCATGGCAACTCGCGACACGCCTTACGGCGGGTTTGACCATGGCGCGCAGTACTTCACGGTGCGCGACGAGCGCTTTATGCGAGCGCTTAACGAGGTCCCTGGCACACAAGCTTTGTGCAAACCTTGGAGCGCCAGTTCAGTGCAGGTGCGGGACCCGCTGGGCAGGGTGATAGAAGTGCCCAAGCCTGCGCGCGAGCTGCATTTTGTGGGTGCACCTGCCATGAACGACTTGGTCAGGCACTGGGCGTCTCCCTTGGCAGATGCAAGACAACTCTTTTGCAACACCAGCGTCAAAGCCCTGCGCCGACTAGGCTCTCAATGGCAGTTGGTAAGCGCTGACGACAAAGTGCTGGGTACCTTTGACAGTGTGGTGTTAGCCATACCTAATGTGCAAGCCGCTTATCTCTTGCGCCAGTCTGGCGTACCCGCAGCCCAATTCAAGGCCTTGGCAGCCACCGAAGCCGTGAGCGTCGCCCCCTGCTGGACGCTGATGCTGGCCTTCCCCTTGGTGCAACCAGGGCTTGGACAAATGGGTCCCCAATGGAACGTGGCGCAAAGCACCCATCACCGCATTGCCTGGGTGGCGCGTGAGTCTTCCAAGCCTGGGCGCTCGCCCATAGAGCGTTGGACGGTGCAAGCCAGTGCGGCTTGGTCACAAGAGCATGTGCAAGACGATGAGGCGCGGGTTGAGGCGAAATTGTTGAAAGCGTTTGCGGAATTAACGGGTATCAGGGCAGAGCCGGGCTTTAGCCAGTTGCACCTGTGGCGATATGCCAAAACCCTGGCACCAGCGGGTCAGGCTTTTTTCTGGGACGAGGCACTGCAAATAGGTATGTGCGGTGACTGGCTGATTGGTCACCGTGTCGAAGACGCCTTTGTCAGCGGACTGAGTCTGGCGCTCAGCATACATGCGCCAGCCTAGAGAGTTACTTTTTCTTATAGGGCTTATTGAACCAATTGGCCAACATAAACAACATCAAAAGGACCCACATTATTAAAAGGATGTGGTGTGTTTTCATGGTGTGTCTCCTTGGGTTTAAAAATGAGGTTGAAGGTTAGCGATTTTTTTTGGCAATGAGAGGATACATGGCATAAAGAGTAATGAGCAACAACACCACTTCGAGGCTGTACACAAAGGCATAAGCCGTTCCAGAATCCACCACCAACGCCATCAGGTCGCGAATGATACCGCCCAATCCCATGGCAAAACCAGCGGCTGTGGCTTGCACCGCGCCCCAAGCCCCCAAAGCCAGACCGGCTTGGCCCCCAGGCGCGTGGTTCATGGTGGCGGTCAAGGTGCCGTGACCAAAAAGTCCTGCACCAAAGCCAATGAACAAGGTGCCTAAAGCAAACAACAGCAAGGATGCCTGCGGTGCTGACATCAAGATAGCGCTGAACGCTGGCACACCCACCAACACACCACCACAGGCCATGCGAAACGGGTCAGCGCCACGACCAAGAACATTGGAAGCCCAAGCAAAACCCGTCAAACCACCAAAAGCCAGCAAGGCCGTCAACAAAGTGGTGTCCGACACCGCTAAATGCAAAATTTCCCCGCCAAAGGGTTCGAGCAACACGTCTCCCATGCTGAAAGCCATGGTGCCTAAGCCGACAGCCACCAAACGCCTGAGCGCTTCGTCACCTTGGGTAAAGAGTTTGAGGGCGGCAACAAAATCGACGTCTGCTTCATGGGGGTTACCCAAGCGTTGGGTCCGCGCTTCTTGCTTCCACAAGGCGGTGACATTGAGCACCAAGGTCAGCACCGCTGCGCCTTGCACCGATCGGATCAAAGCACCTGGAGAAAAGTCACGCAATAAATAACCAAAAATAAGGGAACTGAAAATCATGCCCACCAACAGCATGAAATACATCAGCCCCACGACTTTGGGGCGAGATTCCGGAGGGGATAAATCAGTGGCCAACGCCAAACCTGCCGTCTGGGTGATGTGCATACCGGCACCCACCAGCAAAAAAGCCATGCCTGCACCCAAATGGCCCACCCAGTCGGGGGCATTCGCGGCTTGGCCCATGCGACCTAAAACCAGCAAAGCAAAGGGCATGATGGCAAAACCGCCAAACTGCAGCAAGGTACCCATCCAAATATAGGGAACACGACGCCAGCCCAAGGCCGAGCGGTGGTGATCGGAGCGAAAACCTATCAGGGCACGAAAAGGTGCAAACAACAAAGGCAAGGCAATCATGATGGCCACCAAGGCGGCGGGTACTTTGAGCTCAACGATCATGACGCGGTTGAGCGTACCAATCAGCATGGCTAAGGCCATGCCAACCGAAATTTGAAAAAGAGATAGACGTAAAAGCCGGCTTAAAGGCAGCGTATCGGTGGCTGCATCGGCGAATGGAAGAAACTTAAGGCTGACATGAAGCCATGAGCGAGAAAGTTTGGGAGAAGCACTCATATTAAAAATGGACCGGAAAGACAAGCAATCCGGCCCATCCTAAATGAAATAACCGAACTTAAGCCGTTGGCGTCGCAACGGTCTGTGTGACCGCAGCTGTCGCCGCACTGCCATTCAAGAATTTCTTGACCCAAGTGGTGTTGAGGGTCAGCGCCAAATGCACCGAGAACGATGCAATAGCGACTGCAGCGATGAAAATAGGAATGCCCACTGAAGGCTTGACCACTGTCCAAATTTTTCCGTAGATCATGTGGTTCTCCTATTATTTCAGCCAAGGGGAATAGATGTACGCAAGCAAATGCGCCAGCGCGGCAATCATTCCAAAGATTTGAGTTCCCTGGATGAGGTGCCGATGAATCTCTTCTGACTCGGCTTCTGTGAGACCTGTTGGCCCGACTCTATCTGACATGTTGTTATCTCCTTGAAAGATCTTCACGTCCGTGCTGAACCCGCACGAGGGTTATTTATGACCCCCATGGCCACAAATTCTTAAAACCCTACTTTCTTATTGTTATTCTAAGTTGACACACAGATGTGTCAAGAATTATTTACACATTTAGGGGTTTACCATTGGGTTACAGTGATCTGCATCGCAAAACCCTTGAAATTACTGACCATTCCATGTACCTAGGCCGCTTCGCACCCTCCCCAACCGGCCCTTTGCACGCTGGTTCTTTGGTCGCGGCGCTGGCCAGTTGGCTGGATGCGCGTCATCACGGGGGTCAATGGCGGGTGCGTATCGAAGATGTGGACACTCCGCGGTGTGTGCCTGGCGCAGATGAAATCATCTTGAAACAATTGGCCCATTGCGGCATGCTGCCAAACGACGAAGTGCTTTACCAATCACAACGTGGACAGGCTTATCAATGGGCTTTAGACCAATTGCTTGCCAAGGATTGGGCTTACCCCTGTGGTTGTTCGCGCAAAGACATTGAAGACGCACAAGGCCAACCCCAGCGGCACCACACGACGGTTTACACCGGCACATGTCGAGAAGGCTTGAAGGGCAAGGCAGCTAGGGCATGGCGCCTGAACGTGCAAAAAGTTATGGATGATTTATCGCTGACCACGCCTTGGGTGTGGCACGACCGCTGGCTTGGCAGACAACAACAAAATGTGGCGCAAGAGGTCGGCGACTTTGTGCTCAAGCGCGCCGATGGCCTGTGGGCTTACCAATTGGCGGTGGTGGTGGACGATGCGTTTCAAGGCATCACCCATGTGGTGCGCGGCGCGGATTTGGCCGACAACACGCCTCGCCAAATGCTGCTGCAAGAAGCGCTGAGCCTGCCTTCGCCCCTTTACGCGCACACGCCCTTGGTGATGGGCGCTGATGGCGAAAAGCTCAGCAAGCAAAACGGGGCACATCCACTGGACTTGAGCCAACCAATGGCAGCGTTGAATGACGCTGCCAAAGTGCTGGGCTTGCCGGCTTTTCATGGGACTTGCGAACAAGCTCTGAAGCATTGGGCTGGGCTTGAAATCTGGGGCAGATAATCCACCCCACTTCACTTTTGCCCATGACCGCCCCGCCTCCCCACATCACCCACCCCAAAACCATCAAGAGTTTTGTCACCCGCGCCGGTCGCACCACCACGGGTCAGGCCAAGGCTTTGGCAGAACTTGGGCCGCGTTTTGTTTTGCCTTTTCAGCAGCAATCCTTGGACCCTGAAAAGGTGTTTGGTCGAACGACTGCGCTGATCTTGGAAATTGGGTTTGGCATGGGCGACGCCACCGCGCATATTGCGGCTGTCAGGCCTGAAGACAATTTTTTGTGCTGCGAGGTGCATGAGCCTGGCGTAGGCGCATTGCTTAAACGTGTGGGCGAGCAAGACCTTGGCAATATCCGCATCGTTCAACACGACGCGGTAGAGGTGTTAGATCACATGCTGACGCTCGACAGCTTGGATGGGGTACATATCTTTTTTCCCGACCCTTGGCACAAGCTGCGCCACCACAAGCGCCGTCTGATTCAAGCGCCCTTTGTGCAGCAGTTGTTGGGGCGAATGAAGTCCGGTGCTTATCTGCACGTGGCCACCGACTGGCAACCTTATGCCGAGCATATTTTGGCGGTGTTGCAAGCTGAGACTGCTTTGGAGAATGCCAGTCCCCGTGTAGATGGATACGCCGATCAACCCGTCTACCGACCCTTGACCAAATTTGAAAACCGTGGCCTGCGCCTAGGTCACGGTGTATGGGACTTAGTGTTTAAAAAAGCTTAAAGCCGCTCTGCCACCCAGCCCTGCACACTGGCCAAGGCTGCGTCCAAACCAGCGGGCTGTGTGCCACCTGCCATGGCCATGTCGGGCTTGCCGCCGCCCTTGCCGCCCACTTGCTGGGCGACAAAATTCACCAACTCACCGGCTTTGACGCGTCCCATGGTGTCGGCCGTGACAGCGGCAGCAATTTGCACCTTGTCGCCATCGACGCTCGCCAAGACCACCACCGCGGTTTTGAGCTTGTCTTTGAGCTTGTCCAAGGTTTCGCGCAAGGCTTTGGCGTCCGCACCGGGCAGGCGTGCGGAAAGCAGCTTGACGCCTTTGATGTCGATGGCTTGACCGCTGAGCTCATCGCCTTGCGATGAAGCCAGCTTGCCTTTAAGGGCGACGAGCTCTTTCTCCAGCCCCTTCACTTGGTCCAGCACTTGGTGGATGCGTTGGTTGAGCTCCACCGTGGGTGTGCGCAAGCTGCCCGCCGCCTCTTGCACGGTGCGCTCCAAGGTTTGCACATAGGCCAAAGCGTTGGCACCAGTGACCGCCTCGATGCGGCGCACGCCTGCGGCCACGCCGCTTTCAGACACCACTTTGAACAGGCCAATGTCACCCGTGCGCAGCACATGGGTACCGCCGCACAGCTCGCGGCTGGAACCAATGTCGAGCACCCGCACTGTTTCGCCATACTTCTCGCCAAAAAGCATCATGGCGCCGGTTTTTTGCGCCGACTCGATGTCCATCACCCGCGCTTGGGTGCTGGCGTTGGCCAAAATTTCATGGTTCACCCGCGCCTCAATGTCGGCGATTTGCGCGTCCGTCACCGGCGCGTTGTGGGCAAAGTCAAAACGGGTGCGCTCGTCGTTCACCAGCGAGCCTTTTTGCTGCACATGATCGCCCAGCACCTCGCGCAAGGCCTTGTGCATCAAATGGGTGGCGCTGTGGTTGCGCACGGTGGCGGCGCGAACGCCAGAGCCCACCGAGGCTTGCAGACTGTCGCCCACATTCAGCGTGCCTTGGGTCAGCGTGCCGTGGTGGCCAAACACATCGGCCTTGATCTTTTGGGTGTCTTCCACCGCAAAGCGTGCCGAGCCGCTGACCAACTCGCCTTCGTCACCCACTTGGCCGCCGCTCTCGGCGTAAAAAGGGGTGTTGTCCAGCACCACCACGCCGCTTTGGCCGTGGTTCAAAGCCGCCACCGACACGCCGTCGTGGTAAAGCGCCAAAATTTTGGCGGGGGCTTGCAGGCTCTCATAGCCCACAAACGAGGTGGCTGCGCCGCTGTAGTCCAGCGCCTTGTCCATCTTGAACTTGCCCGCCGCTCGGGCTTGGTTTTTTTGGCGGTCCATGGCGGCATGAAAACCCGCTTCATCGACTTGCAAAGCCCGCTCACGGCATACGTCGTTGGTCAGGTCCAGCGGAAAGCCATAGGTGTCGTGAAGTTTGAAGGCCACCTCGCCCGGCAAGACCTTCACGCCATTGGCCAAGGCCTCGTCCAAGATGTGCATGCCGATTTCCAGCGTCTCGTAAAACCGCTCTTCCTCGGTTTTCAAAATCGCGGTGATGCGCTCGGCCTGCGCCGCCAAGCTGGGGTAGGCCGCGCCCATGAGGGCCACCAAATCGGGCACCAGTTTGTGAAAGAACGGGGTTTTTTGGCCCAGCTTGTAGCCGTGGCGGATGGCGCGGCGGATGATGCGCCGCTGCACATAGCCGCGCCCCTCGTTGGAGGGCACCACGCCATCGCTGACCAAAAACGCGGTGGCCCGCAGATGGTCGGCAATCACGCGCAGCGAGGGGGTGCCTAAGTCGGCGCAAGCGGTTTCACGCGCAGCTGCTTTGATGAGGGTGGCGAACAGGTCGATTTCGTAATTGCTGTGCACATGCTGGAGGATGGCGGCCAAGCGCTCGAGGCCCATGCCAGTGTCCACACAGGGCGCGGGCAAAGGCGTCACCGCACCAGTTTCGTCCATGTTGAACTGCATGAACACGTTGTTCCAAATTTCGATGAAGCGGTCGCCATCTTCCTCGGGGCTGCCGGGTGGGCCGCCAGGGATGTGTTCGCCGTGGTCGTAAAAAATTTCAGAGCAGGGGCCGCAGGGGCCGGTGTCGGCCATCATCCAAAAGTTGTCGCTCTTGTAGCGCCCGCCTTTGTTGTCACCAATGCGGATGACGCGCTCGGGGGGCAAGCCAATTTCTTTGGTCCAAATGTCGTAGGCCTCGTCGTCCTCTTGGTAAACGGTGGCCAGCAAGCGCTCTTTGGGCAGTTTGTACACCTCGGTCAGCAACTCCCACGCCCATTTGAGCGATTCACGCTTGAAGTAGTCGCCAAACGACCAGTTGCCCAGCATTTCGAAAAAGGTGTGGTGCCGCGCGGTGTAGCCCACGTTTTCCAAGTCGTTGTGTTTGCCACCCGCTCTCAAGCAGGCTTGCACCGAGGTAGCGCGCACATACGAGCGCTTGTCCGAGCCCAAAAACACGTCTTTGAACTGCACCATGCCAGAGTTGGTAAACATGAGCGTAGGGTCATTGCCTGACACCAAGGGGCTGGAAGCCACCACGGTGTGGCCTTTGGTGGCGAAGAAATCGAGGAAACTTTGCCGAATGTCGGCGACAGATACTGGGGCTGAAGTCATAAGGAATTTTATGCCATGATTAGCGTTGATCTTTTAACGACAACGGCTCTTACATGGACATGCAAACCTCTCCGCTCGCACTGCTCAAAGACCCCAGCTTGCTTAAAACCGATGCACTGATCAACGGCGAGTGGGTCAAAGGCTCGCAACGCTTTGAAGTCCTAGACCCCAGCAACGGTCGCAAACTCGCCGATGTCGCCAACCTCGGCCCCGACGACGCGACCCGCGCCATTGCCGCTGCCGATGCGGCCTGGCCGGCTTGGCGCAGCAAAACCGCCAAAGAGCGCAGCATCATCCTTCGCAAGTGGTATGACTTGCTGATGGCGAACGTGGAGGATTTGGGCCGCATCCTCACTGCCGAACAAGGCAAGCCCTACGCCGAGGCCAAAGGCGAAGTGGCTTACGGCGCCAGCTTTGTCGAGTGGTATGCCGAAGAAGCCAAACGTGTGAATGGCGAAACCCTGCCGCAGTTTGACAACAACCGCCGCCTCATGGTGCTGCAGCAGCCCATTGGCGTGTGTGCAGCCATCACGCCTTGGAATTTCCCCTTGGCCATGATCACCCGCAAAGTCGCGCCTGCACTGGCAGCGGGCTGCCCCGTCATCATCAAACCTGCCGAGCTCACCCCGCTGACCGCGCTGGCGGCGGCCGAGTTGGCGGTTCGCGCTGGACTGCCTGCTGGTGTTCTGAATGTGCTGACCGCCGACAGCGCTAACAGCATCGCTGTAGGCAAGGTTTTTTGCGCCAGCGACACGGTACGCCACATCAGCTTCACCGGTTCCACCGAAGTCGGGCGTATTCTCATGGCGCAGTCAGCGCCCACAGTAAAGAAGCTCGCCTTGGAGCTGGGCGGCAACGCGCCTTTTATTGTTTTTGACGACGCCGATATCGACTCCGCAGTCGAGGGCGCCATGATCAGCAAATTTCGCAATGCCGGACAAACCTGCGTATGCGCCAACCGCATCTATGTGCAAGACGGTGTCTATGAGGCTTTCGTGCAGAAATTTGCCGCCAAAGTCGCCACCCTGAACGTGGGCAATGGTTTTGCCGATGGCGTGACCCAAGGGCCGTTGATCGAGGATGCCGCTGTTGAAAAAGTCGAGCGACATGTGGCTGACGCTGTCAAGCAAGGTGGGCGTGTACTGGCGGGTGGCAAAAAAATGCAAGGTCAGTTTTTTGAACCCACCGTCATCGCTGACGCCAAGGCCAGCATGTTGTGCGCCAAGGAAGAAACCTTTGGCCCGTTTGCGCCGGTGTTTCGTTTCTCAACAGAGCAAGAAGCCATAGACGCTGCTAACAACACCGAGTTTGGTTTAGCCAGTTATTTCTACAGCCGCGACGTGGGCCGTATTTACCGTGTGGCTGAAGCTTTGGAATACGGCATGGTGGGAATCAATGTAGGCGTCATTGCCACCGAGCATGTGCCGTTTGGCGGCATGAAGCAGTCAGGTTTGGGTCGGGAGGGCTCAAGCCATGGCATGGCTGAATACCTTGAAATGAAGTACCTTTGTATTGGTGATATATTTAAGAAATAACAAAATTCATTTTTTATAATAAAAAATAATCAATTCTGACAAATTTATTTAAATTTATTAATTATTTAAATAAATGAAAACCTTTATCAATAACTGTTATTATTTTCCTGTATGAGCAACCACATTTACATTCGCTTTTTAACCCTGCTTCACACCATCGAGGGCAAGGGTGAACTTCCCGTTTTAGACCTTGATGCCAAGAAATTGCTAGAGACCATTGCTGTTCGTCATGCACAAGGCAAGCCTCTTACCGTAACGGAAACCATGGCCATGGCGCATATCGCCTCGCCTGCCACGATTCACCGGAAATTAGATATCTTGCGCGAAATCGGCATGATCGACACGCAATTCGAAGGCAGCAACCGCCGCACCAAATTTTTGGCGCCTACGCCCCTAGCGGTTCAGTACTTTCAAACGCATAGCAAGGTCATGGACCAAGCTATGTCACAAACCCACTAAGCTCTGGGTTTGCTTTACCTAAATAAGTGCAACGCCGGTCTTGCTCTGCAAAAACTCGCGGGTCACGCCATCGGCGAGTTCAACCAGTTTTAAGCCCTCGGGGGTAACGTCCATGACGCCCAAGTCGGTGATGATGCGGTCAACCACACCCACGCCCGTTAAGGGCAAGGTGCATTGAGGCAAGATTTTTAAATCTTCGGTGCCATCTTTTTTCTTGGCCACATGCTCCATCAAAATGATGACGCGCTTGACACCGGCAACCAAGTCCATGGCACCGCCCATGCCCTTGACCATCTTGCCTGGGATCATCCAGTTGGCCAAATCGCCCTTTTCGCTCACCTGCATGGCACCCAAAATAGACAGATTGATCTTGCCGCCACGGATCATGGCAAAGCTGTCGTGACTGCCAAAAATAGAAGTACCTGCCAATGTGGTCACGGTTTGTTTGCCGGCATTGATCAGGTCGGCGTCCACATGGTCCTCATTGGGAAAAGGGCCTATGCCCAACATGCCGTTTTCGGATTGCAACCACACCTCGATGTTGCTGGGCACATGGTTGGCCACCAGCGTGGGAATACCGATGCCCAGATTGACATAAAACCCGTCTTTTAATTCGTGGGCAGCGCGCGCCGCCATTTGGTCTTGGCTCCAACTCATGGTCAGACTCCCGCTTTCTCTGTGATGGTTCTTTTTTCGATGCGTTTTTCGGGGTGGGCATTGAGTACGATGCGGTGCACATAAATGCCGGGCAAATGCACATGATCGGGATCTAGTTCTCCCACCTCGACGATTTTTTCCACTTCCACCACACAGACTTTGCCTGCCATTGCCACCGCAGGGTTGAAGTTGCGAGCGGTTAAGCGAAACTGCAAATTGCCCACGCGGTCAGCGGCATAGGCTTTGACCAAGGACACATCGGGTACCAAAGAATGTTCCAACACATAGGTTTCGCCATCAAATTCGCGCAGTTCTTTTCCATCGGCCACCACGGTGCCGACACCAGTTTTGGTGAAAAACGCGGGGATGCCAGCACCGCCAGCGCGAAGCTTTTCGGCCAAGGTACCTTGAGGGGTGAAATCGAGTTCGAGTTCACCGGCCAAATACTGGCGTTCAAACTCTTTGTTTTCCCCCACATAAGAGGAAATCATTTTTTTAATTTGACGGGTTTGCAGCAACAAACCCAAACCAAAGTCATCAACGCCAGCATTGTTGGAAATCGCGGTGAGGTTTTGCACCTTGCTGTCGCGCAAAGCCGCAATCAAGGCTTCGGGAATGCCGCACAAACCAAAGCCTCCCACGGCAATCAACTGACCATCACGGACCAAACCATCAAGCGCGGCCGCGGCACTGGGAAACAATTTATTCAAACCACTCTCCTTTGCTGCAATGCAGCGATTCTAGGGGGTGGGCATAATCAAAAACATATGGAGACGATATGAACCGCTACCCTGCCCCTGAGATCAAAGACCTGCCTGAAGACATCCGCGCCAAAGTCTTGGAAGTTCAAGAAAAAGCCGGTTTTGTTCCGAATGTGTTTTTGACCTTGGCGCGTCGCCCTGCCGAATGGCGAGCGTTCTTTGCGTACCACGATGCATTGATGTTGCGTGAAGACAGTGGCCTGACCAAGGGCGAGCGGGAAATGATCGTCACCACCACCAGTGCCGCCAACCACTGCTTGTATTGCGTAGTGGCACATGGCGCAATTTTGCGTATCTATGAAAAAAAGCCGTTGGCGGCAGACCAAGTGGCCATCAATTACCGCAAGGCGGACATCAGCCCACGCCAACGCGCCATGCTTGACTTTGCCATGAAAGTCTGTTTGCACAGCCATGAGATAGAAGACGCTGACTTTGCCCCTTTACATGCCCATGGTTTCAGCGATGAGGATATTTGGGATATCGCATCCATCACTGCCTTCTTTGGCTTGTCCAACCGCATCGCGAGTTTTTCAAATATGTTGCCCAACCCCGAGTTTTATGTAATGGGGCGCACGCCTAAAGAGAAGAAGGCCTAAGCCGGCACCAAGTTGCGCACCAGTTGGGACATGAGCAAATCAACCAACTGGTCTTCAAATGCCGCGGACTCCATGTGCTCGAAGCGCTCTAGTGAAGCGCTGCGCAAACAGCCCATGAGCGAGCGACTCAGCACAAAGGTTTGTGTCTCGTCTAAGACCGGCAACAAGGGGTGTTGCAGGTACTTCAAACACGCCATCAAACGGTCCACCATTTTTTGCACAGACAAGGCGGTTTCCTCGGGTTGCTCGAGCAGCCAACACAAGCGGTTCATGGCACGTCGGTAGTTTTTCCCTAAAGCAAAACCTTGTATACAAATTTGCACATAGCGACGCACAAACACTTCTGGTGTGATGTCCTCTGGGTCATGGCTGCACTCGACCGAGAACAAATAGCTTTCAAGTTCACGCAGCACCAAGCTGCGCCCATGCTGCGACATGGCGCGAAAAATAGCCTCTTTGCTTGAAAAGTATTGGTAAAGCGTACCCACAGAGAAGCCAGCCTTGGCTGCAATTTTGTTGGTGGTCAGACCACTGACACCGTCTCGGTCAACAATTTGCGAGGTGGCTTCGAATATGGCGTCAATGGTGAGTTGAGCGCGTTTTTGGGTCGGTTGTTTGCGCATGATCTGCGCAGACAACTCGTGGGGAAGCGTCACTGTGGTTATCTCCGTCAGTCCCACAAAAGCAGCGGGACACCTCCGAATATTAACCATAAAAACTAATTATTAAGAATTAAATCAATTATTTAGTAAGAGATATGAAAGTTTGTTTAAAAGGAGCAGCACGCCGAAACTGAACAGCTCAAACCAAGTGCGCCCTCATCCAATCGGGCAAAGGTGCAGATTTTTTCAAAGGAAAATTGACCCATACCGTGGTGGCCCCACCCTCGGCATGGATCACACCAGGCTGGTCAGTACGCTCCAAGGTAGCCCAAGATTCAAATGAACTGCGTTGCGGATCGCTGACATACATCTTGACCAGCACATCGCAGGGGTATTCCATCTGAATCAGAAAATTACAAAAAGCATTGACGATGACGGGCCCTTCGCCAGAGGGATCGGGGGGACAAGCCAACTGGGTAAACCAATTGATACGGGCCGTCTCCAAATAGCGAAAGTAACTGGTGTTATTGAGGTGCCCCATAGCATCCATATCGCCCCAGCGCATGGCTATTACTTCTTGGTAAACCCATTTTTTTTCAACAGGAAGCTGGATTCTCATATCGAAAAACCGTCATCTGCAGAAATGACAGCGCCATTAATGAAATCGCTTTGCGGGCTGGCCAACATCACCAACAAAGCATCGAGGTCGTGGGTTTGGCCAAGGCGCTTTTTGGGGAACATATTCACCAATTTTTTCCCTTGCTCGGTCTCCCAATGGTGGTGGTTGATTTCGGTGTCGATGTAGCCAGGGCAAATTGCATTCACATTGATGCCGTACCTGCCCCACTCGATCGCCATGGCTTTGGTCATTTGCACCACTGCCGCTTTGCTCATGCAGTAGACGCCGATTTGCGGCAACACGCGCAGCGCAGCAGCCGAAGCGATATTGATGATGCGCCCACCCGCATAAGTGCCCGGCAACACACCTTTGGATCGCGCCAACATGCGTTTGCCCACCGCCTGTGCCACGAAAAATGCACCGCGTACATTGGTGTTGAAGATAAAGTCAAAGTCCTCTTCTTGCACGTCTTGCAAACGCTGTGTGGCACTGACGCCAGAGTTGTTGATCAAAATGTCTATGGGTCCGACCTCGGCTTCCGCTTGCTCCACGGCAGCTTCAATGCTGTTTTGGTTGGTGACATCCAAATTGACTACATGCGCCTGTCCGCCTTGCGCCTCTATGTCAATGCGCAAAGATTTCAATCGCTCCTCACGTCGGCTTGCCAAAACCACTGCTGCCCCAGCACTCGCCAAGGTCTGGGCAAACTGAGCACCTAAGCCACTGGAGGCTCCGGTGACCAAAGCCACGCGTCCGGATAAATCGAGGCTGTACGCCATATTGAGCTCCTGAAAGTCAAAAAAAGGCTATTGTGAAGGCACGGCCTAAAGGCGTTTGATTATGGCGATAAGCGCTGAGCACTCCGAATAGAATCTGTCGCTGCTATGACACCTTATCCATCGTTCTTATGACCCCAAAAGATTTACTCGAACAATTTGGCCCTCGCGAGGCAATGGAATATGACGTTGTGGTGGTGGGCGGCGGGCCTGGCGGCTTGGCCACCGCCATACGCTTGAAGCAACTGTGCCTAGGCAAAGGCCACGACCTGTCGGTGGTGGTGCTTGAAAAGGGTTCTGAGCCTGGTGCACATATTTTGTCCGGTGCTGTCATGGACCCACGGGCCATGGACGAGCTGTTTCCCGACTGGAAAAAAATGGGCGCGCCATTGAACCAAGCTGTCAACGGCGACGAGTTACTGATTCTTTCAGAAGATGGTGCCACCTCTGTGCCCTCTTGGCTGATGCCGCGCAATTTCCACAACGACGGTTGCTATGTGGTGTCGTTAAGCAACATCACCAAGTGGCTGGCTCAGCAAGCGGAGAATTTAGGCGTGGAAATTTTCCCAGGTTTCACCGCGGCCGAAGTGCTCTACAACGATAACGGCTCTGTCAAAGGCGTGGCGACCGGCCATGTGGGCTTGGGAAAAGACGGCACACCCACCGATAACTTTCAACTGGGCATGGAGTTACACGCTAAATACACCGTCTTTGCCGAAGGAGCGCGTGGCCATTTGGGCAAGCAAGTCATTGAGCGTTTCAAGCTCAACCAAGGCAAAGACACGCAAACCTTTGCCATCGGCATCAAAGAATTGTGGGAAGTCGACCCCGCCTTGGCCAAGCCCGGCTTGGTGGTTCACACCTCGGGGTGGCCCATCGCGGACAACAGTTTTGGTGGCGGATTTTTGTACCACCTTGAAGACAACAAAGTCACCTTGGGCTTTGTGCTGGGCCTGGATTACACCAACCCCTATATGAGCCCGTTTGAAGAAATGCAGCGCTGGAAAACACACCCCAGTATTGCCAAGCATTTAAAGGGCGGCAAACGCATTGGCTATGGCGCTCGTGCTATTAACAACGGCACACCACAAGCACTGCCCAAAACCGTGTTCCCTGGGGGTGCCCTCATTGGATGCGATGCGGGTTACTTGAATGCAGCTCGCATCAAGGGCAGCCATGCCGCGATCAAGTCGGGCATGCTGGCGGCTGAAGCCGCCTTTGTGGCGATTGCCGAAGGTCGCTCGCACGATGAACTGACGGCCTACCCCACACATTTTGAAAACAGCTGGCTTTACAAAGAATTGCATCAAACCCGCAATTTCAAAAACTGGTTCAAAAAAGGCAAATGGGTGGGCCAACTCATGACAGGCGTGGAGCAATTTGCTTTGCCCAAAATAGGTGTCAGCACCCCCCCTTGGACCTTGCACAACCACAAGGCTGACCACACCAGCCTAAAACCGTCTGCACATTCCCAAGCCATTGCCTACCCCAAGCCCGATGGCGTCATCAGCTTTGACAAGCTCTCCAGCGTGTTCATCAGCAACACCAATCATGAAGAGAATCAACCGGCGCACCTGACCCTCAAAGACAGCGCAGTACCCGTTAGCATCAACCTTGCGACCTACGATGGGCCTGAGGGGCGTTACTGCCCTGCCGGTGTTTACGAATACATCAAGACTACCGAAGGCGCTGACCAGTTGCAAATCAACGCACAAAACTGTGTGCATTGCAAAACCTGTGACATCAAAGACCCCACGCAAAACATCGTGTGGGTTACGCCCGAAGGTGGCGGTGGCCCCAACTACGCAGGCATGTGACCATGACCAAATACCACGAAGAACATACATGGGTGCGAACCGAAGGCGATTTTGCTTGGGTGGGTATCACTGTTCACGCTCAAGAAACCTTGGGGGATATTGTGTTTGTAGAAATGCCCAACATCGGTGACAGCTTCGCGCAAGGCACTGTTTTGGGTGTGGTGGAGTCGGTCAAAGCCGCTGCCGATGTGCACATGCCTGCCAGCGGCACGGTGTTGCAGGTGAATGAAGAATTGCGAGCAGACCCCTCGCTTGCCAATACCGACCCCGAGGGTGCGGGTTGGTTTTGCAAAGTCCAACTCAGCGAATTGGCAGAACTTGATGGCTTGATGGATGCTTCAACCTACGCCGGTTTTGCTGGCTAAATCCGAATAGCCTGCCCCAGTCGTTCAATTCCTTCTTTGATTTTTGCCACATCCGCAGTGGCAAAGCTCAGGCGAATGGCACAGGGGTCTGGGTTATTGGCAAAGAATGGCGCACCTGGCACAAAAGCCACGCCTTTTTCAATCGCACGTTTGGCTAACTCGTTACCGTCTTTCAATTTGCCACCAGCGCCTGTCAGTTGCGCCCAAAAAAACAGCCCGCCTTGCGGTTGACTGAATGACAAGGCGTCACCTAGCTCTTGCTTCAAAGCTTCGCCCATGGTTTTGGCCCGCTCAGCGTAAACGCGACGTACGTTCTCTAAGGTGGCGGGCATTCGACCCGCTTTGAGGTATTGCGCTGCAGTGGCTTGGGCAAATGTTGATGTGTGTGCATCGCTGAACTGTTTGCACATGGTGGCTTTGGCCAAAAGTTCTGTTGGCGCAATCATCCAACCCAAACGCAGGCCAGGCGACAACACCTTGCTAAGCGACCCACAATGCACCAACCAATCGCGGCTGCCAGGCACTTGCTCGGTGAGCGCGAGCAAAGAAGGCGGCGGCGGTTCAGCGAAATACAAATCGCCATAAGGATCGTCTTCCACCACCACGGTTTGGTACTTAACAGCCAGTTCTAAAACCTTCAAACGTCGCTCTAAACTCATCATGGCACCGCTGGGGTTGCCAAAGGTGGGAATCAAATACACCAACTTAGGTTTGTGCTTGACCATCATGTCTTCAAGTTGGTCAACCTTCACACCATCGGCATCGATAGGCACACCGATGACTTGGGGGCCATACAACCTGAAGCATTGGATAGTGGCTAAAAATGTGGGGGCTTCAACCAACACCACATCGTTGGGGTTGATCAAGGTTTTAGCCACCAAGTCCAAAGCTTGTTGGCTGCCGGTGGTGACAATCAAACCATCAGGCGTCAAACTTTTCACACCCTTGCTGGCCATGAAGGCGGCCAACTGTTCACGCAGAGGGTTGTAGCCCTCTGTTGCGCCGTATTGCAAAGCAGCACCTGGCTCCTCGGTCAATGCGCGAGCGCTGGCTTCGCGAATGCCTTGCACATCAAACATGGCGCTGTCAGGAAAGCCTCCTGCAAAACTGATGATGCCGGGCTTGCCCAGCAGTTTGAACAGTTCGCGGATGGCGGAGGTTTCTACATTGTTGAGGCGATCGGCAAATTGCATAGGGTGATAATTGGGATCTGACCCCGATTGTTGAAAATGAAAAAAGAGCACATCGAGCCGTTTTTTGCGAAGCTCAAAGCAGCGAACCCGCAGCCCAATACCGAGTTGGAATATACCAGCGTGTTTGAGTTGCTGACCGCTGTGCTGCTGAGTGCGCAAGCCACGGATATCGGGGTGAACAAGGCGACCCGTAAACTTTTTCCTGTTGCAAACACGCCGCAGAAAATACTGGCTTTGGGGCTGGAAGGTTTAGAGAATTACGTCAAAACCATTGGACTTTTTCGCAGCAAAGCCAAGCACTTGATGCAAACCTGCCAAATGCTGGTCGACTTGCATGAAGGAGATGTGCCCCGCAGTCGAGAGGCCTTGGAAGCCTTGCCAGGTGTGGGTCGTAAAACCGCCAATGTGGTGCTCAATGTGGCTTTCGGTGAAGCCACGATGGCAGTTGACACGCATATTTTTCGCATGGGCAACCGCACAGGATTGGCGCCAGGCAAAACGCCTTATGAAGTAGAGATGGGTTTACTCAAACGCATTCCTGCTGCCTATTTGGTCGATGCCCACCATTGGTTGATTTTGCATGGCCGCTATGTGTGCCAAGCCAGAAAGCCACTGTGTTGGCAATGTCAGGTTGCAGATTTTTGCGACTTCAAACCCAAAACACCCCGCTCCAACTAACGCTATTCGTCCAAATGGTCTTTGGCCAATTGGATCGCTTGCTTTAGAACTTCTAAGTCGCCTATGTGGTTGGCCATCACCAAAATCAAACGTGCATTGAGCAAATGGCTTTGGTCTTCGCTCAAGCCTTGGTGGGCATCCATCAAGGCTTCGTAAAAAGCGTCCCCTGGCTCGAAGTCACCGCGCACAGCAGAGCCGCTGTCATGAAAATTGGCTTGGGCATTCAAAGTGGTCATGGCATTGCTTCCTAAAGTGGTCCAAGCTTAGCAAAGCTTGAAAATCCCTAGATTGGCAGGACTCCACTATTGCGACAGAACCCTCTCATTTGGTTCAAAAATCTATACGCCACCACTCCCCATAGCTCGGCGCGTCTGTAGGCCACTGACTGGCGCTTTCCACCCACCGGATACCTTTTGACAGCAACTGCACAGCGCGAGCTACGCCGGCATGGGTGATCCACACTTGGTCTTCATCAGGCTGTTGCCGTACCGAATCCCACAAGTCTGCAACCCGAGCCAACACTTCATTGGCGCTTTCCACGCCGCCGAAGCGGTGTGCGCCGAAGTCATCGGTCCAGACTTGCATGGCTTCAAGTGGAATCGCATTCCAAGCTACGCCCTCCCATGTACCGAAGTCCATTTCGCGCAAGCGCGCGTCGGTTTGCGCTTTCAGCTCAGGACGTGTGTCTGACAAAGCGTCGGCCAGTTGCATGCATCGCTGCAAGGGTGACACCCAAACTTTGCAATGCACGGGCAGCACTTGCGCCAATGCACGGGCAGCTTGCAAGGTGTGCTGCACATCTGCCGCCACATCGAGTGCGCCGTAACAAACACCGCTCTCGATCAACGGCTTGGCGTGCCTGACTGTCCACAGTTTCATGTTGCTGAAACCATCCGAGGTCAAAGGCCGCCACCCAGGGCCAACGCACAGCCCAAGTAAAACGCAATTTCACACAACTGCTGCGTGGTACCCAGGCAGTCACCGGTAAAGCCTTGCAAACGGCGCGCAAACAAACGCAACAAGTAAACAAATATCAATGCGCTGGCCAGACCGCCGCAGGCCAAGACTTTCAACACGGGTAGCACTTGCGCCGTTGTCAGCGTTTGTCCATCAATCCCTGAAAGCACTGAAGCTGCGACCCATGAAATTAAAGCCAGTGCCGCTGCACACCACAGCAATGCAAGTATCAAACTGCCCAAACTAATTTGATCTGCCAACGGTTTGGACTTGGAGCCTGCGTCGTCACCCACATGCGGCAGCCAGCGAATGATGAGCAAAGGCCAGGTGCGTGAAACCACATGACCAGCCACCAAAGCAAAACACATCCACAGCGTGCCGACCGCACCCAGCAAGGCCACTAGCGCCACTTTGCTCAGCAAGGCCAGCACCACGGCAATCGCACCGAAAGCACCCACGCGCGAGTCTTTCATGATGATGAGCGCCCGCTCTCGGTCATAGCTGCCGCCCAAACCGTCGGCCACATCGGCCAGACCGTCTTCATGAAAAGCGCCGGTCAACCACACGCTCCAAGCCGTGCCCAGTGCTGCCGCTACCAGGGGCGCATACGCAGCGGGCAAGTAACGCATGAGCGTCGCCGTCAACAGCACGACCAAGCCACCGATCACCACGCCAACCGCCGGAAAATATGCGGCACTGGCGCGCAACATGGCCGGGCTAAAGCCTACCCATTCAGCGAGCC
Organism: Bordetella parapertussis; assembly: GCA_945861305.1. Lineage (GTDB taxonomy): Bacteria > Pseudomonadota > Gammaproteobacteria > Burkholderiales > Burkholderiaceae_C > Limnohabitans. Next base: position 19,740 of record CAMATW010000023.1, on the reverse strand, counting down.
GCCCGGTGACCGGAATGCGAGTGAAAAATTGCAGCGCCAGCAAAAAATGGCGCAGCGCTGTCATGCAACAACCGATGAAGATTTTTCAGACACACCGGCCGAGGCAAAGCTGGCCATCTCCCGCAAAATGGCGCAGGCCGACTGCAACAGCGGCCAAGCCAGCGCCGCACCCGAGCCTTCACCCAGGCGCAAACCCAAGTCCAGCAAAGCTTGCACGCCCAGATGCTGCAACATGAATTCATGGCCGCGCTCGCCCGAGCGGTGCCCAAACACGCAGCGCTGCAAGACCAGCGGTTGCAAGGCCTGCGCCACCAGCACAGCCGCGCTGGCAATAAACCCATCCACCACAATCACCCGCCGCTGGGCTGCCGCTTGCAATACCGCGCCGGTCATGGTGGCTATCTCCAACCCACCGAAAGCGGACAGCGCATCCAAGGGCTGCGTCGCATCCGCATGCAGCGCCAGCACCTTGCGCAAGACCTCGCATTTGCGCGCCACGGCCGCAGTATCCAGGCCGGTGCCCGCGCCGGTACACAGCTCGATATCTAAGCCCGCCAGACGCGCCAGCAACAAAGACGCCGCCGAGGTATTGCCTATGCCCATTTCGCCCAACAACACGACATTGCCGGGCAATTCACTCACCAGTTCAATGCCGTTTCGCATGGCTTGATCGCGTTGCGATGGCGTCATCGCGCCGCCTTGTGATGAGTCGGCCGTGCCGTGCTCAGCGCCTGCCACTTTGCGCACAACCAAGCCCGGGCGATGCGTGCCCGCAGGCAGACCCGCCAGAAAGTCGCGGTTCACGCCGCAATCGACCACCGTCAAAGCCAGCCCGTGTTGACGCGCCAGCACGCTGACGGCTGCGCCACCGGCCAGAAAGTTTTCCACCATCTGCCAACTCACATCCGCAGGAAAGGCTGAGATGCCTTGCGCTGTGAGCCCGTGGTCGGCGGCGAACACCACCATTTGCGGATCCGCCAGCACCGGTTTGTCTGTGCCCAGAATTTCGCCTATCTGCACCGCCAATGTTTCGAGCCGACCGAGCGAGCCAAGTGGCTTGGTTTTGTTGTCGATGGCGGACTGCAATACGCTGTGCAATGCTTGGTCGTGCAGATTGACGAGGGTGGGTAAGGCTGTAGACATAGTCTTGTAGTTTTTCAATAGAGAGTGAGTGATCAACGAATCAGGGCATCCAGCACACCGGGCTCAAAGTGCGCCTGCACATAGTCTGCCAGACCCTCGAACACGCTGTCTAAGGTGGGCACCGGCTGCGCGCGGCCCGCGCCGAACAAGGCTTGCACGGCAGCGGCGTCCTCAAACAAACCGTGCACATACACACCAAGGACATTGCCCTGCGCGTTGTGCCAGCCTAGGTCATCGGGCAAGGCAGCGTGCGCCACGATACCGGCCTGCGCCATGCCCGCGTACTGCTGCGTCTGGCCGTGGTGGATTTCATAGCCCGCTACCGTGACACCCGCCAGCGGCGCGAACGGTGATGCAGTGCAAGCTGCCAGCGCATCTGAAAAACAGGCCTGCGTATGCCGCACGGTTTTGTCGGTTTCAAACACGGTGACCAGAGGCAGCAGACCCAAGCCAGGCGCGTTGCCGTCAATGCCGTGCGGGTCAATCAAAGCTTCGCCCAGCATTTGCAGACCACCGCAAATACCCAGCACCGCTCCGCCCTGTTGTGCATGCTGTGCAATTGCAGCATCCAGGCCTTGCGCGCGCAACCAGGCCAAGTCGCCGCTGGTGTGCTTGGAGCCGGGCAGGATGATCCAATCAATGGGCTTCAAACCGACCAGGTCCGCCGGGCTGCGTACCCATTGCAAGCGCAAACCCGGAATATTTTTTAAGGGTTGAAATTCGTCAAGGTTGCTGATACGCGGATAGGCGATGACAGCCATCGTTGTTTGCACCGCACCGCTGGCGATGCTGCGCTCGTCAAACACGCCGTCCTCCTCGGGCAAGCCGTGCTGCCACCACATCGGCAAAGTCGCCACCGTGGGCACACCAGTCAAGTCTTGCAACATCTGCGGTGCAGGCGCTAGCAATAAAGCATCACCACGAAACTTGTTTAATACAAAGCCACGCAGCAGCGCACGCTCATGCGGCGGCAACAAAGCCCAGGTGCCGTACAGATGCGCAAATGCACCGCCTTTGTCGATGTCGGTCACCAGCAGGCAGGCCGCATTCGCATGCAAAGCGACGCGCATATTGACGATATCGCTGCCAGATAAATTGATTTCAGCAGGCGAACCTGCGCCTTCGATGACCACTACATCGTGGTCGGCTATCAATTCGTTGAGCGCAGCTGCAATGCGCGGCCACACATGATTGCTGCGCTCGCGCCAAGGCATGCGCGTCAACACCTCGTCCACATGGCCGAGCATGACCACCTGACTGTGTGTATCGCGTTCGGGCTTTAAGAGCAGCGGGTTCATGCGCACATCAGGCACGGCGCGTGCGGCCAGCGCCTGAAAGTATTGCGCGCTGCCAATCTCGCCCTGACCGTTGCTTGACGCCACCACCCGCGCGTTATTGCTCATGTTCTGCGCTTTGAAGGGCGCGACCTTCAAGCCTTGGCGTGCGTAGTAGCGGCACAAGGCGGTGGTCAGCCAGCTTTTACCTGCGCCGCTGGTCGTGCCCAGCACCATGACACAACGCGCGCTCACACCCCATCCTCTTGCAGCACTTTGCCCACTTGCAAGTTGCGCTGCAACTGCGCGAACAACGCATCCTGCGCTTCAGGCGGCAACACCGCCAGCCGGAAAAAGCCCGGTAAGCCCAGCGACGCGGCGTCACGTAATTTGATGCCTGCTGAGCGCAGCGCCGGCACATCTAAATCTATAGGCGCACGGGCACAGAAAAAATTCGCCAAGCTAGGCAAACAATCCCAGCCTAAATCGGTCAGGGCCGCCAGCTGGCGCTGCTTCCAGACTTTCAACTGACTGAGGCTTTGCGCCAACCATGCCTGGGTATCCGCTTGTACCCAGTTGTTCAACATGGCCACACCGTGCGCGCCCACCGGCCAAGAGGGTGCAAGCGCTTGCAGCGACTGCACCGTCGCATCTGCGTGCAGTGGTGCAATCGCATACGCAGCGCGCACGCCGGTCATGCCTAGCGCCTTGTTCGGGGTCCACAAACACCAGACCCTGTCACGCTGCGCATCGGTCAGGGAAGACTGACCTTGTAGCTGTAATGGCAAATACGCGCAATCGAGCACCAGTTGCGCATCAGGCGGCTGCGGCATGCTGTGCGGCTGGTGTAACCAATCCGGCCAGACGGCATGTGCCTGGCCGAGCGGACTCGAGGGTTCACACACCCACAGCAGTTGCGCCGCCTGCGGGTCCTGCGCGTGGCGCAAACCCCAGGCCTGCGCGGCATAGGCATAGTCGCCATACGCGCAAGCTGGCAGCCAGACTTGGGCAATTTCGCCTTGGGCGTTTGCCGTTTGCGCCGCCAGCGCACTGATACGGAAGATGAACTCGCTGGCACTTCCCGCCAGCACTATGCGCCGAACATCCACCGCATGAAAGTCTGCCAGCGCCTGGCGCAAGTCGCGGTAATCCGGGTCAGGGTAGTGCGTAGGGTCGGCCTGTTGCACATCGTGCAAGCTTTGCGGGCAGGGGCCGCAAGCGTTGCTGTTGGTGGAGAAATCAAAGCGTGCAACACCTAAGGCATCGGCACCACCGTGCACGCGTATGACCTTTTCGCCTTGGATGGTCATGGCAAGCCCTTCAGCATGCCTACCAAGGTAAACACCACCAGGCCTGCCACGCCTATCAACAGCGCCCGGCCCGCCAGACGGATGGCGCGCTCGATGTCCGCCGCTTCGGGCTCGCGGCCTGGCGCATTCAAGACATAGACCTCTGGCTTGCTCAGACTGCAACCCAGCGCCAGCGCCATCGCAGCCATGGGCCAGCCGCTATTGGGTGACGGTGTGCGCGCCGCGTCGAGGTACAACGACTTTAAGGACACACCTGCCGCAGCCAGCGCCAGCAGTAAGGCGGTGATACGCGCCGGTAGCCAACTCAGCACATCGTCCGTGCGTGCCGCCCACTTGCCGGCCCATTGCCAGTTGCGTCCACGGTATATACCAGGGTAGCCCCACATGGCATCGGCCGTATTGGCAAAGCGGTACATCAGCGCACCCGGCAGGCCCAGTACGACAAACCAAAATATCGGCGCTACCACTGAGTCGTTCAGGTTTTCCGCCAGCGACTCGATAACGCTTTCTCGCACTTGCACCTCGCTCAAGTCCGTCACATCCCGGCTAACCAGAAAACTTAGGCGCTTGCGCCCGCGCGCCAGTGAGCCATCGGGTACGCCGCTGAGAGCTTCGTCCACCGCCTGCGTCTCGGTGCGCAACATGGCCCAGGCCAATGCCGGTTTGAGCACCAGACCCAACAGCAGCGCAGCCATAAGTAGGCCTGCCCAGCTGAGCGGCTCCAACCATGCCATAACGCTTTGCTCGATGCCATACGCCGCCGCACCCACCAGCAACATGCCCCATAGCCAGGCCAGCGCACCAAGGGCGAAGGCGGGTAAGTCGGCCGGTTCGGAATCGATAGCCGCATCACCAGAGGCTAGTGTCCGGCGGCTCAGGGATTGCACCTGCTCGCCAGCCCAGGTGAGGTAATTGCCCATCCACACCACCGGGTGAAAGCGCACTGGCGGCTCACCGAGAAAATGGTCTATCGCCAGAGCTACCAGCAATGCCAATAAAATTTGAATGGACAAGATAATCAACCGTCCTGTGGGCCCTGGTGAAAAACCAACTCCTGCAAGGCTTGGTCACCCACCAGGTGCTCTGCAATGATGCGGTCCAAATTGGTCGGTGTCACGTTGTAGTACCAGATGCCCTGGGGCTGCACACACATCACTGGGCCGCCTTTGCAAGCCCCAAAACAGCTAACGCTGTTGAACTTGGTTCGCTCTGGCCCCTCGTGGATGCCGGCCGCCTTGAGCTTGGGCCACAAGCTGTCGTAGAGCGCCTGCCCTGCACCCTCCTGCCCACAGCGCGGACCGGTACACATAAGCACATAGTGTTTGTATGGGGTGATGGAGGGTTTGGGAACGGCTTCGGTAGTCACAAACGGGCTTTCGGTTTCTATGGAAGTGTATGCCCCGCAATACTTCAGTGCTTGGCGAAGGAGCAAAGGTTGGAGCTCGCTCAGTCTTCAATACCGCGCTGCGCCGGGATGCCGGCTTGGAATGCATGCTTAACCATGGTCATCTCGGTCACGGTGTCTGCCAACGCGATGATTTCCGGGGGGCAGCGGCGCCCGGTCAGCACCACGTGCACATGGCTGGGGCGGCTGCGCAAGGTGTCGAGCACATCGTCCAGTGGCATCCAGCCGTAAATCAGCGGGTAGGTGATTTCGTCTAGCGTGACCATGAAGTACTCACCGCTTTGGATAGCCGCTTTGGCTTTTTGCCAGCCATCGCGTGCCAATTGCGCGCTGTGTTCAAGGTCCTGGCTTTTCCAGCTAAAGCCGTCGCCCAGGCCTTCGATGGGGATGCCCAGTTGTTCAAACATGCGGTGTTCGCCAAAGCGCGCCGAAGGCACTTTCATGAACTGAAAAATCTTCACCCTCTTGGCGCGTCCGTGGGCGCGCAAAGCCAACCCAAAAGCCGAGGTGCTTTTGCCTTTACCGTCACCAGTGTTGACGATGATGAGGCCGCGCCGCTCGCCCTCGGATTTTTCATAAGGCTTTTCGGTAGGAGGCGTTTCTATTTGCATGGGCTTAGACCTTCTTAAAAATAGGTATCAGGTATTTGAGGGAATTGCCACCCATTGGCCAGCCAAGGCATGGATGGCTAATCGATGGTCGAACACCTGCTCCACGGCGCGGTGGGTTTGCGCATCAGCGCAAGGCCCATGGTGGGTGATACCGCCTTGCGCCATCACAACCATGGTATCTGCATGCAAGGCCATCGAAATCTCGTGCAAGACGCTCACCACGGTGCGCCCTTGGGCGACCAGATCACGCACCAGTTGCAGCCAATCGGCTTGGTGCGGCGGGTCCAGGTTGGCAAGTGGTTCGTCCATCAGCAGCACCTGCGCTTGCACCGCCAGCGCCCGCGCCAAAAGCACACGCTGGCGCTCACCTGCCGAGAGCTGGCCCAGCGCACGCTCGCGCCACTCCCAGGCATGGGTGGCGCGCAAGGCCTGCTCAACTGCCAGATGGTCTGCAGGGCTGGAGGCGCCCAACCAGGACTGGTGCGGCAGGCGGCCCAGCATGGCGACGTCCCAAACTTTGAGGTCATCGCCCGTGCTTTCGTTTTGCCCCAACCAGGCCATTTGCAATGCGCGGGTGCGTGCCGGCAGGCTGTGCAAGGGCTGGCCTAGCAACTCAACATGGCCAGTAACCGGCAATAAGCCAGCCAATGCTTTGAGCAAGGTGGACTTGCCTGCGCCATTAGGGCCGACGATGCTGGTCCAATGACCAGCAGCAATGTTCAAGTCCAGGCCATGCAGCACCGGCCTACCCGTCAGGCTGACCTTTAATTGCTGCGCCTTCAGCGCGCTTGAAGCAGTTGTGGCGGACATATCAAGCAGCCCCTTGTGCCACCGTATTGCGGTGCATCAGCCAGAGCAAATACGCACCACCGAGCACAGCGGTCACCACGCCCACGGGCAGCTCCTGAGGGGCAATCAGCCAGCGGGCCAGTACATCAGCAGCCATGAGCAAAACCGCGCCCACCAGACTCGCCAACACAATCAACCAGCGGTAACCCGTGCTCAAGACCGAGCGCACCAAATGCGGCGCTGCCAGGCCGACAAAAGCAATCAAGCCGGTTTGCGCGACCGCAGTTCCAGTGGCGATAGCCAGCACGCCGATCAGCACCATGCGAATGGAGGCGACCGGTAGGCCCAGACTGCGCGCCGTAGTCTCCCCCAGACTGAGTCCGTCCAGCACACGTCCGAGCGCCCAAGCAATGGCCACGCCCAGCAACCAGACCCCGACCATCAGGCCGCATGCAGCCCAACCGGTAAAGGCGGTTGAGCCCAACATAAACGATTGCATGGTCTGCAAGGATTCAGGCGTGAACAACAAGACCAATTGGGTTGCCGCCCCCAAAACCACACCTACCACCACGCCCGCGAGCAACAAGCGCAAAGTATGTTGCACGCCACGCGATAAGACCAGCGTGAGCAGCACCGCCAACACCGCGCCCACAAAGGCTGCGCCGGTCAACCCCAGGCGCACCAACAGGCTGCCCGAGTAGACGCTGAAAGTAGTACCGGCGCTCATCATGGTGCCGCCCAGCATGCCGGCAGCGCCACCCATGGCCAGTAGTGTGAGCGCCACACCCAGTGCCGCGCCCGAGGCGCTGCCGAGCAAATAGGGGTCAGCCAGCGGGTTACGAAACAAGCCTTGCGCCACCGCGCCGGCCAAGCCCAGCAAAGCGCCAGCAGTCCATGCGCCGATGGTTCGGGGCAAGCGGATATCCCACACGATTTGCGCGGCCAGTGCGCTTTCTTCGGCGTCGGTCTGCGGATGCAATAAGGGGCCGAGTAAATCCTCAAAACCAGCGCTGCCCACGCACACGCCCAACAGCGTCAGTGCTGCGCTAAGCAGCAGCAAGACCACAGCCAGACGCAGCGCGGCTACGTTCATGGTTGCACCTTTCGCATACCCGTCGCTTTTTCGCTCAGGCAGGTAGCCATCAAGCGCGCCGCCTCGGCCATGCGCGGGCCGGGGCGTACCAGCACGTTGGACTGCGCGGGTGAAAACGCGCACATGCGTTGTTCACGTACAGCGCGCATGGCAGGCCAGCCCGGGCGCTGCAGCATCGCCTCGGCGCTGCTGTCACCGACCATGATGAGGTCCGGGTTAGCGCGCACAATAAATTCGGGGTTGAGCTTAGGGAAGGGGCCGAGCTTGGCGGGAATGATGTTTTTGGCGCCCAGGCGGGTTAGGGTTTCGCCGATGAAAGAGGTCTCGCCCGCGCCATAAGGGCCGGGATTGACCTCAAAATACACCCGCTTGCCGCGTGCCGAGGGCGGTATCGATTGGGCAGCAGCTGATACCCCAGCATCGATGGCGCGCCAAATTTTGTCGACGTCGGGAGCTTCGAGTAACTGACCAAGTTTGCGTAAGACGCGTTGCACATCGGCATGGGTTTTGGGCTCCAGCGCCACCACCTGCAAACCCAGCGCGCGCAAGCGCTCACCCGCTCGCGACGATGCCGCCATCACCACCACGTCGGGCTTAAGCGCCACAATGGCTTCAATGTTCGGGTCCAAGCCGCCACCCAATTGGGGCAGGCTTTGCATACTTAAAGGAAAGTTGGAATAGCGGTCAACGCCTACCAAGCGCTGGCAATAGCCAAGTTCGCAAATCGACTCGGTTAAGGACGGTAACAGACTGACAATGCGCTGCGGCGCATGCGGCAAAGTGGTGCGAAAACCGCGGTCATCCACGACTTCCAAAGCTTGCGCTGCCAACGATTGCAACAGGACAAGCAGCAAAGCAAAGCAATAGCGGTTCATGGAGCAGCTTTCAAAGTCAGGGGCAGGCCGGCAGCCATCAAGGTGACACGCGCACAAACCAGGGCCACACGTTGGTTGAGCCGACCCAGTGCATCGACAAAAGCACGCACCTCAGCGCCCATAGGAATCACGCCCATACCAATTTCATTGCCCACCAAGACCACCGGGCCAGTGGCCATTGAAATCGACTCTGCCAAGGCAGACACCTGGCTTTCGACATCAAACGCGGCATCTGCTTGCGGGTGCATTGGCATCATGCCGTTGGTCAGCCACAAGGTAAGGCAATCGACCACCAGCAGCACATCGGGTCGGCTGTGCGCGGCCAGGGTCTGCGCCAAAGCCAGGGGCTCTTCAATGGTTTGCATCCCAGGCACACGCTGCGCCCGGTCGGCCTGATGTCGCGCAATGCGCGCGCGCATTTCCTCGTCCCAAGGCTGAGCGGTGGCGATTAATACGGCTCGATGATTTGCTGACATACCAAGCCAATGCTGCGCCAGCATTTCGGCGCGCCGTGACTTGCCGCTTTTTTGGCCGCCTAGGATGAATTCGCTGGACGCGATAGTCAGTGCTTTATGCATACATACGTGCCCAGTCCATGATGATGCGATGCAGATGCGCCAAACCATCGGTCAGCGATGCCGGGCCGGGTTGCAATATGTCGGGCGACTTGATTTCAAACAACTGCCTGTGTTGTACTGCTTTGACGTTTTGCCAACCATCGCGCGCTGCGACTTTTTCGGGGCGGAATTTTTTGCCGCACCAAGAGCCGATGATGATGTCCGGGTCGCGCCGCACGATCTCACTGCTATCGGCAATGATGCGGTTTTTACCCAAAGACTGCTGCGCCAACTCTGGGAAACAATCATCGCCGCCGGCAATTCCCATGAGTTCGGAAACCCAGCGGATAGCGCTGATAGGCGGCTCGTCCCATTCTTCAAAATACACACGTGGTCTGCGTGGCAAGGCTGCAGCGGCAAGCGCCACCGTCTGCATCTGGGCTTGCATGACGGTGATGCGCTCCATGGCCTGCTCCGCTTGGCCGACCATCGCGCCCACCTGGTAAAGCATGGACAAAATCTCGGCCACGCTGCGCTGGTTAAAAATCGTCACTTGCACGCCTTGGCGGATCAGTGTCGATGCGATATCGGCTTGCAAGTCCGAAAAACCCAGCACGCAATCGGGCTGCAATGCCAGGATCTTGTCGATCTTCGCGCTGGTAAACGCGCTGATGCGCGGCTTCTCTTGCCTCGCACGAGCGGGACGCACGGTGTAGCCGGAAATACCCACAATGCGATGCTCCTGACCGAGCAGGTACAGCCACTCGGTGGTCTCCTCGGTCATGCAAATAATGCGCTGCGGACCGATAGGAAAGTCAAAGCCAGTTGTCATAGCTCTATGCTCCTTGGCCGATAAACAGCGCTGCGGTGGCTACCAGGTTGGAGGGGAACCAAGCATGGAAATAACTGGCCTGCACCGATCCACTGTAATACAAGGCTTCGCCTGCGTCAGGCTTAGAATCCTGGCCTGGACGCGCGGTTCGCTGGCGCACTGACGCAGTGCTGTCGCAAGTGGAGTAATGAAAAGTATGTCCGCGCAAAAGCCCGGCGGGCATGAGCAATTGATGCGGGCCTAAAGCAGCTAAGCGTTTTTGCATACGCACTGTTCCTGGCAGCAATCCCCATTGCGCGTGGCTTTGGCCATCGGCATCGATCAGCGTTTCAAACAAAACCATCATGCCGCCGCATTCGGCCCAGACCGGCTTGTTGTGGGCGATATGTTGCGAGAGGCTATCGCGCAGCGTATGGTTGGCACCCAGCACTTGCGCGTGCAACTCCGGGTAACCGCCGGGCAGCCACACAGCATCACAGACCGGCAAAGCGCTGTCTTGCAAGGGCGAGAAGAACGCCAGTTCTGCGCCCAACTCCTGCAAGCAATCGAGATTGGCCCGGTAAATAAAACAAAACGCGGCGTCGCGAGCCACGGCAATGGTGCGGCCTTGCAAAAGTTTGGCCGAGCTTACGGCAGGCTTTGGCCCAACGGGCAAGCGCAAAGCCCAGTGCGCCATGTCTTTCGGCGCCATGCGTCCCAAAGGCGTCGCAGCCAGCGCGTCAGCAGCGGCGTCCAGACGCGCCATCGCATCGCCCACTTCACTGGCCACCGTCAAGCCCAGATGGCGCTCGGGCAAAGTAAACGTGTCATCGCGCATCAGAGCACCCAGCCAGTCGGCAGAAGCACGCACACTGTTTTTCAGCATAGCGGCATGGCCTTCGCTGGCCACGCGGTTAGCTAATACACCGGCCCAGGGCATGGCTGGGCGATAGTGTTGCAAGCCCCATGCGAGCGCGCCAAAAGTGCCGGCCATGGCGCCAGCGTCTATGACCGCCAGCACATGCAGGCCAAAGCGCTCGGCCAAATCGGCGGCGCTGGGTTCGCCGTCAAACAGCCCCATCACGCCTTCGACGATGATCAGGTCTGCCTCGGACGATGCCTGCGCCAAGCGCGCTCGGCAGTCGTCGGCGCCGGTCATCCACAAATCGAGTTGGTACACCGCCTGGCCGCTGGCCAGCGCATGCCAATAAGGGTCCAGAAAATCTGGCCCGCACTTGAACACCCGCACCTTGCGCCCCTGGCGCGCATGCAACCGCGCCAATGCCGACACGACCGTCGTCTTGCCTTGACCGGAGGCCGGGGCGGCGATGAGGATAGCCGGGCAGGATCTAGCGCTCATAAGTTTTCTGGCAAGCAATTTGGTTTCACACCGGCTGGGGCTACAAAGCCCACTTTAGGCCCGTGTACCAACTACGGCCCGCAGTCGCATAGCCGTTGGCGAGTTGGTATTGGGCATCGTTGGCATTGTCCAGGCGCAGCAGCATGGTCAGGTCTTTACCGATTTTGGTTTGCGCGTAAAGGTTCAAGAGACCATAGCCGGCCAGTTCTATCGTGTTGGCTGCATTCCCATAGCGCATGGAAGATAACTGCAGCTCCGTTCCCACAACCCACCCGCTCCAAGGTGCCTCGATCGCAAGCACTGCGTGTTGACGAGCGCGACGCGCCAATAAATTGCCAGTAGAAAGATCCCGGGGATTTTGCAAGTCGAGCGAAGCACGGGTGCTGACGATGCCAAATTCACGTGCAGCGCTGATCGTTACTCCCTCATAGCGAGCTTTTGCGATGTTGCCATAGCATCCTCCACTTAGCACGCCCTTGGCGTTTTTTCTCCTTGCTGCGCAGGAATTTTCGGGGACGCTGACGTCATAGACGATGAGGTTGCTAGCCTCGTTGCTGTAAACCGTTATGCCCCAATTGCCTTCGTCGCTTGAATAACGCAACCCAGCCTCCATGTTTTGAGTGGTTTCGGCTTGCAAATTGGAAGAACCGTAGATGCTGAAGCGCTGAAACAATGTAGGTGCTCGAAACGCGTTGCCTAGGGTACCCGTCAACCGCCATTGGGGTGATACGGCATAGCCATAACCCAGAGACTCGGTGTTTTGACCGCCAAAAGCACTGTCCACGTCGCGGCGCACATTTAGTTGCAGACTCTGCGCGCCCTCCACCCAGTTGTATCCGAGGGCTAAGGCATTTTGAAAATGGCTCGTGTCTTTAGGCGTCGTGTCGGCGTTACTCAAACTGTCGTCGCGACGCTCGAGCGCGGCACTCAACAGCGATGTTCCCAAGCGGTACTCGTTTTGCCAGTAAAAGCTGTTTAGATTTGTATCAGTGAGGTACACACTAGGCGTGGTTTCGTAGCGATCCTGCGATACTCCTACGCTGACGGTGCTACGGTACTGCGGAGTCCATTGGGCTTGCCAACTGAACGACGCAGTTTGTAGTTTTTGAAGTGTCACATCATCAATTCCAGGCGTATAACCATCGTATTGGCCACGTTGCTGGTTGCTCATAAAACTTGCATCCAAGCGATGTCCTGCATTGACTTTAAAACCTAGGCGTGCGCTGGCAGACTCTGCGGTAAAACCGTCTTTATCAGGGTTACCGGTTGTCGTAGCGTTAAAACCTTCGCTACTATCGCGAGCGAATCCGAACGCATAGTTCCAGCTTGCATCCGCACCACTGATGCCCGCCTCCATTTTGTAGGTCGAATAGGTGCCGACCCCAAGCCCGACATAGGGATGCACACCGATCTCACCTTTGCGCGTGAAAATTTGAATCGCGCCTGCAATGGCATCCGATCCGTAAACCGCGCCTACCGCACCGCGCACCACCTCAATACGATCAATTTGCGACAAAGGTATAGCCTGCCAGGTAGCCCCCCCTGTCGATTGCGAATCGATCCGCACGCCATCGATATACACGGCGGTAAAGCGCGTTTCCGCACCGCGAAGAAACACGCCAGTGGTACTGGCAGGGCCGCCATTGCGACTAATTTCAAAACCAGGTAGGCGGGCCAAGACATCGCCCAATGCCGCAGCACCGCTGCGCTCGATCTCCGCGCGGTCGATGACCGTGACATCGGCCACCAAGTCGGCTAACGGCTGCGGCATTCGGGCCGCCGTAACCACAATTTCGCTCAGGGGGGCGTCTACAGGCGTTGACTGCGCATAGACGGCCGAAACCGACAGGGCAGCCTGAATTAGCGAAGCAAAGAGCCTCTTCAAAGAGATAGATTTCATGATGAATAAATACCAGCCAAGTGCCCTCACCGCCTTCCCCGACAGTGCACGGACGTTAAGAAGCCACGAATGAACGCGGCTTCACCTTGTTGGCCGGTATCCGGGCTAGCGAAAACAACCCTGTCCGCCTTCCCAGTTGCTTGTTCAAGGCAACCAGTGGCTGTGTGGGACAGGATGGAAATACCCGAAGGCATTTCGTTCGCTTGACCGTTGCGGGGGCAGCGCAGGCTGGTTTGAAGCCAAGCTATGTACAAAAAAGATGTACTAAGTAGACCAAAAAACTTCTGCTTCCCGTTGAACTGCGGTATGTGAACCACACCGCGAGCACCAACGGGTTCATTCTAGCCACAATCCCTACATCGCCCCCTAAAATGCGCCCATGTCGGAAAATTCATCCCTAGACCCCGTTCTGGAGCGCGTCGAACGTTTGCTGTTGCGTTACGAAGAACTGCGCCGCACCAACGAACTGCTCATCGCCCAAGTTGAAACACTTACCCAAGAACGCGATTCACTCAAATCACGTTTACAAGCCGCACGAAGCCGCATTGATGGTTTGCTCGATCGCTTGCCTCTTGAAGTCAAGGACAGCGCATGAACCAGCTAGAAGTTCAACTCATGGGACAAAGCTATATCTTGGGCTGCCCTGTGGGCGCTGAAGAACGTTTTCATGCAGCGGTCAAGCGGGTCGATGACGCGATGTGCAAAATTCGCGATGCTGGAAAAATCAAAGCACGTGACCGTATTGCTGTGTTGGCTGCTTTGAATCTCGCCTTCGAGCTTTCCGACTTTTCAGGGGATCCTGCTGAACCCAGTTCTTCTAACCACAATTTGAATAACTTACTTTATCGCCTTGACACCGCTTTGGGCCACGATGGCCACTTGCTCTAAGCCTTCTACAATGGTCTTGTCTGCAAGTCTGCCGGGTTTTATATTTCTTGAACCAATGCTCTTTGGAGCCCCGGGCTTGGAAATTGGCTGGTGAGCGTGAACATCTCGCGTTAGATGAACCCAACACCTTTCTGACCTCGCCCACCTGAACCTTTAGTTCAGGATGACGATCCGGCGGCCCTTGCAGACACTTTTACTTTTGCACACTTTCCTCATGCCGATTTCATTTAACTTTAGGCCGCCATGTCTTTGCGCATAGCCATTGTTGGTGCGGGAGCCATTGGCGGCTACCTCGCAGTCAAACTTAGCTTGGCTGGACACGACGTCACCTGCATCGCCCGTGGCGAAAATCTTCGTGCCATCCAAAGCCACGGCATGAAGTTGGTAACAGAGGACGACACCGATTTGGTCGCCCCTGTCAAAGCTTGCAGCGTCGACGGTGCTGAAACTTACGACTATGTGTTTTTAACCCTGAAATCGCACCAAGTGGCGGCGGTGGCACAAGACATTGACCGCTTATGCCATGACACCACCGCAGTGGTGACCATGCAAAACGGTTTGCCTTGGTGGTACTTCCACCAACTTGTCGGCGCTTACCAAGGCACTCAACTCAAGACACTCGACCCCGATGGAATGCTTTGGCAACACCTCAAGCCCGAACGCGTCATCGGTGCGGTGGTCTACCCTGCGGCAGAGTTGATTGCACCTGGTGTGGTCAAGCTGATTGAAGGCAACCGCTTCACTTTGGGTGAGCCCAGTGGCGAAAAATCTGAGAGAGTCACTCTCCTTGCTCAAGCCATGATTGGCGCTGGTTTCAAAGTGCCAGTGTCTACCGACATCCGCAGCGAGCTGTGGGTGAAGTTGTGGGGTAATTTGTGCTTCAACCCCATTTCTGCCCTGACACATGCCACGCTAGAAGAAATTGCTGTTCACCCCTTAAGCCATTCACTGGCGACGCAAATGATGCAAGAAGCGCAAGCCGTGGGTGAGAAAACCGGTGCGCAATTCAAAATCAGTCTTGAAAAACGCATAGCCGGCGCCCAAGCGGTGGGAGCACATAAAACTTCCATGTTGCAAGACATTGAGCAAGGCAAAGCCTTAGAGCTTGATGCCATTTTGGGTGGCGTGATTGAACTGGGCCGCGTGGTGGGTATTCCCACCCCCACCTTGCAAACGGTCTATAGCCTGACCCGTTTGCTAGAACAAAGCGTGTTGCAAAGCCAGCACGGATTGACATTAAAAACTTAAAGGACTGTGATGCAAACCCTTCAAGAATGGATGGCCCAAGGCCAAGCGAATGCCGTGTGTTTGAGCGCCCCAAGTGCCGCACCTTTGAGCTACCAAGGTTTACGTAACTTAAGCACCCATGTGCAAGAGGCACTTAGTACTGTCGGGATTGGACGCAATGACCGCGTAGCGATCGTATTGCCCAATGGCGCAGAGATGGCCGCTGCGTTTGTGGCCGTAGCGGCTTGCTGCACGTCTGCACCACTGAACCCCTCTTACCGTGCGGATGAGTTCGAGTTTTATTTGAACGATTTGAATGCCAAAGCGCTGATGGTTGAAAAGGGCTCTACATCCCCAGCAGTAGCCGTGGCTGAAAAGTTGGGCGTGTCAATTGTGTATGTCTTACCTACACCGTCTCTTGGTGCTGGGTCGTTCTCACTGGACACATCTTCACGTCAAGCTGCAACTGCTGCCATGCCAGGCATGGCTCACGCCGACGATGTAGCTTTGGTACTGCATACCTCTGGCACCACCTCACGCCCCAAAATTGTTCCACTGACACACCGCAATGTGTGTGCCTCTGCCCAGCACATTGCCCGCAGCACTGCATTTACCGCCAGCGACCGCGGCTTGAACGTCATGCCCTTGTTCCATATCCATGGCTTGATTGCAGGCATCTTGGCCCCACTTTCGCAAGGCGGCGAAGTGCACTGCACCAGTGGCTTCAATGCGCTGAAATTCTTCGCGCAAATGGAAGAGGTCAAACCCACTTGGTACACCGCTGTGCCCACCATGCACCAAGCCATTTTGTCGCGCTCAGCCAATAACAGCGAGGTGATTGCTAAGGTACCTTTGCGCTTTATTCGGTCTTCGTCTTCCTCCTTGCCGCCCCAAGTCTTGGCCGAGCTGGAAGCCACCTTTCATGCGCCTGTGATTGAAGCCTATGGCATGACCGAAGCGGCGCACCAAATGGCTTGCAACCCTTTGCCCCCTGGCAAACGCAAGCCTGGCACCGTGGGTTTGGCGGCCGGACCCGAAGTGGCCATCATGGACACCGAAGGCCAGCTGCTGGCGAATGGCAGCACCGGTGAAATTGTGATTCGCGGCCCCAACGTCACCCCTGGCTATGAAAACAACGACAAGGCCAATGCGGAAAACTTCACCCAAGGCTGGTTTCGTACCGGCGACCAAGGTGTGATGGACAGCGAGGGCTACATCAGCATCACTGGCAGGTTGAAAGAAATCATCAACCGTGGTGGCGAAAAAATCAGTCCGCGTGAAATCGATGAAATATTGATGGACCATCCCGCTGTGGGTCAGGTGGTGTGCTTTGGTATTCCCCATGAGAAATTGGGCGAAGAAGTGGGTGCTGCTGTGGTGCTGCGCGAAGGGCAAACTGCCACAGAAAAAGAACTGCGCGACTATGTCGCCACCCGCGTGGCTGACTTCAAGGTACCCCGAAAAATATTGTTGCTCGATGAAATCCCCAAAGGCGCAACCGGCAAACTTCAACGCATAGGCATGGCCCAAAAGCTCAGGCTTGCTTGATGTCCCTGTCCTTTGCGGATGTGATCGTGGCCTTGGTGCTCTTGGGCACAGTAGCGGGATTTTTAGCCGGTTTGCTGGGTGTGGGTGGCGCACTCATGATGATTCCTTTCATCACTTTGTTGCTCAGCAGCCAAGGCGTGGATGCTGATTCTGCGGTGAAGATGGCGATTGCTACCGGCATGTCCACCATTGTGGTGACCTCACTGGCAAGTGCCCGTGCTCACCACAAACTTGGCGCGGTGCGTTGGGACTTGGTGAAAGGTTTGGTCCCCGGCATATTGCTTGGCAGTGCGCTGTCAAGCCTGTGGTTGTTTGCGGTTTTGAAAGGCTCGGCGTTGGCCTTGTTCTTTGCGGGCTTTACGGCGTTTTCAGCCACCCAAATGATCTTGGACAAAAAACCCAAGCCCTCTAGGCAAATGCCTGGCCCGCTTGGACAAACTGCCGTGGGCACACTCATTGGCACATTGTCAGGTTTGGTGGGTGCGGGTGGTGCTTTTGTCAGCATCCCCTTCATGACATGGTGCAACATTCCCCTGCGCAATGCAGTGGCCACCAGCGCGGCCATTGGCTTTCCCGTGGCCTTGGCCAATGCACTTGGCTATGTAGTCAGCGGCTGGAATGCACCGCACAACCTGGACTGGAGCTTTGGCTACATCTGGTTGCCAGGCTTGGTGGTTATCGGTCTGTGCACCATGGTCACGGCACCCATGGGCGCTCGGTTGGCGCACAAAATGCCTGTACTCAAACTCAAGCGCGGCTTTGCTTTGCTGCTGTTTCTTTTAGCCAGCTACATGCTCTACCGCGGCTTGCACAGTTAACGCAGACCAACACCGGTACTTCCGAGTGCGTCAGCACATTTTGGGTTTCGCTGCCCAGCAATATACGCTTGATCCCTTTGCGGCCGTGCGAGGCTCATCGCAATGACGAAAGCGCCCAAGCGATGTGTTCACGCACCACCTCACTGGGATGGTCCTGCCAACGCTGCAAGGCTTGGCGCAAAGCATTTGCATCAGCGTTGGACAAGGTTTGGCGCAAAGCATTGCCTGCGGCCACCGCTAAATTGCGCAGCCACCGTGCGTGGCCAATGCGCCGTATGGCGCTGCCCTCGGTCAGTCGTAAAAAGCTGTCTTCATCCCATTGAAGTAATTGCTGCAGCGAAGATGCACCCAAGCTATGGCGCTCGTCAAAGTCGGGCAAGGGTGAGCGCTTGGCGAATTTGTTCCAAGGGCACACCAACTGGCAGTCATCACAGCCATAGATGCGGTTGCCTATCAGGGGGCGAAGTTCTAAAGGGATGCTGCCCTCATGCTCAATGGTCAGGTAAGAGATGCAGCGCCTTGCGTCCAATCGATAAGGCGCAACAATGGCTTGGGTGGGGCAAACGCTGATACAAGCACTGCAAGTGCCGCAATGCTCGGTTTGCATGGCGGTTGGCTCGAGGGCAATGTCGACAAAAATTTCACCCAAGAAGAAAAACGAACCCGCATCGCGTTGCAATACCAAGGTGTGCTTACCCCGCCAGCCAAGGCCGCTGCGCACTGCCAACTCGGCTTCCAACACCGGCGCGGAATCGGTGAACACCCGAAAGCCCAAAGCGCCTGCTTGCGCTTGCAGTTTGTCGGCCAATTGCTGCAAGCGTTGGCGCATCACCTTGTGGTAGTCCCGCCCTCGGGCGTACACCGACACCACTGCTTGCGTGGGTTGCTGCAAGCGCTGCATTTCGTGACCTACCCAATCCTCAGAGGGGGAAGTGCTGTTATTGGGCAGGTAATCCATGCGTGCCGTGATGACGCTCAAGGTGCCTGGCACCAACTCGGCGGGTCTGGCTCGGGTAAGGCCGTGGCGGGCCATATAAGCCATATCGCCATGGTGTCCAAGTGCTAGCCAAGCCAGCAATCCCGGCTCGGCGTCGCGCAAGTCCACGGGGGCCACGCCAATTTGGGAGAATCCCAGCTGTGAACCCCATTCTTGCAGTTGAGCGAGTAATGCCGATGGATTGATGGACACGAAAACCTTTTGAACGAAATGCCGATTGTAAAAACCCTGCACTGGCCCGACGAGCAAGCTTGCGCGGCCTTTGCCCAGCGCTTGACTTTGTGCCCCGCCTTGGCACAAGCCTTGGTGTGTCTGCATGGCGATTTGGGGGCAGGTAAAACCACCTTCACGCGTTATTTGCTTCAAGCCTTGGGCGTGAAAGACCGCATCAAAAGCCCTACCTATGCGGTGGTGGAGCCGTATGAAGTGACAGCCAACGGTCAAACCCTGAGCATCTGGCATTTTGACTTCTACCGCTTCAACGATCCGCGTGAGTGGGAAGACGCGGGTTTCAGAGATATTTTTGCAAGCCTTGGCTTGAAGATTTGCGAGTGGCCCGACAAAGCCCAAGGCTTTCTACCGCCCGCCGACTTGGACATCCATTTCATCGTCAACACCGACAGCAGCCGCGATGTACGCTTATGCGCCAACAGCGAATTGGGTGAAGATTTAACAGCATGAAAAAACACAACCGCCAACGCCGACAGTTGCTGAAAGCCAGTGGCATGGTTTTGCTCTTGGGTCGAGCGCAGCTGGCATGGGGTGCCAGCATTTTGGCGGTGCGGGTGTGGCCTGCGGTGGAATACACCCGCGTGACTATCGAGTCGGACACCTTGCTGAAAGTCACCCACACCTTTGTGGCCAACCCACCGCGCTTGGCGGTGGACATCGAGGGCATTGAGTTGAATGCCGCTTTGCGCGACTTGGTGGGCAAGGTACGTAACGACGATCCCTTCATCACCGGTGTGCGCATTGGCCAATTCAACCCCACCACGGTGCGATTGGTGCTGGAGTTGCGCCAACCCGCCAAACCACAGGTGTTCACCTTGGCGCCTGTGCAATCGGGGCAATCGAGTTTTCAGCACCGCTTGGTGTTGGACCTTTACCCCAGCCAAGAAGCGGACCCCTTGGAGG
>CAMATW010000022.1 GCA_945861305.1 Bordetella parapertussis | reverse complement strand
ACCGCAGGCCGTCATGGCGCTGCCGAAAATACCAAGCAAGCCCAAAGCCGCGCCTGATTTCAGCATATTGCGGCGGCTGGGGTCACGAACGATTTCGCGCTCGATCAGATCATGCAAATGATTGTTCGCTGAGTTGTTTATTACACTGTCATCATCATCAGTAATTAAGCCGGACATTTACACATTCCTTTTGGTTTGGTTGAAGAAAAAAACATATTTAAACCAAGCAATATGTCGATTTCATGAATGACAAATACATGTCAATTTTTTAAAAATAGATGGCACAAAAGATGAAAAAATTAATCGTTTTAAATAGGCTGACTGCTTTTATTCTGCAAGGGTATTTCAAGCGTATCTTGGCTACCGACAGAACACTATTCGGGCCTTCAGGCTTTACCAGTGCTAGGTAATGCGCAATTCAGTCTGAAAAGTGCCAACAAAAATACCAACAAAACTCAAATCGATTGGTATCTCGTACCTCTTTGATCTTGTGGTCAAGTCACCGACAGGTACCATCGTTCGATTGAAAAGTACGTTCTGTTTAGCCCCCCAGGGCACACGCAAATCAAAACAACACAGCGTTATGCCCACTTCAGCCATGGCGGTTGCCTATTCAGCCACGGTAGCTTTGGGCGGGATGTTTGTGCCGATGGTGTCGACTAGCCCTGCTATGCAGGTGCAGTTAGCTCAGTGAGCTGAAAAGTGTTGACAAAACTGAGTAGTCACATCAGAATTCGTTCAGCACGATTTTAGGAAGGCACGAAAATGACACCTCTAATATCTCATTCCTCTGTAAAAGTAGTGGGCGCCAATGGTCAAATTTCATTGGGCAAGCAATTCGCTGGGCGACAGGTTTTGGTCGAAGAGCATGAGCCGGGCGTTTGGATGATTCGTACTGCCACCGTCATGCCTGATAACGAACGTTGGCTACATGAGCCTCAGGCCGCAGCTGACCTGCAATCTGCACTTGCGTGGACCACAGCCACCCCTGCCTCTGATACCAGTACCGATGCATTGATGAAGAGACTGAACGATGGCATCAAGTGAGTCAATTGACAATGTATTACTTGATCTAAATAACCCCACATTTCAGGAGAATCTGTTCGGATTGCAAAAACCTGAAAGGCTTGCTGCACTGGATACGCTGGAGAAAATTCGCCAACTCAATTGGGCGCAGGTATATCGGGACAACGGTTTGAAGTGGGAAAAAATCGTAAGCGTACGCCCCCCACAAGATATTGACGCTATTTATTCATTTCGAATTACTCAGTCTCGAAGAGCAACGGCTTACAGAGATGGACCATACATGCGTCTTCTCACAGTGGCGCCAGATCACGATAGTACGTACGGCAAAAAGTAACCCAAAGAAGCTGCTGTCTTTACCCAGTGTCCGTATGGTGCGCCGCTTAGCCAGCACTTGGTGGGCAAGTGAGCCACGACACACTGCTAGACGCAACCAATTCGGTCAATACAGCTTTGGGCGGGATGTTTGTGCCGATGGTGTCGGTAAGCCCAGTTGAAATAGGTTTGAGCAGATAGGTCCATGAAATATCTCGGTTTGAGATATACTGACAAAATGAAAATCATCAGCAACAGTGCACTGAGGGCGTTTTCAGTCGTGCACCCTCAAGCCGATGCGCCCTTAAAGGGTTGGAGGCGCGTGATTGAGAAGAACCGGTTTGTAAATTGGAGTGAACTGACAGCATTGTTCAACGCTGTGGACCGAGTCGGCGATCTAGTGGTGTTTGATATTGGCGGCAATAAGTATCGGCTAATTGCCTACATTCGTTTCGAAAAGCAAATCTTGTATATCAAGGCGGTGTTAACGCACCAAGAATACGACAAAGGAGCAAGGAAGCTATGAACGCAATTATCGACATACAGAAACTTCTTCCAGCTTGGGAGCAGTTTCGTGCTGCCACAGACATTTCTCCCATCCGAGATGAGGCTCACTACACACGGATGGCGCAGATGCTCGAGAGCCTTTTAGATGAGGCGGGAGGTGATGAGCGTCATCCCATCATGGGGCTTGTGGACATCGTTGGCGACCTCATTGAAGACTACGAGACAGAGCAGTGTCCTGTGCCTGAAACCACTGGTATTGAGGCGCTTAAATTTCTGATGGAACAACATGGCCTGAAACAAGGAGACCTGAAAGAGATTGGTAGCCAAGGCGTGGTTTCTGAAATTTTGACTGGTAAGCGTGAACTCAACGTTAGGCAAGTGCGGGCACTTAGTGAGCGTTTCGGGGTTTCCACCGCAACGTTCTTGTAACTTCTACCCAGTATCCGTATGGTGCGCCGCTTAGCCCGTTCTAAGGGGATTGACGTTGCCCGAGTAGCGGCGCACCGCATAAATAGTTTTTACCCCAGCTAGTTCGGTGTCGAAACTTGGACGAAAAGTCGGACACCTTCACCGATCTGCTTGGGCTCCTGAATGAAGGGCACCTTGAAGGAGTGCATGTTGAAAGATGCTGAAAGTTCCAGGTCTTCCACCCACGACGTTGAAGACCAAAAACTCGAAGTGGTCCGCAAGATTTCAGCTCTAATCTGCAAGGTCGCAAAGCGGCGGACCGAGCGCTGCACCTTTGTTGCTACTTTTTGAGACTGCTTGAAACTAGCAGGTGGTGCCCCCGACAGGAATCGAACCTGTATCACTCCCTTAGGAGGGGAGAGTTCTATCCATTGAACTACGGTGGCAGCGGGAGCTAGTTTAAGGTCGAGTTAAGTGCGTACCGCTGGCAAGCCACTGATATAGCCCACAGCTGATTGTTGGTTGATGCCGCCCCAGTTACTGCTAATGGCTGACATGAGTTCAGCAGGCACGGTTTTGCCATTGAGGGTGCCCGTCCCTGTAGTGGCGTTGTAAGACCAGTCGCCAGCGTGCTGAAAAGCCGACATCACATAAGCAAAGCCATTCAGGTTGTCCACGGCTTGCAAACCTGTGCACTCTGCCCCAGCAGGTGTTGACAACAGTTTGGTGAGTTGCTGCGTGTCCACGTTGTAGGCCCAGACATAGTTGTTCAAGTGTCCGGAGCCATCCTCCCCCACAAACAAGGTTCGCATGGTTTCTGAAAATTTCACATTGTCTGGCTGAGAAATTTTCAAGATGTTGGCATTGTTGCCATCTGCATCTGTGGCGATGTTTTCTCCCAACAGACCTTTGGGGACATAGAAATCTGTGGGCACCCAAGCGCTAGCGATGGCTGCACCGGTGCTGTCAGTTTGACCAGCGCTTAACTGAGCGGCGTAAACCGCCCCGGGTCGCAGTGCGGCTAATTGAATGTCGTCCACATCAGGACGGGTGGTTGCGGGTTGTTCGGGGCCTGCCAACATGGTGGTTTCAATACGAGAAACCGCAAAATAAGCGACCTTGTCTTTGGCGTTGACCGTCACCCCTTCGAGCTTGGTGAGCTCCATGGTCACACCTGCAATGGCTGCATAGCGATGGGTTTCCAAAAATGCGGCGGCCTTGGCTTGCTGTGGCAAGACTTTCACCCAGTGGTAACCCCAGCCATCCAAAGCCATTTGGGTATAGGTCTTGTCGCCCGGGTCGGTGAAACGCACATCCAAGATGTCTTTGGGGGAGAGTGAATCCGCCAAGGCTTTGATGTCTTTGCTGCTGGCGCTGCCCAGTTTGATCCAACGCAACTTGAAGGTTCCACCATCGTTCGCACTGGTTTGCGTCATCTTGGCGCCATACAAGGTACCAGTCGACAAATCGGCGGCTTTGTCGGCGATGAACATGAACAGCGCACCGCCGGTGTAGTCGTCGCCCATCAACACGGTTTGCTGGTCGGGCATGACCTGCACCAATTCACGCGAAATTCTGCCCAAGCAATAGTGTTTTTGGATGCTGCCTGTGCCGTCAGGATTGACCGTGACTTCAGGCACATGACCATAGTGATAAGGATTGGCGGTGGTGTTGGCTTCGGGTGTGGTCGGCGCATCCAAGGTATTGCGGCTGAATTGAAAGAACTTAGACAAACTGGTGTTTGCCGACGACATATGCGACGCTCTCCAACCTGTGAGTTCAGCCGCGGTCAGGGCAGAACCCTTGGCCTTTCGCATCATGACCAACCATGCATCGGGTTCGTACTCCTCACTGGAAATATGCGTGTTCCAAGGTGACAAACTGCCCGCGCATGTTGTCCACAAACCGTGAACACCGGCGGTAGGTACCTGATAGTGGTATTTCACGCTCAACGCGCCGGTCTGGGTGTTTTGTTCCAGGGTAGAGATGGTCATGGGACAGGGCAAAGTCCCGTAAATCAAAGCCCCTGCTAGGTTCACCGATTTGTACTCGAATTGCGTGACCAAAAACAAGGTGTTGCCGTCTACGCCAGGCACGGAGGGGCTGGCGAGTTTGATCAAGGACTGACCATCGACACAGTCGGAAAACATTTGCTTGCCATCGGTGTCCAAGATGGGTGTCAGTCCGTCAGGGCGTGTATAGCCTGCAGCAAGGATGCTGCCGCCACCGGCTGCAGGTGGTTTGGTCAAGGTCTGGCCGGTGCGAAACAGTTCCACAAACGCCAAGGCTTGAGCCGTTTTAACCGTGCTGTCGCTGTAAGTGATGTCGATTGAGGCATCGGTAAACACAATGGCCCGTTGCGCCACAGTGCTGGGGTTGCTTGACGCATTGAACTTGACCGCTGTGGCGTAGGGCTTTTCTTGCGCCGCATTGGCGGGCAAGGCAAACCAAGATCCACCTGCAAGCAACACTGGGCTGGCGCCTAACCATTGGAGAAAATTTCTGCGGGGGTAGTGGGTTTTCATGGTTATTTACTCAACATACGCATGGCATCTTCCAAGCCCTTGAGTGTCAGCGGAAACATGCGGTTGCTGACCATCTGTTGGATGATGCTGATGCTTTGGCGGTATTGCCACACGCCCAAAGGTTCAGGGTTGATCCAAGCGAATTTGGGGTAGGCGTGGGTTAAGCGTTGCAGCCATTCAGCGCCGGCTTCTTCGTTGTTGTATTCCACGCTGCCGCCGGGTTGCAAAATTTCATAAGGGCTCATGGTGGCGTCGCCCACGAAGATTAGCTTATGGTCTTTGTTGTACTTGCGAATCACATCCCAGGTGTCGAATTTTTCGGCAAAGCGACGGCGGTTGTTTTTCCACAAAAAGTCGTACACGCAGTTGTGAAAATAGAAAAACTCCAGATGTTTAAATTCGCCTTTCACCGCTGAGAACAATTCTTCCACCCGCGCCACATGCTCGTCCATGGTGCCGCCCACGTCCATCAGCAACAGCAGTTTCACATGGTTGTGGCGCTCGGGCCGCATCTTGATATCAAGGTAACCCGCATTGGCCGCCGTGCTGCGGATGGTGTTGTCCAAATCGAATTCGTCTTCCGCGCCTTCACGGGCAAAGCGGCGCAAGCGGCGCAGTGCCACTTTGATGTTGCGCGTACCCAATTCAACGGCGTCGTCATAGTCTTG
This sequence comes from Bordetella parapertussis, assembly GCA_945861305.1. Lineage (GTDB taxonomy): Bacteria > Pseudomonadota > Gammaproteobacteria > Burkholderiales > Burkholderiaceae_C > Limnohabitans. The sequence goes on along the minus strand of CAMATW010000022.1, from coordinate 40,930 downwards.
GTAGGCACGTTGTTCCCATACTTTGATGGCGCTTTTGTTGGCACCCTTGCCGCCAATTCGAATGCCTTGCGGGTTGTAGCCGCTGTTGCCAAAAGGTGAGGTGCCGCCAGTGCCAATCCATTTGTTGCCGCCTTGGTGGCGCTCTTTTTGTTCTTCCAAGCGCTTCTTCAAGGTTTCCATCAACTCGTCCCAGCCCATTTTTTCGATGGCGGCTTTTTGTTCGGGTGTGAGTTCGTTTTCAAGGGTCTTCTTAAGCCACTCCAGCGGCACGTCGGCAGTGAAGTCAGTCAGCATTTCCACGCCTTTGAAATAGGCGCCAAAGGCTTTATCGAACTTATCGAAATGCTTTTCGTCCTTCACCAAAATCATGCGACTGAGATGGTAAAAATCATCCATGCTGCTGGCGTCGCTGTTGGGGCCGACCACATTGGCCTGCAGCGCTTCCAAAAGGGTGAGGTATTCCTTGACCGACACCGGCAGTTTGGCCGAGCGCAAGGTGTAAAAGAAGTCGATCAGCATGATGGGATTTAGCGGTTACGGCTTTGCATGAACACCAGTTTTTCAAACAAGGTGACGTCTTGCTCGTTTTTCAGCAATGCGCCCACCAAGGGCGGCACGGCCACTTTGTCGTCTTGGGTTTGCAGCGCTGCCAAGGGAATATCTTCGGCCACCAAGAGTTTGAGCCAATCCAACAGTTCGGAAGTGGAGGGCTTTTTCTTCAGGCCAGGCAAGCCACGCACGTCGTAAAAGGTTTTCAGAGCGGCAGCAAGCAGTTCTTTTTTCAGATTGGGAAAGTGCACATCAATGATTTGCCGCATGGTGTCGGCTTCGGGAAACTTGATGTAGTGGAAGAAGCAGCGGCGCAAAAACGCATCGGGCAGTTCTTTCTCGTTGTTGGAAGTGATGAACACCAGTGGGCGAGTTTCAGCCTTGATGAGTTCTCGGGTCTCGTAGCAATAAAACTCCATGCGGTCGAGTTCGCGCAGCAAATCGTTGGGAAATTCAATGTCAGCCTTGTCGATCTCATCAATCAGCAACGCTACCGGTTCGGTGGCGGTAAAGGCTTGCCACAACACGCCTTTGACGATGTAGTTCTCGATATTTTTCACCCGCTCGCCGCCGTCCAGGTCTGACATTTGGCTGTCGCGCAGACGACTCACCGCGTCGTACTCGTAGAGTCCTTGCTGAGCCTTGGTGGTGGACTTCACATGCCACTGCAGCAAAGGCATACCCAAAGACTGCGCCACTTCTTCAGCCAACATGGTTTTGCCTGTGCCTGGCTCGCCTTTGACCAACAAAGGACGTTTCAGCGTGATGGCCGCATTCACTGCCAGCATCAGGTCTTGGGTGGCAACGTAGTTATCGGTTCCTGCAAATTTCATGGGTCAATACCTTTTATGTTTCCGACATGGAGCTTACAAACTGCGTCGATATAATATTCAGAGTTTCTTTTCATGATTGTCTGTCTAAAATGACCAAGTTCTTAACATCGGTTTTCATGGTTTTTGTCGCCTCGGCGACCTCAGTGGTTTATGCCCAAGACGCAGCAGGGGACGCCAAAGTCGGTGCAACCAAAATTGCCATGTGTATTGGCTGTCATGGCATCAAAGGTTACCAAGCCTCTTTCCCCGAGGTCTATAAAGTCCCCATGATTTCTGGACAAAGCGCTGCTTACATTGTGTCGGCCTTGACGGCTTACCAAAAAGGCGATCGCAAGCACCCCACCATGCGCAGCATTGCTGCTTCTTTGACTGCCAAAGACATGGCTGACATTGCCGCTTATTACGAAGTCCATGGCAAAGACGCTTCCGTCACTTTGCCAGAGAAAGCATCCGAGCCTTCGGGCTCAACGGCTGCCTTGGTGGCCAAAGGTGCTTGCACTTCTTGCCACGGTGCGAATTTGAATAAACCCATGGTGCCTGGATACCCCAAGATTGCAGGCCAACACAAAGATTACCTTTACGTTGCGCTCAAATCCTACAAACAAGACGGCCAAGCCACTTGGGGTCGCGCCAATGGCGTGATGGGCGGCATTGCCAAACAATTCACCTTGGCTGAACTGAAAGAATTGGCCGCTTACGTCAGCAGCCAGCAGGGTGAGCTAAAGACGGTTCCACAGTCTAAGTTCCGCTGAAATTTCCATGCTTCACAGAACAGCCCACTCACGTGGGCTTTTTTGTGCCTGTCAATCGCCCGTAGCACGGCGCTGGACCGCGTCAATATAGGCCTGACCATCGGGTGGGCGTCCGCTGCGCTGGCTCTCCCAGAGCATGGTGCCCAAGCACTCCATCACCTCGTGGTGGGCGTCATGCAAATTGTTGCGTTTGGCCGCCAGCAATTCCACCGCCTGGCGAATGCCGCGTGGTTGATCGATGGAGCATTGCTCGCTGATGGAGACATGCATGGACAAATGCAAAAACGGATTGGACTTACCATCGTCACCCTTGTACTGCTTGGCCAGCGCCACATCGACGTCTGCTAAGTGTGTTGCGTATTCGGGGTGCTCGGCAACCCACAAACCGGCCAGCGTTTCCAAAGCATCACTCAATTGCTGGCTTTGTTGCTTGGCATAGACTTGGCAGAAGAACCGCCTGACATCTTCTTGGGAAGGATTGAACATGGCTTGTATTGTTAACCAGAGATTTGCATGAAACACGCTTTTATTTGTGACGCGATTCGCACCCCTTTTGGCCGCTATGGTGGTGCTTTGTCCAGTGTGCGCACCGATGACTTGGCGGCAGTGCCATTAAAGGCCTTGATGGCGCGTAACCCCAAGGTGGATTGGCAAGCGGTCACCGATATTTTGTATGGCTGCGTGAACCAAGCGGGGGAGGATAACCGCAATGTGGCGCACATGGCAAGCCTGTTGGCGGGCTTGCCCTTGGAGATTTCTGGCGCCACCATCAATCGCTTATGCGGTTCGGGTATGGACGCCTTGGGCACCGCGGCGCGGGCCATTCGCGCTGGTGAGGCTGGTTTGATGATCGCCGGTGGCGTGGAAAGCATGAGCCGCGCACCCTTTGTGATGCCCAAAGCAGAGGCAGCGTTCGGGCGTAACCCGCAAATTTTTGATACCACCATAGGCTGGCGCTTTGTCAACCCGTTGATGAAAAGCATGTATGGCGTGGACGCCATGCCCGAAACCGCAGAGAACGTGGCTACCGATTACAAAATAGAGCGCGAAGCCCAAGACCGCATGGCTTTGGCCAGCCAAATGAAGGCGGTTGCCGCACAAAAAGCCGGTTTCTTGGCGCAAGAAATCACGCCCGTCACCATCCCGCAGAAAAAAGGCGATGCTGTGGTGGTGGACAAGGATGAGCACCCACGTGAAACCAGCTTGGAAGCCTTGGCCAAACTCAAAGGCGTGGTGCGCCCCGATGGCACAGTCACGGCAGGCAACGCCTCAGGTGTGAACGACGGCGCTTGTGCGATTTTGTTGGCCGATGAAGCCAGTGCAACCAAACATGGCTTAACGCCTCGCGCCCGTGTGGTGGGCATGGCAACTGTAGGTGTGCCCCCGCGCATCATGGGCATTGGCCCCGCACCCGCCACCGAAAAAGTGCTGGCGCTGAACGGTTTGACGCTGGCACAAATGGATGTGATTGAACTCAACGAAGCGTTTGCGGCGCAAGGCTTGGCTGTGTTGCGAATGCTAGGGCTTCAAGACGACGACCCTCGCGTCAACCCCAATGGCGGTGCGATTGCTTTGGGTCACCCGCTGGGCGCGTCAGGCGCTAGGTTGGTCACCACCGCCACCAACCAACTGCAGCGCACCGGTGGGCGTTATGCGCTGTGCACCATGTGTATTGGCGTGGGGCAGGGGATTGCGGTCATCATTGAGAGGGTTTAGGGCTTATTGCTCGACAAACGCACGCTCCACCACAAAGTCACCCGGCGTGGTGGTGTTGCCTTCCTTGAAGTGGCGTTCTTCCAGCAAGGTTTTCAGGCTCTTCAGCATTTGTGGGCTGCCGCAGAGCATGATGCGGTCGGTCTCGGGGTTGAGCGCGGATAAGCCGAGGTCTGCAAACAACTTGCCGCTTTCCATCAGTTCGTTGATACGGCCTTGGTGGCGAAACGGTTCGCGGGTGACGGTGGGGTAGTACAGCATTTGGGCGCTGACCATCTCGCCCAAGAGTTCATGCTGAGGTAACTCTTGCGTGAGGTAGTCGTGGTAGGCCAACTCTTTCACCTCGCGCACACCGTGGACCAAGATCACTTTTTCAAAGCGTTCATAAGTTTCGGGGTCGCGGACGATCGACATATAAGGTGCCATGCCGGTACCGGTGCCTAACAAGTAAAGGTTCTTGCCAGGCAGCAAATAGTCAATCAACAAAGTGCCTGTGGGTTTGCGCCCCACCACAATTTTGTCGCCGACTTGGATGTGCTGCAGTTTGGAGGTGAGGGGGCCGTCGGGTACCTTGATGCTTAAAAATTCAAGGTGCTCTTCGTAGTTGGCACTGACGATGCTGTAGGCCCTCAGCAAGGGCTTGCCGTCAATTCGCAAACCAATCATGGTGAAGTGGCCATTTGAGAAGCGCAAAGCCATGTCGCGGGTGGTGGTGAAGCTGAACAAGCGGTCGGTCCAATGGTGGACGGATAAGACGGTTTCGTCGAGAAAGGCGCTCATAGCGGGTAAGTTGACTTTGATAAAACCTGCTATTTTAGTTGAGCCGTATTGGCCCCTTGCAACGAGGCGCTAGACTGAGCCACCTTCAGACAGACAAAGTAGGTGGTTTTATGAAAATATTCAACGCTTTAGAAGACTTGATGGCCTGCGTGGGCCAAGACGTTGCGGTCAGCGACTGGGTGACGGTTACGCAAGAACAGATCAACTTATTTGCCCAAGCCACGGGCGACCACCAATGGATTCACATCGATGCCGACAAAGCCCAAAGCGGCCCTTTTGGCAACACCATCGCCCATGGGTTTTTAACCTTGTCCTTGTTGCCGCAATTTTTCGAGTCTGCATTTGATATCCAGGGTTCGCGCATGGGTATCAACTACGGCTTGAACAAAGTGCGTTTCACCGCGCCAGTGCCGGTCAACAGCCGTTTGCGTGCCCATATGCATCTGCTGGCCTGCGAGGCCATTGATAACAACGGTATGCAAATGACTTGGAAAGTCAGCGTTGAGCGCGAAGGCTCTGACAAGCCGGTGTGTGTAGCGGAGTCTTTGGTGCGTCGCTACCCCTAAGGTGCTATGGCAAAGCCGTTTTGTCGCCAAGCTTCGTAAACGGTGATGGCCACGGCGTTGGAGAGGTTCAAGCTGCGTTGCCCCGCCAGCATAGGCAAGCGCAGCATATTGACAGCTTGAAAAAAAGCCCTTACCTCGGGCGCTAAACCGCTGGTTTCTGCACCAAACACCAGCCAATCACCCGCCTTAAAAGCGCATCCAAACACCGATGCCTTGCCGTGGGTGGTGAGCGCAAAGCAGCGTGAAATATCGGGTTGCTCGGCGTCCACAAAGGCCTGCCAACTGGCATAGCGCTTGACGTTGGCGTACTCGTGGTAATCCAAGCCAGCGCGACGCATTTGTTTGTCTTGCATGGAAAAGCCCAGTGGCTCGACCAGATGCAAGCTGCAACCCGTATTGGCAGCCAAACGGATGATGTTGCCGGTGTTGGGTGGGATTTCGGGTTGAACCAAAACGATATGAAACATGCGGCCTCGCTGTGAAGTTCGCATTGTGGCTTGCCGCTAAGCCGGTGTTCGGGCGAGCACCACTGCGTCCACCTGCTTCACCCCCGCAGCCTTTAGGGCCTGTGTGCAGGCAAGCAAGGTTGTGCCGGTCGTCGTGACGTCGTCCACCAGCACCACTTTGGAGCCGCGCAACCTCTGCAAATACGCGGGATGGACCATGAAAGCATGATGCAGGTTGACTAACCTGTCTTGTCTAGACAAGCCCGATTGGGCAGGCGTGTCGCGAAAGCGAATAAGCGCTTGGCTCAAAGTGCGTTCAGGGCAAAGTTGTTTGGCCAACAGCAAGGCTTGGTTAAAGCCGCGCTCTCTGAGCCGTTGGGCCGACAAAGGCACGGGTACCACCCAGTCACAGTCATCCAAGCGTTGGGCTATGGCGGGTGTCTGGCGCATTTGCTGTGCCAAAAAATAGGCCAAACCCACTTGACCTTCAAACTTGAATGCAGTGATGAGTTCTTTCCAGGGGGAGATGTACAGTTTGGCTGCTAAGCAGCTTGAGGCACTGTCCTCCGTAGGGGCATGACCCAAGCCTGCACACACAGGGCACAAGGCTTGCCAAGCCCATTGGCCACAGGCGTGGCAAAGGCCCGGCAAAGTGGGGGGAAGCAATGCAAAGTTGCTTAGCCATTTTCGGTATGCTGAGGGGCTGTAAGGCATACCTGCCATCTGAACAAAGTTATCTCTTTATGTCTGTGAATTCTTCACTTCAAAAAAGTGAACTGCTCCCCCCTCTAGACCCAGTCGCTGCCAAGCGCTGGGAGCGTTTTGCTGCGCAAAGCCCAACTGCTTGGCTGCATGACGAAGTGGCCAAGCGAATGGCACAGCGCTTGGTGTTGATGCGCAGTCAACCCACGCATTGGGCGCACTGGCAACCCAGTTTGGGCGGTTGGACTTCGCAAGGGATAGTCAGCCAGCAATACCCGCAAGCACTTTGCACCGTGGTCGAGTCAGAGGCTCCACTTTTGTCGCAAGCGCGACAAACATTGACGCCACCTTGGTGGAACAGATGGCGAAGCCGAGTGCCCAAATTTGCGTTATCGCTTTATCAACCAGCACAGATGGTTTGGGCAAATATGGGCTTGCACATGCAGGCACGGCCTCAAGCGCTTATGGCTCAATGGCACGGTGCTTTGGCCCCCGAGGGTTTTGTGATGTTTTCCTGTTTAGGCCCTGACACTTTGCGCAACCTTAAGGAGACTTATTCGCAACATGGTTGGCCGCCCGCTGCGCATGACTTCACCGACATGCACGATTGGGGCGATATGTTGCTTGAAGCGGGCTTTGCCCAGCCTGTGATGGACATGGAGCACATCACCCTGACCTACCCCGATGTACCGTCTATGTTGGCAGAGTTGCGCACATTGGGGCGCAATTTGCACCCCCATAGGTTTTCTGGTCTGCGCGGCAAGAACTGGCTGGCAAGCTTGCATCAGGTCTTGAAGAAGGGGTTGATATCCCCACAAAATTCAGGTCGTTTGCAACTGAATTTTGAAATTATTTATGGCCATGCTTTTAAAGCCAAAGCCAAAGCTTTTCCTTCAGAGACGGCACATATATCGGTGCAGGAACTGCGCTCGAAGTTACCAAGTCAGCGCAAAGAATAAAGAATGAAAGATTCGCGTCAGGCTTTGTAAGAGCTAGGGTGGTTAGAATAGTTTCGTTCGGTGGCTTCACACCTTGTTGAATTTTTGCTTACATGATGAACAACATTTACAAAAAATTTGAAAAGGCAAGTATTGCCTTGTTTGCCATGGTTTCCACCTTGGCTTGGGCGGTCAATGATTTACCTGGTGGCCCTGCAGTGCGTCAATTGAACCTGCACCCTCCGGTCACCAAAATTGCCGAAGAGCAAGTTTGGCTGCACTGGTTCATGCTGATCATCTGTACGGTAATTTTTGTGGCTGTTTTTGGTGTTATGTTTTATTCCATTTGGAAACACCGCAAATCGGTTGGACACAAAGCGGCATCTTTTCACGAGTCGCTGAAAGTTGAAATCGCTTGGACCGTGGTGCCATTTGTCATCGTCATCTTGATGGCCTTGCCCGCCACCAAAGCGGTGGTCGCCAGCAAAGACACGTCTAACGCCGACTTGACCATCAAAGCCACGGGCTACCAGTGGAAATGGGGTTACGACTACATCAAAGGCGAAGGCGAAGGCATTGGCTTCATCTCCACCTTGGACAATGCTCAGCGCGAGATGTCCAACAGCGGCAAACCCGAGCCCACCGACGACTATTTGCTCAAGGTTGACAACCCTTTGGTGGTTCCTGTCAACCAAAAGGTGCGCATCATCACAACCTCAAATGACGTGATTCACTCGTTTGCAGTGAATTCATTCGGCATCAAGCAAGATGCTATTCCTGGATTTGTGCGTGACACCTGGTTCCGTGCTGAAAAAACCGGTGACTTCCACGGCCAATGCCAAGAGTTGTGCGGTAAAGAGCATGCTTACATGCCCATTCACGTCAAAGTGGTGAGCGCTGAAGAGTACACCGCTTGGGTGGCCGAGCAAAACAAAAAACTAGCCGCCAAACAAGACGACCCCAATAAAGTGTGGTCCATGGCTGACCTCATGCAAAAAGGCGAAAAGGTCTACGCAGCCAATTGCCAAGCCTGTCACCAAGCCAGTGGCAAAGGCATGGGTCCTATCAAAGGACTCGACGGCGCTGCGGTCGTGTTGGACGCGGACAAAACCAAGCAGATCAAAGTCTTACTCAATGGCCAAAACAACCTGACCATGCCCGCATGGAGACAACTGTCCAACAGCGAAATTGCTGCAGTCATCAGCTTCACCAAAAATAATTGGTCTAACAAGACCGGACAAATGGTTCAGCCCGCCGAAGTGCTTGCTGCACGCCAGTAACCCCCGTTTAAATCGAAGGAATCTTCTATGAGCGCTGTACTTCACCCCCATGGCCACGGGGCCGACCACGCACATGATGACCACCATGGCGCACCCCATGGTTGGCGCCGTTGGGTCTATGCGACCAACCACAAAGATATTGGTACGCTGTACCTGCTGTTTGCCTTCACTATGCTCATCACTGGTGGCATTTTGGCTCTGGGTATTCGCGCTGAGTTGTTCCAGCCAGGCTTGCAATTGGTGAACCCCGAGTTGTTCAACCAACTCACCACCATGCACGGTCTGATCATGGTGTTTGGCGCCATCATGCCGGCCTTTGTGGGCTTCGCTAACTGGATGATCCCGCTGCAAATTGGCGCGGCTGACATGGCCTTTGCGCGCATGAACAACTTCAGTTTCTGGTTGATGATTCCTGCCGCCTTGATGTTGGCCGGTTCTTTCTTTATGCCTGGCGGTGCCCCCGCAGGTGGTTGGACGCTTTACGCACCTTTGAGCCTGCAAATGGGCCCCTCCATGGATGCCGCAATTTTTGCGCTGCACATCTTAGGTGCTTCATCCATCATGGGTTCCATCAACATCATCGTGACCATCTTGAACATGCGCGCGCCTGGCATGACCTTGATGAAGATGCCTATGTTCGTTTGGACTTGGCTCATCACCGCTTATTTGTTGATTGCTGTGATGCCTGTGTTGGCCGGTGCCATCACCATGACCTTGACCGACCGTCATTTCGGCACCACCTTCTTTAACCCTGCCGCCGGTGGCGACCCCGTGATGTTCCAGCATATCTTCTGGTTCTTCGGTCACCCCGAGGTGTACATCATGATCTTGCCCGCATTTGGCATCATCAGCCAAATCATTCCTGCGTTTTCTCGCAAAAAGCTGTTTGGCTATGCCTCCATGGTTTATGCCACTTCATCTATCGCGATTTTGTCATTCATCGTGTGGGCGCACCACATGTATACCACCGGTATGCCAGTCACTGGCCAACTGTTCTTCATGTACGCGACCATGCTTATCTCTGTGCCCACTGGGGTGAAGGTGTTTAACTGGATTGCCACCATGTGGAAGGGGTCCATGACCTTTGAAACCCCCATGTTGTTTGCGGTGGGCTTCATCTTCGTTTTCACCATGGGTGGTTTCACCGGCCTGATCTTGGCGATGGCCCCTATCGACTTGCAATTGCAAGACGGCTACTACGTGGTGGCGCACTTCCACTATGTGTTGGTGGCTGGTTCCTTGTTCACCATGTTTGCTGGCTACTACTATTGGGCCCCGAAGTGGACGGGTGTGATGTACAACGAAACACGCGGCAAGATCCACTTCTGGTGGACCCTTATTTCATTTAACGTTACTTTCTTCCCCATGCACTTCTTGGGCTTGGCCGGTATGCCCCGTCGTTATGCTGACTACCCTATGCAGTTTGCTGACTTCAACGCCTTGGCCTCTGTAGGTGGGTTTGCCTTCGGTATTGCTCAGGTCTATTTCTTCTTCTTTGTCGTGTTGCCCACCATGCGTGGAAAGGGTGAGCCTGCGCCTCAGCGTCCTTGGGAAGCAGCCGAAGGTTTGGAGTGGGAAGTGCCTTCACCCGCACCTTTTCATACCTTTGAAACACCTCCAAAACTCAACAGCGACGCTACCCGCATCGTGGCCTGAGTTGTAAACCGAGCAAACCTCTGCCGTGACTTCTGAACAGAAAAAAAGCAATCTCCGCCTTGGCCTGATACTGGCCTCGGTGGCGGTTGTTTTTTTTCTTGGCGTTGTTGCCAAAGTCACCTTTATTAACAATTAAGCCAACGCCATGGGTCTGCGCCACGCCAACCTGCTGATGCTGCGCAAACTTGTCGTGGTGACTTTGGGCATGTTTGGTTTTGGCTATGCCTTGGTTCCTTTGTATCTTGCGATTTGTGAGGCCACCGGCATCAATATCTTGGCTTTGGGCGAAAAGGAATTGCCCGGATCTGGCAATGCAAGACTTGCCTCGCCGCAAAACAGCCAAGTCGATACAAGCAGAACCATCACCGTGGAGTTTGATGCCAATGCGCGTGGACCTTGGCATTTCAAGCCCATGCAAAACTCGATTCAGGTGCACCCTGGCGAGATGGCCACTGTGATGTACGAGTTTCAAAATGTTCAAGACCGTACTATGTCGGCACAGGCCATTCCCAGTTATGCGCCACACCAAGCGGGGCCGCATTTCAATAAAGTGGAGTGCTTTTGCTTTAACCAATACACCTTGGCCCCTGGCGAAAAAAAACAATGGCCTGTGGTGTTTGTGGTTGACAAAAAGTTATCCAAAGACGTGACCACCATCACCTTGTCCTATACCTTCTTTGAAGTAGGCAGTGGCACACCGCCTGCACCCAGTGCGGCCATGGTGGTTCCTCAAACCAAGGTGGGCACATGAGTACTGACAGTACAACGCTTGAAAAACCGCAAGTGGTCAAGCGTCCACTTTGGCGCTCTATCGTGGCCGTGTCTTGGTCTTTTATTGGTATTCGAAAAAACAGTGAATTTCAGGAAGACTTGGCCCACATCACGCCATTGCATGTTTTAGGCGTGGGTTTGGTGGGCGGTCTGTTGTTTGTTATCGGGTTGATTGTTGTGGTCAATCTGGTGGTTGCAAAATAAAAGGAGTCGAGATGAGCAGCACGTCCCATGGCACTACGCCACATTACTATGTCCCTGAGCCCTCGCCGTTTCCAGCCTTGGCTTCGTTGGGATTGTTCTTTGTCATTTTGGGTGCCAGCCAATGGATCAATGACATAGATTGGGGTAAGTACGCCTTGCTAGCTGGCATGGTGATTTGGTTGGTCATCCTCTATAAATGGTTCAGTGCTGCTGTGTCTGAGAGTGAATCTGGTCTGTATGGCCGCAAGATCGATCTCTCATTTCGCTGGAGCATGAGCTGGTTCATCTTCTCCGAGGTGATGTTCTTTGGTGCCTTCTTCTCAGCCTTGTGGTGGGCACGTGCCCATTCCGTCCCCATTCTGGGCAGTTTAGAAAACGCCTTGCTTTGGCCTGACTTCAAAGCTGTTTGGCCAAGTGTTGCCGCTGGTGTCACCGCTTCTCCTGCGGGCATCATCGAGCCCTTCCAAACCATGACGCCGTTTTGGCTGCCAACCATCAACACAGCTTTGCTGTTGAGTTCTGGCGTGACCCTGACCATCGCCCATCATGCTTTGATTGCCAACCAACGCGCTAAAACCATCAGCTTTATGTGGCTGACTGTTGCGCTAGGTTTGGTTTTCCTTTTTGTTCAAGGCTATGAATACTTTCATGCTTACAACGATTTGAACCTCAAACTCACCTCTGGTCTGTATGGCTCTACCTTCTTCATGCTGACAGGGTTTCATGGCTTTCACGTGTTCTTGGGCATGCTCATGCTGCTCTTTATTACCTTGCGCTTGCAAAAAGGCCACTTCACCCCTGAAAAGCATTTTGGCTTTGAAGGTGCCGCTTGGTACTGGCACTTTGTGGATGTGGTGTGGCTGGGCCTTTACATCTTGGTGTACTGGCTCTGAACGACACGCTCATAGACAAGGGCCGCTTTTGCGGCCCTTTTGTTTCAAGCCTTAGGTGGGTGTCAAAGGAATGCCAGTCGGGTGGATCCACCCCATTTTCCAAGACACCAAAATGCTGATGAACAACACCACAGAAATGCCAATGCGAAAGGCCAGGGCTTTAGCCATAGGGGATGCTTTTGGGGCGTCATCGTTTTCAGGTTTGTTGCGAACCATGAAGAACAATGCTGCGGCTAGGCTGGCCAAAATGCCTAAAAAGGCCAATGCAATGAAGAAAGTCATGAAAGCGATTATCCGTTGACTTCTCAAGCCACTTCTGACCGTCGATTGCCTTCATGGCAAAGTCGCTTGGCTTGGGTCGTGCTGGCTACACTTTGCGTGGGCTTGACCATGCGTTTGGGATTTTGGCAACTTTCGCGGGCCGAGCAAAAAACTGCTTTACAACAGGCCATCGAGCGCCAATTCCAATTGCCACCGATGAACCTAGCGCAGCTTCAAAGCGACCCCTCGGCTTGGGCGCAAACCCATCGACGTGTGCAGTTGCAAGGCGAGTGGCTGAACAATCAAACTGTTTTCTTGGATAACCGCGCCCACCACGGACGGGTGGGTTTTTGGGTGATGACGCCCTTGCGTGTGCAAGCAGGGCAGGTGGTGTGGGTGCAGCGCGGATGGGTGGAGCGAGACCCCTTAGACCCGCTCAAACCCCCGTCGCTATCCGCTCCTGCCAATGGGGTTTCCATCAATGCTCGTATTGCCCCTCCTTTGTCACAGCAGTTTGAATTGGGTTCTGCTCAGCCTGAGGCAATCGGCAACCCATCGCCCATAAGGGCAAATTTGGACCCTGCGCAGATGCAGTCGCTGGTGCAAGACAATGTACAGGCCTTGGTGGTGCAAACTGGCCCCGAAGGGGACGGCCTGCGCCGCGATTGGTTTCAAGTGGGCCTGAGTGCTGACAAAAATCGAGCATATGCTTTTCAATGGTTTGCCCTCAGCGCGCTGCTGGCATTTCTTTACCTCTGGTTTCAATGGATTAAAGACTACCGATATGGTCGACAACAAAGCTGACTCTCTTGAGTCCAAGCCATTAGGTTTGACGGTGTATGACTTGCCCGAGCCTGGCGCAGTCGCGGATGCCGATGCAAGGCAAACCGCGAGTGGGCGCTTGCGCATGTTGCTGGTTTTGCTGGTATGTGCAGCGCCTGTCATCGCCTCTTATTTGACCTATTACGTTTTGCGGCCGCAAAGTCTGCGCAGCTTTGGCGAGTTGGTCCTGCCGGTGATGGCCATGCCAGACTTGCAAGCCAAGGATGCCAAAGGTCAGTCAGTGGCGCTGAGAAGTCTCAAAAACCAGTGGTTGCTGGTGAGTGTGGCCGGTGGTGCCTGCCCTGCTGAGTGTCAACAAAACCTTTTTTTGCAACGCCAAACCCGAGCCGCTTTGGGGCGTGAACGCGATCGCACCGATTGGGTCTGGTTGGTGACAGACGAGGCGCCTTTGGATGCCGCTTTGCTTGCAGGCTTGCAAGACGCTGTTGTTTTGCGTTTACCCAAAGACCAAGTGGCGCAATGGTTGCGCCCCCAAGCGGGCAGCGAGTTGCAAGATCACTTGTACTTGGTCGATCCCCAGGGCGATTGGATGATGCGTTTCCCTGCCCATTTGCAAACCGATCAAGCCCCAAAGATGCGTAAAGACTGGGACCGCCTGCTTCGGGCTTCCGTGTCTTGGGACAAAGCTGGGCGCTGAGCTGATGCAAGAAGTCGCACTTTTCAATCTGGGTCCCATTTTCAAATTGCTGCTGTTGGCTGCAGTCGTGGCCATGGGGCCATTGGCTTGGGTGTGGTTGCGCCATCGCCACCAAGACGCGCCGCAGCGCGTACGCCAGCTCACCGCTTTAACGCTTTTCCTGTGTTTTGATTTGGTGTTGTTTGGCTCGTTCACCCGCTTGAGCGATTCAGGCTTGGGTTGTCCGGATTGGCCGGGTTGCTATGGCCATGCCTCACCTTTTGGCGCGGGCGAAGCCATCGAAGCCGCGCAAACCGCCATGCCCACAGGGCCTGTGACCTTGAGCAAAGCATGGATAGAAATGATTCACCGTTATTTGGCTATGACGGTGGGTGTGCTGATTTTGACGCTGGCGGTTTTCTCATGGCGACGCGACCGATCTGTTTGGGGCTGGCCCACACTCAGCTTGGTGTGGGTGTGTGTGCAAGGCGGCTTTGGTGCTTTGACTGTCACCATGAAGCTGTTTCCTGCCATCGTCAGCTTGCATTTGATGGGCGGCATGTTGCTGTTGGCGATGTTGTTGATGCAATTGCTGCGTCAGCGCCATGCGCCTTGGGCTGAGGTCCGCGTTTCCCTGCCAGCGTCAGTGCGCGGATGGTTGATGGCTGCTTGGGGTTTGCTTTTGCTGCAAATTGTCTTGGGCGCTTGGGTCAGCGCCAATTACGCGGTCATGGCCTGCGACACTTATCCGCTTTGCCAAGGTGCTTGGTGGCCCGAGATGAATTTTGACAAGGGCTTTGATTTATGGCGCGCCTTGGGCCTGGATAGCGACGGTCAAGCCCTGCCATTTCAAGCCTTGACCGCGATTCACTTTACCCACCGCTGGCACGCCATGCCTGTGGCTGCCTTGTTGCTGTGGTCTTCGTTTTTGTTGTACCGGCATGGCTTATCTACCCAAGCCCGTGGTCTTTGGCTTTTGGTCTTGTTGCAATTCATTACCGGCATTTCCAATGCGGTGCTAGGGTGGCCCTTGCTGGCGGCTTTGTTGCACACCGCCAGCGCTGCAGGTCTGCTGTTGTTGTTAAGCTGGGCTTTGGGCGTTTCCGAGTCCCGACCTTCAGGGCATATCGCCGCGACTTTTTCGAGGCCTGATTTATGAGAGCGCTTTCTACTTTGATGCCCTTGCGTTGGCAGCAGTTTAATGCGCTGACCAAGCCCCGCGTGATTCAACTCATTGTTTTTTGTGCCCTCATCGGCATGGTCTTGGCAGTGCCTGGTGTGCCTTCGTGGGCAGATGTTCAATTGGGCGCCATTGCATGTTTGGGTATTTGGTTTGTCTCGGGGGCTGCAGCAGCTTTCAACTGCATCGTTGAAAAAGCCATTGACGCTCGCATGAAGCGCACCTCATGGCGTCCCACTGCCAAAGGCGAGTTGAGTGACCGCGACACCTTGCTATTTTCAGCTGTCTTGTGCCTGTCGGGCTCAGCTATTTTGTACATCTGGGTCAACCCTTTGACCATGTGGCTGACCTTTGCCACCTTTGTGGGTTACGCCATTATTTACACCGTTATTTTGAAACCGCTGACGCCGCAAAACATCGTCATTGGTGGTGCGTCTGGCGCCATGCCGCCGGTGTTGGGGTGGGCGGCCATGACCGGAGAGGTCAGCCCTGAGTCCCTGATTTTGTGCCTCATCATTTTCTTGTGGACGCCGCCGCATTTTTGGGCTTTGGCGCTTTACCGCGTGGAGGACTATCGAAAGTCTGGCCTGCCCATGCTGCCGGTCACGCACGGCAACGAGTTCACCCGTTTGCAAATTTTGCTCTACACCTTTGTCTTGTTGGCAGCTTGTTTGATGCCTTTTGTGTACCGCATGAGCGGCTGGTTTTACCTCATTAGCGCGACCATTCTCAGCGTGATGTTTTGCGCTTATGCATGGGCCTTGTGGCGCAATTATTCCGATGAGCTTGCGCGCAAAACATTCAAGTTTTCGCTTTACCACCTGAGTTTGTTGTTTGCCGCCTTGTTGATCGACCACTATTTGCCAGGAACTGTATGAGACGTGTTGTAGGCTTTTTCATGCTGTTGGGCTTGCTGGCGTGCTCGCCTGAAAAGCCACCGTTTCAGTCCATCGACCTGACCGGCGCAGATTACGCCAAAGGCTTTAGCTTGCCCGATCAACTGGGTCAGGCGCGAACTTTGGCGGATTTCAAAGGCAAGGTGGTGATGGTGTTTTTTGGCTTTACCCAATGCCCTGATTTTTGCCCCACCACCTTGAGCGAGATGGTGCAAGTCAAGCACGACTTGGGTGCGCAGGGCGACAAGATGCAAGCCATCTTCATCACCTTGGACCCCGAGCGCGACACCCCCGAACTTCTTAAAGCCTATATGGGCAATTTTGACCCCAGTTTTCTGGCTCTGGTACCCACCTTGGAGACGCTGCCAGCCTTGGCCAAGGACTTCAAGATTTATTACAAAAAGGTGGAAGGTGCAAAGCCTGCAAATTACACCCTAGACCACTCGGCGGGCACCTATATCTATGACACCGAGGGGCGCTTACGCTTGTATGCCCGCTATGGGCTGGGTGTGCCGGCGCTGACCGCCGACGTTCAGCAACTGCTTAAGTAAATTCCAGCAAAGCGGCTTTCATTTTCTTCATGGCCGCCACTTCGATTTGGCGTATGCGTTCGGCGCTCACGCCGTATTCAGCGGCGAGTTCGTGCAGCGTCATGCCGCCCGAGTTGTCGTCGTTGACCTTTAGCCAACGCTCTTCCACGATGCGACGGCTGCGTTCATCCAGCACGTCAAGCGCTTGCGTGATGCCGTCGCTAGACAGCATCTCGCGCTGATGCGCTTCAATCATGGCGGTGGGTTCGTGGTGGGCGTCGGCCAGGTAAGCGATGGGGCCGAAAGCGTCTTCTCCGTCGTCGGTGGACACGGGATCTAGCAAGACGTCGCCGCCTGACATGCGGGCTTCCATCTCAATCACTTCTTCGCGTTTGACGTTCAGGTCTTTGGCGATGATGTCAATTTGCGCATCGCTCAGGCTGTCGCGAGCTACGGTGTTGTGGTCTTCGCCAGCCTCGGCACGGAAACCTTGCTTCTTTGAGCGCAGGTTGAAAAACAATTTGCGCTGCGCCTTGGTGGTGGCGAGTTTGACCATGCGCCAGTTTTTGATGATGTATTCGTGAATTTCAGCCTTGATCCAGTGCATGGCGTAGCTGACCAAGCGCACGCCTTGGTCGGGGTCGAAACGTTTGACAGCTTTCATCAAGCCCACATTGCCTTCTTGAATCAGGTCAGCATGGGGTAGGCCGTAGCCCATGTATTGGCGGGAAATGGACACCACCAAGCGCAGGTGCGACAAGATCAACTTTCCGGCAGCGCCAAGATCATTGTGGTCTTTCAGGCGGCGGGCAAAAGCTTGTTCTTGCTCCAAAGTCAGCATGGGCAGGCGGTTTGCCGCCGAAATATAGGCTTCAATATTGCCGAGTGGGGGCACCAAAGCCCAAGGGTTGGCGGCAACCGGTGTTTGGCTTGAGAGGCTTAAAGCAGTCATTTGAGGTCTCCTAACAGACTCGAGACCCCTATATTAGCACTCTCTGGCGGAGAGTGCTAAGGATTTTTCGGGTTAACCCTGAGGTCGTCAGGGAGGCCTTGTTTCCCAGCAAACACCGCCTTCCCCCCCATTGCCTCTTCAATCCTCAAGCCTTCGTTCCATTTGGCCATGCGCTCAGACCGCGCAAACGAGCCTACTTTCAGCTGTCCCGTATCCCAGCCGGTGGCCAAGTGCACGATGGCGGTGTCCTCGGTTTCGCCTGAACGTGCAGACACCACCATGCCCCAGCCCGCAGCCCGAGCGACGTTCATGGCCTGCACGGTTTCGGTGATGGTGCCAATTTGGTTGGGTTTGAGCAGCACCGCATTGCAGGCCTTGTCTTGGATGGCTTGGGTTACCAAGCTGGCTTGGGTAACCAAATAATCGTCGCCCACCACCTGAATTCGTTGACCTACAGCGTTAGTGAACGCCTGCATACCGGCAGTATCGCCCTCGGCAAAAGGGTCTTCCACCGACAGGATGGGGTATTTGTTCACCCAGCCCAGCAAGACTTCTAGCCACGCTTCACTGTCAAATTCTTGGTGCTCCAAGCCCAGCTTATAGGCACCGGCGCGGCCAAACTCCGAGGCGGCGATGTCCAAAGAGATGGCCACCTGGTCGTAGCGGTAACCCGCAGCGTCAATGGCACGTGTCAGGGTTTGCAGCGCTTCTTCGTTGGAGTCAAACGAGGGCCACCAACCGCCTTCGTCGGCCACGCCCGCGAGTTTTCCGGCAGCTGCCATCAGCTTGCCAGCCGAATGGTAGACATTGGCCACCATCACCAGCGCCTCGTCAAAGCTTTGGGCACCCACGGGCATGACCAAAAAATCTTGAATGTCCACACGCTGCCCCGCATGGGCGCCGCCGCCAAAAATTTGTATTTCCGGCAGGGGCAGGCGCACAGGCTTGTCGCCTGCCAAATAGCGCCACAGCGGCAGGTGTTCACTGGCCGCTGCAGCTTGCAACACCGCCAGCGAGGTAGCGATGGTGGCGTTGGCACCCAAGCGACTTTTCAGCGGCGTGCCATCTAAGGCAATCAAGGTGTGGTCAATTTTTGCTTGTTCTCTCGCATCCATGCCCAGCAAGGCTTGGGCAATCGGGCCGTTGACTTGGCCGACGGCTTGGCTGACATCCAAGCCACCCAGTTTGGGGCCGCCATCGCGCAACTCCAGCGCCTCGCGGCTGCCGCGCGAAGCCCCCGCAGGTGCCACGCCACGTCCGCGAGAGCCGTTGCTCAGTTGCACATCGACTTCCACGGTGGGGCGACCGCGAGAGTCCCAAATACGGCGGGCATAAAGGTGTTGAATCGTGGTGCTCATCAAGGTGTCCAGTGTTGTCGCAGGGTTTGCAAATGTGCCGCGGGTTGCAGCAAAAAGGGTTTGGCAAAGCGTCGCACCTGCTCGCGCTGTGCGTCGGAGGTGATGTATTCCACGGGCGACTTGCCATCCACCCGTGCCAGCAACATACCCGCCAGAAGGGCGCAGGTTCGCGCTTCAAGAGCGGCTGGGTCTTCCCAGCTGACCGCTGCCAAATACGTTTGTGCCAAAGTATCAAAGCTTGCCAAATAAGCGGCGTGGTGGGCGGGTTGCCAAAGGCATTTGAGCAGCAAATGGTTGAGTACAAAAGCCAAATCGAAAGCGGGGTCGCCATACCAAGCGCATTCGGCATCCAAAAACACGGGGCCGTGTGTGCCTACCAAGATATTTTTGGGGCTCACGTCGCCATGCACCAAGGCGTGTTTGTGCGACAGGGTTTGTTGCACCAAGCCGTGCAAAGCGTCGGCGCAATCGGGGTGGCGCAAGGCGGTGGCGTTGAAGTAGGGGTCAAGGCGAATGGCGATGAAATCTGCATCGTGGTCAAAGGCTTGACTTAAAACTGACTGTCCGGCACTTGCACCATGCCAAGTTGCCAAACAACTCGCCACGTGTAGTGCGGTGTCGATGCTGATCACACCACTTTGCAACTGGTTTTTCCATACGTGATGGTCTTGGTGCTCTAGATAGGTCATGGCGAAAACGCAGTCGATTTCGTCCTCACCCAACAGCGCAGGAACTGCGTGGGGCAGGTGTTGCGCGGCAAAGCGCAACCATGCCACCTCGTCGCGGTTGCGCTTGACCGGTGCTTCCCACAGGGCAGCTACCTTCAGTTGTGGCAAAGCACGTTTAAGGCAAAAGCTTTGCCTTGGCGTGTCCACCCGCACGATGAGTGAGGAAACGCCGCCGGTCAAAGGTGTAAAAGTGGCTTCTTCATGGGGCAGCAGCAAGCCCATGCGTTGCAGGGCTGGCAGCATCGCTGCAAACTCTTTCGACACGGGTGGATGGTCTGGTGAAGAGTTCATGGGGTGTCTGAAAATCTAGCTGACCAGTGCTTGGGCGAATTCGTCGGCTTGAAAGGGCTGCAAGTCTTCAAGCTTTTCACCAATGCCAATGAAATACACCTTCAGCGGTTGTGCGGTTCGTGTGTTGCGTTGCTGAGCCCATAAGGCAATGGCCGCCAGCACACCGCCTTTGGCTGTGCCATCCAGCTTGGTAACGATCAAGCCGGTGAGGCCCAGCGCCTCGTCAAAAGCTTTGACTTGCGCCAAGGCGTTTTGACCTGTGTTGCCGTCGATCACCAACAACACTTCATGCGGCGCGTTTGTATCAGCCTTTTGGATGACACGTTGGATTTTTTTCAGCTCCTCCATCAGGTGCAACT
Source organism: Bordetella parapertussis (assembly GCA_945861305.1). GTDB lineage: Bacteria > Pseudomonadota > Gammaproteobacteria > Burkholderiales > Burkholderiaceae_C > Limnohabitans. The sequence goes on along the minus strand of CAMATW010000022.1, from coordinate 20,833 downwards.
GGGTCGGCAAGCGTCCTGCGGTGTCAATCAACACCACATCGCGTCCTCGCGCTTTGCCTGCGGTCACTGCGTCAAAACTCACTGCGGCGGGGTCGCCTTGGTCCTGACTGATGATGTCGACTTGGTTGCGGTCAGCCCACACCAATAACTGCTCTTTGGCGGCGGCGCGAAAGGTGTCTGCGGCTGCCAACAAAACGCTGTGTCCTGCGTCGCTTAAGTGGCGTGTGAGTTTGCCAATGGTGGTGGTTTTCCCTGCACCATTCACACCGGCCACCATGATGACGGTGGGTTTGTTCACTTCCAGCGACCATTCCCCTTGCAAAGGCAGCAGTACCTCGGTCAGTACCTCTGTCAGCAATTCCTTGACCTGCGCGGGTTGAGTGCTGCCGCTGGCTTCGACGCGCAACTTCAAAGCATGCAAAACGGCTTGTGTGGCGGGCATTCCCGCGTCAGCCATTAACAGCGCAGATTCAAGCTCTTCATACAGGGCGTCATCGATGACTTTGCCGCCAAACACACCCGCGATGCTGCTGCCTGTGCGTTGCAAACTGCTACGTAAACGACCCAACCATGTTTGGGCCGCGACTTGCAAGGCCGATGGCCCTTGATCGGGCAAGGCTGTTGGCGCTGGGGTCTTTCGTTTGAACAGGCTGAACATGGGGGCAAGGGTTTCTAGAATGATGGGTTGCTCGCCATGGGGCGAGCTTTAGCTAAAGCCATTCTATGAAACCCTTCTTCCCAGCACTTCCAAGCAACTTCAAGCTGTTTCTCCTGGGTACGGCGCTGTTACTGGCCCTGCATCCTGCCTTGGCGCAAACACCCCCCGAGGCTCAAGAATTCACCTTGAAAAACGGCATGACGCTCATCATCAAGGTGGACAAACGTGCGCCCACCGCGGTGCACATGCTGTGGGTACGGGTGGGTTCCATGGACGAGGTTGATGGCGTATCGGGCGTCGCCCATGTCTTGGAACACATGCTGTTCAAAGGCACGGACAAGGTCAAGCAAGGCGAGTTTTCGCGCCGCGTGGCCGCTTTGGGCGGGCGAGAAAACGCTTTCACCAACAAGGACTACACCGGTTACTACCAGCAAATTCCGGCTAAGCGCTTGCCAGAAGTCATGGCGCTTGAGGCTGATCGCTTTGCCAACAACCAGTGGCCAGATATTGAGTTCACCAAAGAGATCGAGGTGGTGAAAGAAGAACGGCGTATGCGTACCGAAGACTCGCCGCGTATGTTGATGTACGAGCAGCTTTATGCCACCCAGTTTGTGGCCTCTCCCTACCGCCGCCCCATCATTGGTTGGATGAACGACTTGGACGCCATGACCCCGCAAGACGCCCGAGACTTTTACCGCCGTTGGTATGTGCCCGCCAACGCCGCCATTGTGGTGGTGGGCGATGTGGATGTGGCCGAGGTCCAGCGATTGGCAGAAAGCACCTACGGGCAAATTCCCGCAGGTGTGCTGCCTGCGCGTAAGCCCAGAGAAGAGCCCACCCAAACCGGCACCCGCCGTGTCTTGGTTAAGGCACCTGCTGACCAAGCTTATCTTGCCTTGTCGTGGAAGGTGCCAAATTTCTCTGGTTTTGAAGCCACTGACGACAACCGCGATGCACTGGCGCTGACTTTGCTGGCCGCTGTTTTGGATGGCTACAACGGTGCTCGCCTAGACCGCGCTTTGGCGCAAGGCGAGGGCCGCTTGGCTGACAGCGCAGGTGCCTCCAACACCATGAGTGGGCGTGGCCCTCAGGTGTTCATGCTCGACGCGGTGCCCGCCAAAGGCAAAACCCCAGAGCAACTCGAGGTCGCATTGCGAGCCCAAATTGCCAAAATTGCCAAAGAGGGTGTGAGTGAAGCCGAGATGCGCCGCGTCAAAGCGCAGTGGATGGCTTCCAATGTTTACCAGCGTGACTCCACCTTCAACCAAGCCCGAGAGTTGGGCAGCAGCTGGATCGAGGGCATGCCTCTCGACAGCGCCGAACGCGTTCTGGAGAGCTTGAACGCCATTACCCCCGCCCATGTGCAAGCGGTGGCGGCCAAATATTTCGGTGACGACACATTGACAGTGGCCACCTTGTTGCCACAAACAGGGGCGAGGGCTTTTCCGCGCAAACCTGTCGCAGGATCACGCCACGGGGAGGGCGCACGATGAAACGTTTTGCATGGTTGGCTTTATGGATTTTGCCTGTGGCTTCGTTTGCAGGTATTCCTATTCAACACTGGACGATGCCCACGGGACCCAAGGTGTATTTGGTGGAAGCGCCCGGTATACCGATGGTGGATGTCGAAATCGAATTTGACGCGGGTGCCCGTCGCGATCCTGCCGGTCAGAGCGGTTTGGCCGTTGCGACGTCCCGCATGATGGGCAAGGGTATCAAGTCCTTCCAAGGCCAGCCCGCCATGGATGAAAACCAGTTGGGCGAAGCGTGGGCCGATTTGGGCGCCATGGTCAGCGCCAACGCCGGCAACGACCGCATGAGCTTTTCGCTGCGCAGCTTGACCCGCCCCGAGTTACTTGACGCAGCCGTGGCTTTGGCGGCAAGGCAGTTGGCCGCCCCCAGTTTCCCCAATGATGTGTGGCAAAGCGAGCGTGAGCGTTGGGTGGCCTCGATCCGTGAATCCAATACCAAGCCTGCTACGCAAGCGGGCAAAGCCTTTAACCAAGCCGTGTTTGGCAAGCATCCTTATGGCGCGGAAGTGGATGAAGCCAGTTTGCGACGCATCGACACATCCGCCATGGCGCAGTTTGTGTCGCGCCACCTGTCGCTGTGCCAAGCCAAGATCAGCGTGGTGGGCGCCGTCAACCGAGCACAAACAGAGCGCTTGTTGAACCAGTTGCTCAGCGGCTTGCCACGCACCGCCTCTTGCCCCGCGCAGCCAGTGGTTCCTGAGGTGACGCCTTTGAAAGAGGCTAAAGCACTGCAGATTCCTTTTGAATCTGCCCAAGCCCATGTGTTCATTGGCCAGCCCGGCATTGCCCGCCAAAACCCAGATTTCTTTGCCTTGACGCTTGGTAACTATGTTTTGGGAGGTGGTGGTTTTGTGTCGCGACTGACCAACGAGGTGCGTGAAAAACGGGGTTTGAGCTACAGCGTTTACAGTTATTTTTCGCCCACCCAGCACGCCGGTGCATTTTCCGTGGGATTGCAAACCCGCCCTGACCAAGCCGCTCAAGCAGTACAAGTGGCCACAGATGTATTGAGTGACTTTGTGCGAAATGGCCCGACCGAGCAAGAGGTACAAGCAGCCAAGGACTTCATGATCGGAGGCTTTGCGCTGCGCTTGGACAGCAACCGCAAGCTGCTAGATAACCTCAGCAACATCGCATGGTTTGATTTGCCTCTTGACTATTTAGACACGTGGTCTGCTGAAATTGACAAAATCACGGCCAGCCAAATACAGCAAGCCTTTGCCCGGAACTTGCAGCCCGAGCGCATGGTGACGGTTATTTTGGGTGCCAAGCTTTGAAGCCAGGCGAGGTGCGCATCATTGGCGGCGAGTGGAAACGCAGCAAGCTGCCCCTACCACGCAACGTCGATTTGCGCCCCACGCCCGACCGGGTGCGCGAAACCCTCTTCAACTGGCTGGGCCAAGATTTAACAGGTTGGCATTGTGTGGACGCTTTTGCCGGCACCGGTGCGCTGGGTTTTGAAGCTGCTTCCCGAGGCGCTGCCCATGTTTTGTTGTGTGATACCAATGCTTTGTGCATAGAGGCCATGGCCAAAAGTCAGGCCAAGCTGGGTGCAAACCAACTGCGCATGGTGAAAGGGGATGGCTTATCGACCCTGAGACAACAAGCGCCTCAAAGCGTGGACTTGGTATTTTTAGACCCGCCCTACGACTTCCCTAAGTACCCGATGGTATTGGCCGCGGCGGCGGCTTGCATCAAACCTTCGGGGCAGATTTACCTTGAAGCTGCTAAAGCATGGGGCGATGAAGACGTCAGCGCTTGGTGCTTACGCGTGGCCAAGCATTTGAAGGCTGGCGCGGTACACGCCCACTTGTTGCAGCCAGCGGCATAATGAACCGACTTGTTCGCCCCTAGGAGCATTCATGCCCGCCCCAGTCATTGCCCTGTACCCCGGAACCTTTGACCCCATCACTTTGGGTCATGAGGACATTGTTCGGCGTGCTGCTTGCATGTTTGACCAAGTGGTGGTGGCAGTGGCCAGTGCCCACCATAAAAAAACCATGTTCACCTTGGAACAACGCTTGAGCATGACCCGAGAAGCTTTGCACGACTGCGCCAATGTGCAAATCCAAACCTTTGATGGCTTAGTCATAGACTTTGCCGCCAGCCTAGGTGCCACCACCATGGTTCGCGGTATTCGCTCTATGACCGATTTCGATTACGAGTTTCAGTTGGCAGGCATGAACCGCCGGCTTGCGCCAAAGATTGACACCATGTTTTTAAACACCTTGGATGTTTATCAGTGCATCTCTAGCACCTTGGTGCGTGAGGTCAACAACTTGGGCGGGGATGTCACTCAGTTTGTCTCGCCCAGCGTGCTGCGTTTTATGCAGGCGAAAAAAGCAGCTTGAGGCACCCATGGCCTTGATGATCACGGACGAATGCATCAATTGCGATGTGTGCGAACCTGAATGCCCGAACAACGCCATCTTCATGGGCATACAGATTTACCAAATCGATCCCGCCAAATGCACCGAATGTGTGGGTCACTACGATGAACCTCAGTGCGTGCAGGTGTGCCCTGTGGCGTGTATTCCGGTAGACCCGCAGCATGTCGAAAGCAGCGACACACTGTGGGCCAAATACCGACGCTTGGTGGATCAACCGGCACCCAGCGCTTGAGCGTTACTCAACTGACGCTGCTTTACGGGCCTTTTTCGTCTTGGCCTTTTTCTTTTTGGCCTTGACTTTGGTTTTGTCCATCACCCCGTCGCTGCCCTGCGCTTTGAAGGCGCGGGGCTTGCCTTTGTCGGCCACCTTGTCCGACTGAGAGTCTTCGCAAGGTTTCATTTGGCCTTCGTGCTCGCACAGCAGGGCGGGTTTTTCTTTGGGTTTAGCGTGAAGGGCGGGGGAGGTAGCCAGCGATAGGCTAAGCAGTGTCAGACCCAGCATTGGGGTCAACAGGGGGAGGATGTTTTTCATGCGAAGCGCCTTCCATTAAAGGAGAGGCCGCCGCCGGACGTGGCGGTTTGGGCCTGGGCGGCTTGCTGGTGTGCACCATTTGCATGACTTTTTCCATCTCGCCGCTTACCAGAAAGGCTAAGGCTTGAAGGCTGCGGTCGATGGAAGTGTCAATCAATATTCGCTGCTCAGGTGCAGGTTTCTTCAAAACCCAGTGAACTACTTCCGACTTGACACCGGGGTGGCCAATGCCTAGGCGCAAGCGCCAGTAGGCGTCTGTGCCGATTTGGGCATGGATATCGCGCAAACCGTTGTGGCCGGCGTGGCCACCACCGAGTTTGAGTTTGGCGTCACCTGGCACCAGGTCTAGCTCGTCGTGTGCGACCAGCATGTTCTCGGGGGCAATTTTGTAAAACTTTGCTAACGCCGCCACCGATTTGCCCGACAGGTTCATGAAGGTGGCGGGTTTGAGTAGCCACAGCGTCTGCCCTTGAAACGTGGTTCGTGCAGCCCAGCCATGGAAGTTTTTCTCTGGCTGCAGTGGCGCTTTGAGTTGCTTGGCGAGTTGATCAATGAACCAAAACCCAGCGTTGTGGCGGGTGTGCTCATATTCAGCGCCTGGGTTGCCCAAGCCAACAAACAATTTGATCATGCGGGAATTATCTACCCGTCATCCCGAGGCCGTGTCTGTCATTGCGAGGAGCGTAGCTACGTGGCGGGAAGCAATCCCTTCCACGTCGAGCGCCGCAGGCTCGGCCTTGCCTCCATGCTTACACAACGTCGGCCACGGCCGACCTGCGACACGCGACGAGAGATTGCTTCGCTGCGCTCGCAATGACGGGGGTTACTTCGCTTCACTCGCAATGACGGAAGTGTTTGGACGAAAAAAAGCCCGCCTAAGCGGGCATTGAAGGCGCTAAGCACAAGAAGATTACTACTTGCCTTTGCCTTTGACAGGTGCCGCAGCCGCAGGTGCTACTTCAGGGGCAACTTCTTCAGCAACGGATACCACGCTGACCAACACAGGGTTGTTTTTCCCATGAACAACCGCTTTCACGCCCTTGGGCAAGCTGATGTCAGTGACGTGCAGTGAATGACCTTTTTTCAAGTCACTCAAATCAACAGCGATGAACTCGGGCAAATCCGCAGGTAAGCAGGTGATTTCCAATTCGTTCATGACAGGGTTGACCAAACAAGCATCGGCTTTGACAGCGGGTGAGTTTTCTTGGCCACTGAAGTGCAATGGCACTTTCATATGCAAAACCGTATCGGCTTCTACGCGTTGGAAGTCGATGTGCAGAACCAACTGTTTGAAGGGGTGGTATTGCACATCGCGCAGCAACACTTTGGAGGTTTGACCAGCCAACTCCATCTCTAGGATGGTGGCGTGGAAAGCCTCTTTTTTCAGTGCGTGCCACAGTGCGTTGTGGTCGAGTTCAATGGACTGAGGCTGATGCGCCTTGCCACCATAGACGATACCGGGCGTGCGACCGGTGATGCGAAGACGGCGGCTCGCACCCGTACCTTGCTTAGCGCGCTCAAAAGCGACAAATTTCATTTTCTTCTCCTGATGAAGTCCACCGCGACCAATGTGACTTCGGTTTCAATAAAGGGTTGCGAACAACCCCGCTGTGTTGTTTTCTGACTGGGCTAGAGCTTAAAAAAGCTGGTCCTGATCAGAGAACAAACTCATGACCGACTCTCCTTTGGCGATGCGCTGAATCGTTTCTGCGATCAGCGGCGCCACCGAGAGTTGGCGAATCTTTGAACATGCCAACGCTTGCGCGTTGAGTGGAATGGTGTTGGTGACGACAACTTCGTCAAGGGCTGCGCCATCGGTAATGCGATCAATGGCAGGGCCAGAAAAAATCGGGTGGGTGCAATAGGCGTAAACCTTTTTAGCGCCTCGTTGCTTGAGCACCTCGGCTGCTTTGACCAAGGTACCTGCAGTGTCAATCATGTCGTCCATGACAACGCAGTTACGGTCTTCAATGTCGCCAATGACGTGCATCACCTCGGACACATTGGCTCTGGGTCGGCGTTTGTCAATAATGGCCAAATCGCAACCCAGTTGCTTGGCCAAAGCGCGAGCCCTCACCACGCCACCCACATCGGGCGACACCACAATCAGGTCATCGTAGTTTTGCAAACGCAAATCACCCAACAAAACGGGCGAGGCGTAAATGTTGTCCACAGGGATATCGAAAAAGCCTTGGATTTGATCTGCATGCAAGTCCATGGTCAGCACCCGCGCCACGCCAACGGTTTGCAGTAAATCGGCAACAACTTTGGCTGAGATGGGCACCCTTGAAGAGCGCGGACGGCGGTCTTGGCGTGCATAGCCAAAGTAGGGAATGACGGCGCTGATGCGTTCAGCCGAGGCGCGTTTTAAGGCGTCGACCATGATGAGCAGTTCCATCAGGTTTTCATTGGTGGGGTAGCAGGTCGACTGCACTACAAATACATCGCGAGCACGGACGTTTTGGTTGATTTCGACGGTGACTTCACCGTCCGAGAAACGACCAACCTCAGCCGCGCCCAGTTTGATGCCCAGGTGCTCTGCGATTTCGGCGGCCAAAACAGGGTTGGCATTGCCGGTAAAGACCATGAAATCGGAGGGAGCGTTTGACATGGCTGGCTTGAGTGGTGGGCAAAAAAGAAGGACAGGCAGCCAGCAAATCTGCAGAAATGCCGCTGAACGTCACTTCCGGCGAAGTGCAAAAAAGGGTGGCAGGGGAAGAAGGATTCGAACCTTCGCATGCTGGAATCAAAATCCAGTGCCTTAACCAACTTGGCGACTCCCCTACACGAGAAACTTGTCTTTCAACACGCTTCCAGCTAATCGTCGCAGGAGACCCATCGGTGCAAAGGATGAACCTCCAAATTGCTGCAAATCCGCCAAGTCCATCCTTCGGGGGGGTGGGGTAACACCGTCGAAGGCTCGATCTTGGCAAACACCGCACTACCTGAACCTGTCATCCTTGGTCGCAAACTTTGGTTTTCCAGCCATTTGAGGGCTTGGTTTACCTCGGGACACAGCCTTTGGGCGACAGCTTGCAAGTCATTGCGCCCGAAGGCGTAAGGCTGTACAGCAAAGTCGAACATTGTAGCAGGCTGAGAATCTCGAACCAGCGCTCGGTCTTGAAAAATCGTTGCAGTAGAGAGGCCTTGTTGAGGTTTGAGCACCACAAAACGCGCATGCGGCAATTCAATTGGCTGCAGCTGCTCGCCAATACCCTGCACCCAAGCGTTTCGACCACCCAAAAAAAACGGCACATCCGCTCCCAAGCAGGCTCCCAAAGGAAGCAGGCGCGACAACGGCCAGTTCAGCCCCCAAAGTCGGTTCAAAGCCAGTAAAGTGGTGGCGGCATCTGAGGAACCGCCACCCAGGCCTGCTTCTGAGGGCAGGTTTTTTTGTACTCGAATCAGTGCACCTTGGGAAGTGCCACTGGCTTTTTGTAACGATTGGGCAGCCTTCAAGCAAAGGTCCAGCGCGGGCAAAGGGCTGCCAAGGTCCTGGCGCAAGAGTTGGCCATCTTCTCGCAGGTCAAAGTCAAGCACATCCCACCAGTCGATCAGCATGAAGGCCGATTGCAGCAAGTGATAGCCATCGGTTCGACGGCCAGTGATGTGCAAAAACAAATTCAATTTGCCTGGCGCAGGGACATGATGCAAGGACTTCATGACATCAAACGAAGCTCAGGGGTTGGGGTCTAGCAACACTGTCAACTGCAAAGCGGGCATTGGTTGTTGCCGATCTGCCAGCACACGGCGGCCTGACTTCGAGGCTTGCGCATTGATTTGCCAACCATTAACTGGCGGCCCTGTACGGTCTAACCAAGCCATCAATTGCGGCAAGGGCAAGGCCGCGCCCGTTAGGCGCAGCGTCAATTCGTCCATAGAGACAAAATTTTGCAAGTCCGAGCCTTGCTGCAAGCTCGCGCCTTGTGGGTTCCAGCGCACCATCGCCATGGTGGTGCCCAAGGGGGACAAAAAACTGAGTTGACCTTGCTCGGGACGTCCCGTCATTTCGAAGGCTGCGCTGAATTGTTCAGGCGGGTTTTTTGCCACTCGTAAGGTTAAGCGGCCCTCCCAGTGGCCTATCGCCTCTGTATTCGTGGGGTCCACAGCCACATGGCGCGGTGCGTGGCTGCAAGCTGTTAGCAAAACAAGCAGGGCACAGCCAAGGGCCAGCCAGCATTGTTTGATGCAAAGCATCAGAGCTTGACTTTCAATCGTTTCAAGGTCTGTTGCAGCAGTTCGTTGGCTTGGTCAACGCGCATAGCGTCACGCCAGATTTTTTTGGCCTTGTCTTGCTGACCCAAGCTCCAATGCACTTCGCCTAAATGTGCGGCGATTTCCACATCCGGCCGATTGGCATAGGCACGTTCCAAGATGGCCAAAGCTGAAAGCTTGTTGCCCATGCGAAATTCCACCCAACCCAAGCTGTCGACGATGAAGGGGTCTTCAGGGGCAAATTCCAAAGCTTTGACAATCAGTTCACGTGCTTCAGGCAAGCGTAAATTACGATCAGCCAAGGAGAAACCCAAAGCGTTATAGGCGTGTTGGAAGTCCGGTTTGGCGGCAATGACGCTTCGTAAGAGCTGTTCCATTTCGTCCAAGCGGCCCAACTTCTCTGACATCATCGCCACTTCATAGCGCAGGTCTAGGTCGTCGGGTTCGTCTTTGCTGGCCTTGGTCAATACTTGGTAAGCATCGTCGTATTTTTTGAAATCACGAAGCAACTTGACCTCGGCTTGCAACTTGGCTCGCTTGGCTTGCGGGGTGTTGGTGGGGAGTTGCGCGATCAAGGCGCGGGCTTTGTTCATATCGCCTTTGCTAGCGATCAGGTTGGCCCTTTGTACCTGCACTTGGGTCAGTTGCTCGGGGTCTTCAATTTTGTTCAGCCATGACTCGGCTTCTTGGTTGTTTTTAACTTTGATGGCGAGTTGGGAAAGCATCAAGTAGGCTTGCGACAGACTGCGAACCTCTTGTTTGTCTTTTTCCAGTTCCAAGAAGCGCAGCAGAGAAGCTTTCGCTTGTTCGTCTTGTCCCTGCTCGACTTGTACTGCGCCCAAGAGCAGCCACACGTCAGAGAAATTGGGCATATCTTGCGAGAGCTTTTGCAGCTGCATCAAGGCATCATTCAAACGCTGGGTGTCAATCAAAACTCTGGCGTAGCTCAGCTGCAGATTGGGTTGTCCGTTCTTCTTCAGCGCTTGCAAAACCAATTCTTCCGCTTGCGATTGGCCCAGCGACAACAACTCCAAAGCTAGCATGGCGGGCTCTGGGGAATCGGGCGATTTGGCTAAAGCCAATTTAGCCGCTTCCACCGCTTGGGGCAGTTTTTTTGCCCAAATACGCATACGTCCGATGGTGGCCCAACTCACGGCCGCCGTGCTCTCTTGGGTGGTGTAGGGTGTCAAGGCTTGCTCGACCACGGCATTGGCCAACTCTTTGTCCTGCGCCTGTGAATAAATTTGGGGGATACCGGTGATGCCTTCAGCCTGTTGCTCTGGCGGCAACAAGCTGATGCTCGAGCGAAGTGTGGTCACGCTTTCTGTCAGTTGGTTCAAGGCGATCTGGATTTGCAGAACATAGCTGTTGGCTTCGTGCGATTTGGGGTGGGCTTTTTTCCAGGCCTTGGCACTTTCAAGTGCCAAGGGGCCAGAGCGTGCTGCCAAGGCCACTTCAACCGAGCGTTTGTAAACCGTTTCATCGCCACTTTTGCGAGCGGCCTCAAAAATCATGGAGTAGCCTGCGCTTGGGTTGCCTTGAGTGACTTGCATTTCACCCAACAAGATGAGCAGCAACCATTCGGCATTGAGTTTGGAATTTTGAATGAGGGCTATTTCAGGCGTTTGGGGTTCGGCAGATTGCTGCGCCCACGCAGAGTGAATAGAGCCAGCGAAAAAGGCTAAAGTGGTGACACCAGCAAGCCCAGCACCGCGTAGCGCGGAAGTACAAGAGTAGAAGTTCATCGTCGAATGATAATCGCAGCATTCCCTAGTCTGCTTGCCATGCCTGAATTACCCGAAGTTGAAGTCACCCGCCTGAGTTTCGCCTCGCGCATCGCAGGGGCGAAGATCGCGAATGTGGCCATGGGCAAAGCTTTGCGCTGGCCTTTGGGATGTTCCCCTGACAGTTTGCAAGGACTAGAGGTGTTGGAGGTTCGCAGGCGGGGTAAATACCTTTTGCTGGATTTAAGCCGAGGCTTGTTATTGATTCACCTTGGGATGTCGGGGTCATTGTCTTTTGGCGAGGCTTTGAGTCCACCCGGTCCACACGACCATTTCAATTGCTTGACCGACAAAGGTTTGTTGCGCCTGCATGATCCGCGCCGCTTTGGGGCGGTGGTTTATGCCCCCAGCCAAGACAGCCCTGTTGCTCAAAAATTACTGGGTGCCTTGGGCGTGGAGCCCTTGGAGGACAGTTTTGACCCAGAGCTTTTTGCCAAAGCACTCAAAACACGCCAAACTGTCATCAAGCAGCTATTGCTGGCGGGTGATGTGGTGGTCGGCGTTGGCAATATATACGCCAGCGAAGCGCTTTTCATGGCGGGTATTCGTCCAACCACACGCGCTCACCGTATCAGCAAAGCCCGAGTATTTAAGCTTCACGTGGCCATTCGAGAAGTGCTGATGGCAGCTGTTGCCCAAGGTGGCAGCAGCCTGCGTGATTTTTCCAACGCGCAAGGACAAAACGGCTACTTCCAGTTGCAAGCCATGGTCTATGACCGAGCGGGAGAACCCTGCCGTCAATGCACCTCAACCATCAAGCGCTTGGTGCAAGGGCAGCGCTCCACCTTTTATTGCCCTCAATGTCAAAAGCCGTGATCAATGCGCCAAGCTTTGCCGAGCGTTTGGTGGCTTGGCAAAAGCTGCATGGCCGGCATGACCTGCCTTGGCAGAGCAGTGCAGACCCTTACCGCGTGTGGTTGTCCGAGATCATGCTGCAACAAACCCAAGTGGTGACGGTAATCGGTTATTACGACAAGTTTTTAAAGCGTTTCCCAACGGTGTCTGTTTTGGCCAGTGCCAGCTTGGATGAGGTGTTGGGATTGTGGAGCGGGCTGGGCTATTACAGTCGTGCCAAAAACTTGCATCTCTGTGCGCAGATGGTGGCGAGTGAGCATGGCGGTGTTTTTCCAAACAACAAAGAGGGTCTGCAACAGTTACCTGGCATTGGTCCTTCCACCGCTGCGGCTATCGCCTCTTTGTGCTTTGGCCACCGAGAGGCGATTTTGGATGGCAATGTGAAACGGGTGCTGACACGGGTCCATGGCTTTGGGCACGATTTGTCGCATTCAACCCACGAGAAAGCCCTGTGGAAGATTGCGCAGCAGGCTGTGCCTGCAAGCGAAAGTGATATGCCTACCTATACCCAAGGCATGATGGATTTGGGTGCGACTTTATGCACACGCAGCCAGCCTGCATGTGCTCGCTGTCCTATGCAAGATATGTGCGTGGCGCACCAAGAAGGCCTCGCCAGTCACTACCCCGTCAAATCGCGTAAGGTTAAACGCAGCGCTCAGGCCATGTGGTTGCTGTTTGCCCGTAGCTCTGAGGGGGCGGTTTGGTTGCAGCAGCGTCCGCCTAAGGGTGTGTGGGCGAGTTTGTTCACGTTTCCCATTTTTGACAACGAAGAGTCTTTGCTGGCGTCGTTGTCAAAGCCTTTGCAAAACAAGCTGCAATTTGCGCCCTCCTTTGTGCATGTTCTGACCCATAAGGATTTGCATTTGCATGTGGCGCACTTGGCTTTACCAGCGGCGAAAAACTTGGGGGAAACAGGGCAGTGGTGGAGTGCCCAAGACTGGCCAAACTTAGGCCTGCCAGCACCAGTACGCCAACTGTTGCATGCTTAGCTAACGTCGAGTTCTCGGTGACGCTTGAGGCTGACCCAATCAGCGGAAAAACGTTGGTGCAAGGATTCCACGAAATACACCGAACGGTGTTGACCGCCGGTGCAACCAATGGCAACTGTCACATAGCTGCGGTGATCGTTTTTAAGTGATGGCAGCCATTGCTCTAAAAAATCGCTGATATGCAGCAGCATGGTTTGCACCGGCGTTTGCTGTGCCAACCAAAGCGCCACCGCAGCGTCGCGGCCCGTCAGTGCTTTGAGTTCGGTTTCGTAGTGCGGGTTAGGCAACATGCGCACATCAAACACAAAGTCCGCATGAACAGGGATGCCGCGTTTGAATGCAAAGGACTCGAACATCAGCGTTAACTGAGCGCTGGGCGCCGTGACCAAGGAGTGCACATAGTCTTGCAACTTGCCCGCACGAAGCAAACTGGTGTCGATGATGTGAGACTCTTCGCGCAAATCGGACAAAAGTTTACGCTCGAGTTCAATGGCTGCCACCAAATCGCGGGTTGAAACCGCCGAGCCTTTGTCTTCGCGTGAAAGAGGGTGATTGCGCCGAGTTTCAGAAAAACGGTGTACCAGTGTGTCGGTGTTGGCGTCCAAAAAAAGCAGTCTGACATGCACTTGTTCGTCGCGCAGTTGGGCCAACTGGGCGGGTACCAAATGCAAGGCGTGGGCGCTGCGCACATCCATGGCAATGGCCATCTTGTCTTGCTGAGTTTGATCTTCTAGGTGTACCAAAGGCAGCAGCAACTCGGGCGGAAGGTTATCTATGCAGTAGTAGCCAGCATCTTCAAGCGCATGCAGGGCAATAGATTTTCCAGAGCCCGACATGCCCGTGATCAAAATGAGTTCGCGGCTCATGCGCGGGTTGCCTTGGGTTTTGGGGGAGTCTTGGTCATGGCTTGCAGCATTTCACGTGCATGCGCATGGGTGGTGTCAGACAGTCGCTCACCCCCCAGCATGCGGGCAATTTCAGCCACCCTTTGTTCACCTAGAGCGGGTGTTACCTGACTGGCGACACCTTCTTTGTCCGCGTGTTTGGAGACCACCCAATGTCGGTCGGCGCAGGCAGCCACTTGGGGTAAATGCGTCACAGCTAACACTTGTCGGTCTTTGCCCAGTTGTTTCATGAGACGACCCACGGTTTCTGCGACTGCGCCGCCAACACCCGCATCCACCTCGTCAAAAATAAGTGTTTGTGCGGTGCCTAACTGGCTGGTGGTGACTGCGATGGCCAAGGCGATACGAGAGAGTTCGCCCCCCGAGGCAACCTTGCCCACGGGTCTGGGCGTGCTGCTGGCATGACCTGCAACTAAAAATTGCACCTCCTCCAAGCCGTGGCTGGCGGGTTCTGGCAGGGCTTGCAGTTGTACTTGGAATTGACCACCTTGCATGCCCAAGTTTTGCATGGCTTGGGTGATGCTGGTCGCCAACTTGGGGGCGGCTTTTTGGCGTGCTTGAGAGCGTTTGCGAGCCTCGGCCATGAAAGCGCTTTTGGCTTTTTCTTCGGCAGCTTCCAGTTCGGCCAAATTGACTGCGGCGTCTAGCTTCACAAGTTCTTGCTGCCAGCCGAGGTAGAGCGCTGGCAACTCTTGGGGTGTGCGTTTATAGCGCCGTGATAAGCCTAGCCAAAGCCCCATGCGGGCATCAAGGTCGGCCAAGCCTTGGGGGTCAAGGTCGGCTCGGCGCAACCAAGCTTGCAGGCTGTGCGCGGCGTCTTCGGCTTGCGCCAGCGCAGAGCCCAGTTGGTCTGACAGCTGTTGGAACTCGGCTTCAATATGGGCTTGCTCTTGCAAAGCCTTGACTGCTTGAGCCAAGTGGCTGTGCGCGGCGTCTTCCTCTTGCAGGTGAGTGAGCGCTGTTTGCGCTGCATCCAAAAGGGCCTGTGCATGTGACAAGCGAGTGTGTTGAGCGTTCAAGTCTTCCCATTCGTCAGCGCCTGGGGCGAGTTTGTCTACCTCGCCAATTTGCCAACTCAGTCGCTCGCGTTCTTGTTGCAGTTGGTCTTGCGCCAAGCGGGCGTGTTCCAAGGTTTGCAGGCTTTGCCGCCAATCGTTCCATAGCGTTTGCAAAGCTTGTGCAGGAATTTGGGCGTAGGCGTCGAGCAAATCGCGCACCGCGCTGGGGCGTGTCAGGCTTTGCCAAGCGTGTTGGCCATGAATGTCGAGCAATTGGTCCCCAATTTCACGCAATTGCGTGGCTGTGGCTGGGCTGCCGTTGATCCATGCGCGGCTTTTGCCTTGTGCGTCTATGCTGCGTTTAAGCAATAAATCGTCGGCAGCATCAAAGCCGTTGTCTTGCAGCCAAGGGTGTAGGTGGGCAGGGGTGGAAAACTCAGCGCACAACTCGCTGCGAGCAGCACCTTCACGCACCACGCTGGCCTCGGCTCGGGCGCCCAACACCAATTGAAGTGCATCTATCAATATAGATTTACCAGCCCCAGTTTCTCCACTGAGAACGGTAAACCCAGCGCCGAACTCCAACTCAAGTTGACGCACGATGACAAAGTCACGCAGGCTGATGCGTTGCAAGCTCATGAACCACCCTCATTCCAATGCAGTTTATGGCGCAGTGTGTCAAAGTAATTCCAACCTTTGGGGTGAAGAAAGACTGCATGGTGTGGTGATTTACGCACCAAAACTTTGTCCCCAATCAGCATAGAGGCCATGGATTGCATATCGAAATTGGCGCTGGCATCGCGCCCACCCACTAATTCAATAGTGACTTCTGCCTGATCAGCCAAAACCAAAGGGCGGTTGGAAAAGGTGTGAGGCGCAATCGGCACCATCAGCAAGCCGCCCAAAGAGGGTTGCAACAGTGGGCCACCAGCGGATAAAGAATAGGCAGTAGAGCCCGTGGGGGTGGAGATGATCAGGCCATCGGCGCGTTGGTTGGCCACAAAATGCCCATCGACGCAAACACGCAACTCCACCATGCCCGATGAGGCCCCACGGTTGATGACCACATCGTTCAGTGCCAGTGCGTCAAAGACACACTCTGTACCCCGCCAGACTTGGGCGTGCAGCATGCTGCGTTGGTCTTCCTCATAGTGGCCTTGCAGCATGGGCTGCAAAGTTGTTTCCATGTGTTCCAGGGAAATATCGGTGATAAAACCTAGTCTGCCTTGGTTGATGCCGATCAAGGGAATACCATGAGGCGCGAGTTGCCTGCCAAAACCCAGCATGGTGCCGTCGCCTCCCACCACCAAAGCAAGATCGCATTTCTTGGCAATGCCTGCAACATCCATGACGGGGCAACCCTGTGCGCCCAAATGCGCAGCGGTGTCTTTTTCTACCACCACTTCACAGCCTTGGCTGTGCAAAAAAGCCACCAAGGAGGCCAGTATGGGCTGACCTGATGGCGCAGCAGCCCCGTGGCTGGATGAAGCATGGGATTTGCCGATAAGGGCGATTTGGCCAAACGTGGGGTTCATAGACCAAATTACATCATTAAAATGATGCGAAAGGATGACCATGCTTGATGATCGTGCCAAGTTGTTGCTCAAGACCCTGGTAGAGCGCTATATCGCTGACGGGCAGCCCGTGGGTTCTCGCACTCTGTCCCGCGCCAACGGCATCGAGTTGTCCCCTGCCACCGTGCGAAATGTCATGGCCGACCTGGAAGAAATGGGCTTGATTGTCAGTCCCCACACCTCGGCGGGACGTATTCCTACAGCGCGTGGTTACCGATTATTTGTCGACACCATGCTGACTTTCGATCGCCAACAATTGCAAGCACCCAGCTTGGTGGCGGAGCAGCCGCAAAAAGTCATCACCAGCGCGGCGCAGTTGTTGTCTAACTTGTCAAACTTTGTTGGCGTGGTTATGGCACCCAAGCGCAGTTCGGTGTTCCACCACATTGAGTTTTTACGACTTTCCGATAAACGCGTGTTAGTCATCATCGTTACGCCTGACGGCGATGTGCAAAACCGCGTCATCTTCACTGACACAGATTTTTCGCAAAGCCAGTTGGTTGAAGCTTCCAATTACCTCAATGCCAATTTTGCTGGCATGGCCATTGATCAGGTGCGTGAGCGTTTGCAGGCCGAGGTCGATAGTTTGCGAAGCGAGATTGCTGCTTTGATGCAAGCGGCTGTGAACTTCAGCTCTGAAGCTTTGGTGCAAGGCGAAGACGAGGTGGTCATCAGCGGCGAACGCAATTTGTTGTCGGTGTCAGATTTTTCCACCGATATGGGTCAACTGCGCCGTGCTTTTGAATTGTTTGAACAAAAAGCGCAACTCATGCGTTTACTCGATATTTCTTCTCAGGCCGAGGGTGTGCGAATTTACATTGGCGGTGAAAGCCAAATAGTTCCTTTTGAAGAACTCTCGGTTGTCAGCGCCAATTACGAAGTTGATGGACAAGTGGTGGGTACCTTGGGTGTTATTGGTCCCACCCGTATGCCTTACGAACGGATGATTCAAATTGTGGACATTACCTCCAAACTGCTAAGTAATGCCTTGAGTCATAAACCGCTTTAACGATCACTAGCCGAATAATAACAACTGTAAAAATAAAAAATATTTAGAAACGCCATTAGGAGTCGTGGGTATTCGTGTGTAATGGTGCAAAGGCGTGTGTGGCTCACACACTGTAGGCGGCAAACTAAGAATTAATTAATCTTAGGCCCTCATGAACGCTCCTATGTCATCGCTAGCCACGGCCGACGATGCCCTCAGTCAAGTCGATTCTTACGACGAGGTTGATGCTGAGCCTGATGAACCCATAGAACTCACGCCATTTTTATCGTTGGCGGTGGCCTTGCTTTATATGCTCATGGCCGATGGCGAAATTGATGACCATGAGACAAGTCAATTACAAGCAGTGATTGGTGGCAATCAAGATGTGCTGGAGTTGGCGTTTGAATATGTAGAAACCATTCCCTTGGATCAATTTCTCAAGGATGTACCTACCGTTCTAAGTAACGAAGACAAGCTTTGTATTTTGTGCAACTTGTGTGATTGTTTGCTGGCTGACGGGGTGTGTCAGCAAGTAGAAGAAGAGTTGTTTCAAAAAATTTGCCTCTCGTTCGGATACAGCTCCAAATCATTTACCACCTACTACAGTGCCATAGCGCTTAAAAACGAAAAATCTTTGCTTGGTCCCTACGATCAGGAGCTTTTAGACTAGGAAGTGATTACGCCGCATTTGGCAATGGCTGCATCTTTGATTTACATGATGTCAGCTGATGGCGATATCGCACAAGAGGAAATTGGTCAGTTACAAGTGGTCATTGGTGAATTTGAAAACTTGCAAGGCTTTGCGATGCAATATGTTCGCAATGTCAAGATGAATCAGTTCTGTAGTGAAGCAGCCTCTGCGCTTAATGCAGATCAAAAATTACTGATTTTGGCCAATGTATGTGATTGCATGATGTCTGATGGCAAAGTTGCAGAAATTGAAAAGCGGTTGTTTGATAATTTGTTGGCAGCTTTTGATGTATCAGAAAAGCAATTCAGTTCCTACTATGCGCCTCTAGAGATCAAAAACTTTAAGCCCTTCGGGTCTGATGAAGAAGTCAAGTCTTTGCATACCCGCAAAAGAAAGCGAAAGAAAGGCAGGGGTTCTACATTTGGAATGGATCTCAGCCATAAGCACAGCAATGCAGCGCATGGCAAAAGAGAAGTAAACGATTCAGCCAATCAAGGCGAGTGGCAAAGTGAGGAATCGCATGGAAGTTTGAGCGATGTGGTCACCCGTACCATGCAAGAAAATATCCAGCAAGTCAGCGACACTTTTCAAGATCAAAAAGACGTTGAGCGCGTATCTAACAATGCCACAGAAAAAATTCGGGAAGCTGTCATTGGTGAAGTAAGTGACGATGCCAATTTACAAAAAGTTCAAGAAGCGTCTCTGCTGTCAAATGTTCAAAAAATTGGTGCCAACGGCTTCCGTAAAAAACAGCAAGGCATAGGCGAGGACGGATATGCTGACAACCTACAGGGCTTAGATTTTTCTGGATTCAATTTGGCTCCGACCATTTTGGTATCTGAAATCCGTATCGATGATTTGCAGAAAAATATAGGTCAAGTACATGGAAAATTAGACCAGTTTTTCCCTAAGCGTAATGGGAAATCTGTTTTGGCAGGAGAGCCCAGAGAGAAGTTTGTATTTAACCGAGCATCTAAAGGGGTTGATAAGACTCTGTCCAATATTGCGCAAGCTCCCCCTGCGATGTTATCTAAATCTAGCAACTCACCTGTTGAGTTAACGCCTGACTCTCCACCCTTGAATGTGACGGTTTCTGAGGTAGATCGTCAAAACAAAGTCGACTTGAAAAACAATTGGCCAGAGTTGAATTTCCAGTCGGTTGAAGTACCTCCTTCAGTTCGCCCTCTTCGAAAAATTTTGTCTCCTAAAACAGATTTAAATACATCAACCGAAGCCTTAGCTGAGACTTCAGTTGATGTATCTGCGCAGGCGGTAATGCTGGCGGCAACTTCCTCAGGTGCAGTTCCAAGTGAAGCGGCAACCGTTGCCACAGGCGCACACCCTCAAAATAAAAAATGGTTGAAGTTATTGGGTGGGGCAACTATTGCCTTTGTGCTGCCCATGGGTGTCTATGGCTACGGTGCGATTTACCCTTCATATAACTGTCAAGGCCATGAGCAGCTGACACGCCTTTGGACCCCTCAAGGCGATGCAAGTTTGGCATCGGCGACCCAGGAAACCCAATTAGCTCAAGCGCATCGAATTGAAATTCAGCGAGGCGAGATTTTCTTGGATAACCACCGCTTCCCTTTGTATAAAGAGTTAAACCAAGATAACCACTTTGCATCTCAAACTTCTTCGGGTTTTCATGGAAGCTACACCAGTCATGCTGTTGAGAATATGGTCTATGCGTTTGATTTCAATACCGCGACGCAGGCGCTGAAAATTTATACCCAATCCTCGGGGCTGCGATTTATTGATGGCGAGGTAGGCCAAATGAGGGCATCTGCTGTTTTTTCAGGTCAATGTGAAAATCCTTGGCTCTAGTGCTGAGTGTGCCCGCTTGGGCTTTCTTTGTCTGGCAATGTGCATGTTGCTGGCTTGCACGCAACCTTCTCGCAAAGAGTTTTTTTGTGAAAACTATTCGCAAGAAAGCACAATAAATGTGTACAAGCAGCAAATTGTCCGCCTCACTGAGCAAGAAATATGTGTGGCTTGGCCCATTGGTGCTCCCCAGTGCGCCAAAGCAGGCGAACCAACCATGACCAAGTGGTTGGAGGGCACAGATGCTGCGCAGCAAATGCGAGCACGCTTACAAGCTACTTTTTCTCCTCAGCAAGTCAGCTTAGACATACTTCCATTTGTTCGTGAAAAGGGCAGCCTCTCTGATGGCGTTGCGGCCCCTACAGAGCAAATGCAGTTTATTTTTCGCCCTTCTGATGAAAGCTTGCAATTGTCCTCCGGCGAGTTAGGGCAAAAGACCATTAGCTTTGGTTGCAAGCCCCGGGTGAAGCAAAAGTGGTGGGCTATTTACTGAATACAATCCTGCGTAGGGCCTATAGCTCAGTTGGTTAGAGCAGAGGACTCATAATCCTTTGGTCCCTGGTTCGAGTCCAGGTGGGCCCACCACTTAAAATCTACTCATTCGAGTGGCTTTTTTCATCTCTTTTAGCTACAAATACACGCATTTAAAAGTAGTTTTCTCAAGTGAAACTGCGCATCTTCTGTTCAATTGACACTGAATAAATCTCAAGTGTTTTTGGAAGCTAAAAACTGCCTGAATTTGCTTAAAAACCAAGCAATTTCTGCTGTTTCTTCCACACTGTTGACGCCGACCGAAAACTGACCATTTATTGAGGGTAGTGCCGATTCAAAATTGACCAGGGTGTTCAATCACCTGCTTAACTATTAGGCAGGACAAGGAGATGATCACCATGGACAT
>CAMATW010000021.1 GCA_945861305.1 Bordetella parapertussis | reverse complement strand
CCCCGGCAAGATGCACGCCTGCGGTCACGATGGTCATACCGCCATGTTGTTGGCAGCGGCGCAGCATTTGGCCAAGCATAAAAATTTCGATGGCACCGTGGTGCTGATCTTCCAGCCTGCCGAAGAAGGCGGCGGCGGCGCTCGCGAGATGATCAAAGACGGTTTGTTCAAGCAATTTCCTGTGGATGCAGTGTTCGGTCTGCACAACTGGCCGGGCATGCCCGTGGGCACTTTGGCGGTAAGCGCGGGGCCGGTGATGGCGTCCAGCAACGAGTTCAAAATCACCATCCGCGGCAAAGGCTGTCACGCCGCTTTGCCTCACAACGGCATAGACCCCGTACCCATCGCCTGCGAAATGGTGCAAGCTTTTCAAACCATTGTGTCGCGCAACTTGAAGCCCATCGATGCCGGCGTCATTTCGGTCACCATGATCCACGCGGGTGACGCGACCAATGTGGTGGCCAACAGCTGTGAGCTGCAAGGCACGGTGCGCACCTTCACGGTGGAGATGCTCGACCTTATCGAGCGGCGTATGCGAACCATTGCAGAACACGTCAGCGCCGCCCATGAAGCCACTTGCGAATTCGCGTTTGTGCGTAACTACCCACCTACCATCAACCACCCCAAAGAGGCCGAATTCACCCGTTCAGTGTTGGCTGACATCGTGGGCGCGGACAACGTGCTCACGCAAGAACCTACCATGGGATCGGAAGATTTCTCTTATATGTTGTTGGAAAAACCTGGCACCTATTTCTTCATCGCCAACGGCGAAGGCCAGCATCGCGAAATGGGCCATGGCGGGGGTCCTTGCACTTTGCATAACCCCAGCTATGACTTCAACGACGATCTGATTCCCCTAGGCGGTACGGTTTGGGTGCGCATGGTTGAGCAGTTTTTAGCCCCAGCTTAAAAAAATCACTCAGGCGCTGGCCGGCGGGTTGTACATCTGCAGCAAAGCCAGCAACTGCGCTTTGGGTTGGGACTGCAAATAGGGCAGCAGCAATCCCAGCACTTGCTGCGCACCTCGTGATACACCGCCTTGCGCGTTGGCGTCTTCCAAGGCATGGCGAGGGTCGCGCACATATTCATAGCTCAGCCACCAGGTCAGCATGACCAGCATGTGCGTGGCGCTACTCTCGCGCTCGGTGGGGTTTTGCGTCAGCCAGCCCTTGTCGCTCAAACACCCAAGCAAAGTTAAAAAAGCCGCATGTTTATCGGCCAGCACCTGTTTCAGTGCTTGCTCAAGTTGGCGGTATTTGCTGAGCAAATCGTTCAAGTCGCGGTACAAGAACCGGTAGCGCCACACCAACTCAAACATGGAATGCAAGAAAAACCAAGCGTCTTCCAAGTCTTTGACGTCTTGCGCAGCGGGCAGCAAGTCGTGCAAGTCGAGATGGTATTGGCCAAACAAGTGGTTGACGATATCTTCCTTGCCTGGGTAGTGGTAGTACAAATTACCTGGGCTGATCCCAAGGTCGGCAGCCACCATGGTGGCTGCCACATTGGGCTCGCCAAAGCGGTTGAACAAGCCCAAAGCGCTGGCCACAATGCGCTCGGCGGTTTGACGCGGCGCTTTACTGACCATGGGCTGTCAGCTTTTGCGCTCGGCCAGTTGTTTTTCCAGCTGTTCTACCCGTACTTGCAAATCGGCCAAATCTTGGGCGCTGGGCAGGCCCATGCTTTTCAAAGCCTTAGCCACCCGCTCTTCAAAAATGCTTTCCAGCTTGTCCATCTGGCCGCTGGCGCTTTGCCCCATTTGGTTGGCCATTTGCCCCACTTTTTCTGCAGCCTCGGTCATTTTGGCTTGGGCTTGTTGGGTGGTTTGTTGCAGGTGTGAGCCCTCTTTGACCAAGTTTTCAAAAACCTTGGTGCCTTCCTCTTGGGCTTTGGCAAACGCTCCCAAGCCCGCCAGCCAGATATGCTGGGCCGAATCTTTCATGCGTTGGCTCATGTCTTGGGGGTCAAATTCAGGTGGCGTGCTGGCCATTGCGGTTCCTTTAGGGAGTGAAAATTCATCATAGTCCACCCCAAGCCACTTGAAACTGCGATACATCAACCCAGGGCCAGAAAATTAAGCCCCTACAATTGTCAAACTTACAGAGAACCTCCTCTTAAACCATGTTGTGGTACGCCGTCCATTCCCGACCCAAGCAAGAACAACGCGCCTTGGAAAACCTGCAAAACCAAGGCTATGAAGCTTGGTTGCCTTTGATCACTATTGAAAAATTGCGCCGAGGCCGACTCGCCGAGGTGGTCGAGCCCATGTTCAGCCGGTATTTGTTCATTCGTTTGGACATGGAGCACACCAACTGGACGCCTATTCGCTCCACTCTTGGGGTGAGCCGTTTGGTGAGTTTTGGTAACCGTCCCGCACCCATGTCGGACGATTTGATCCATGCCCTGCGCAACATGCCTGAACGCGCGCCAGAGAAACTGTTGCAGCCCGGCCAAGCTGTGCGCATGATTGACGGCCCCTTGAAGGGTTTAGAGGCTGTTTACCAACAAGCCGATGGCGAGTTACGTGCCATGGTGTTGGTGGACCTGATGAGCAAACACCATCTGGTCAGCGTGGACATGCTGCATTTGTTCCCTGTGACAATCTGAGCATGAATAGGCATCCACAGCATATTGCGATCATCATGGACGGCAATGGCCGCTGGGCCAAAAAGCGATTGATGCCGCGCACCGTGGGTCATGCGCGGGGTGCCGCCAATGTTCGCCATATTGTCAAAGCTGCCCACGCCATGGATTTACCTTACCTCACCTTGTTTGCTTTCAGTTCTGAAAATTGGCGCCGCCCGCCAGATGAGGTCTCGGCCTTGATGGGCTTGTTTTTGCAGTACCTTGAGTCGGAGGTCGCCGAAATGAAAGCTGCAGGTATACGCCTTCGCGTGATTGGCGACCGCAGCGCGTTTGCGCCCTTGTTGCAGTCGCGCATCGACCAAGCCGAGCAAGACACCGCCCAAAACACGGGTTTGAACTTAACGATTGCCGCCAATTACGGCGGGCAATGGGATGTTTTGACAGCGGTACGTGCTTGGCAAGCAGCGCACCCCGATAGATCGCTGCAAGAGCTTGACCCCGCTGGCCTAGCCAAACATTTGAGTACTTTTGAGCTACCTGATCCCGAGTTGCTGATACGCACGGGGGGGGAGTCGCGTATCAGCAACTTCTTGCTGTGGCAAACCGCCTATACCGAACTGTATTTCACCGACCTGCATTGGCCCGATTTTGATGACGCTGCTTTGGCCAAAGCCTTGCATTGGTATGGCCAGCGTGTGCGCCGTTTTGGTCGCACAGATGAGCAAGTGCAGCATCCTAGCGGGACTGAACATACCCCCAACCCAGGCCCTGTTATCCAAAAAAGCATGAAGATAGGCTAATATTGCGTCTGCAGGCAATTAGCCACATTAGTTTCGAGCGCCTGCAGCTCGTCCGGGCATTGTGTATGCCCCACTTCCTTAGTTTTAAACACATCACCGACAGGTATCCCTTCATGAAGAATGAAAACCGCGCAACGCATCCCCGCAAGGAACATGCTCAGACCCGAATTGGTCGCTGTATCGCCTTGATCGACAGCAACTACATGGCCTGGTTGCTCAAACAAAGTACCGACAGCGATGCCGAGCCAGAGGCCTACAACCGCCAAGCCCTCATCCCTACCTTGGCGCAGACCTTGAAACAAGCAGGTTTGGGCTTGGATGTACAACGTGTTTATTGGTACACCGACAACCCCGACAGTCAATTTCCTCAAGACCAAATCGTGCGTGTGCTCGACGTCACCAGCGGCGAACCCAGTGAGGTGGCTTTCAGCGCCATGTCCGCAGACATTGCCCGCTTGTCTGAGCGAAAAGCTTGCGAACACCTGCTGATTGCCAGCGATGACGACCGCTTGACCGCCAGTATCGATGAAGCCCAGTTGCACGGTTTGAATGTTTACCTTTTAGCAGACGAGTCCGCTCGCCACATGGACCAACTCATCAACGAAGACCCCGCTTGGTGCCGTTTGTTGGCCCAAGCCGATCGCCGTGTTTTGCTGATGGCCCAAGCCGCCAAAGAGTTGACCGCCCAGCCGCGTGCCGCTGCCGCGCCTGCTGCGCCGCAAGACCCGGAACTGGTGCGAATCAAGCTGCAAGAGGTGGTCGACGGTTGGTGGGACGACGAACCTGAAGACCTGCGTGAAGATTTGCGCGACGAATTGCGTGGCAGCCATGGAATTCCCCAAGAAGTTGACCGCCACATGCTGTTGCGTGTGCGCCGTGCTTTGGACCGTCCTTTAAGCTTTCCTGAGAAAAAAATCTTGCGTGAAATGGTGCGCAACAAGGTCTTGGGCGTCACCGAAGAAAGCCTGCCTGCATGACCGTTTTGGTGACCGGCGGTGCCGGTTTCATCGGTAGCAACTTTGTCCACGCTTGGTTGTCGCAGCAAGATGAATCGCTGGTCAACCTCGACAAACTCACCTACGCCGGTAATTTGCGCAACCTGCATGACTTGGCGGGTGACAAACGACACCATTTTGTGCAAGGCGATATAGCTGACACCACCTTGGTGAGCCAGTTGTTGGCCTCGCACCAACCCCGTGCTGTTTTGCATTTCGCCGCTGAGTCACATGTGGACCGCTCTATCCACGGCCCCATGGATTTCATTCAAACCAATGTGGTCGGCACCTTTCAGCTGCTTGAATCGGTGCGGGCGTATTGGGCAGGATTGGATGATCAGGCCAAGCAAGCGTTCCGTTTTTTGCATGTCAGCACCGACGAGGTGTATGGCAGCTTGTCACCCGACACGCCTGCCTGCAGTGAAACCCATCCCTACGAGCCCAACAGCCCCTACTCGGCCAGCAAGGCGGCTGCCGACCACTTGGTGCGTGCTTGGCACCACACCTATGGCTTGCCGGTGCTCACCACCAATTGCTCGAACAACTATGGTCCCTACCATTTCCCCGAGAAGCTGATTCCCTTGGTGATTCACAACGCCTTGGCGGGTAAGCCTTTGCCCATTTACGGCGACGGCCAACACGTCCGCGATTGGCTTTACGTGGAGGACCATTGCAAAGCCATCATGCGGGTACTTCAAGTCGGCCGCTTGGGCGAAACCTACAACGTGGGCGGGTGGAATGAAAAACCCAATATTGAGGTAGTTCGCACACTGTGTGCGTTGCTCGATGAACTCCAACCCCGTGCCGATGGTCAGTCTTATGCCACTCAGATGACGTTTGTCAAGGACCGCCTTGGGCACGACAGGCGCTATGCCATCGATGCGCGCAAGTTGGAGCGAGAACTCGGCTGGCGCCCCGAAGAAACCTTCGAGACTGGTGTGCGCAAAACTGTGCAATGGTATTTAAGCCATGGCGACTGGGTGGAAGAAGTCACCAGCGGCAGTTACCGCGCTTGGATAGGCCAAAACTATGGCAGCTGATGGCGTATTGCTCTTCGGGGCAGACGGTCAGTTAGGCCATACCTTGCAAGCCGAGTTGTCCGTTTTAGGGCGCTTGATTCCGCTTACTTTGGTTGATGTGGATATTGCCGACGCAAATGCCTTGAGGGCCGTGATTCGCCACCATGCGCCGCGTTACATCGTCAATGCAGCCGCTTACACATCCGTCGATAAAGCTGAACAAGAGCCTGACTTGGCGCACGCCATCAACGCCACAGCTCCTGGCATCATGGCGGACGAGGCCAAGGCCTTGGGTGCCACCATGGTGCATTACTCCACCGACTATGTGTTCAATGGCCAATCGACCCAACCGTACACGGAAAGTGACGCCACCGACCCTTTGTCGGTCTATGGGCGCAGCAAGCGCGATGGCGATGAGCAAGTGATGGCGCATGCGGGGTCTTTTTTCATCTTCCGCAGTTCATGGGTCGTGGGCGCAAATGGCGGCAATTTTTTGAAAACTATGCTGCGTTTGGCGCAAGAGCGCAACAGCTTGAGCGTGGTCGCCGATCAACACGGCGTGCCCACCTCGGCGCGTTGGATGGCACAAGTCACCCGTGAAGTCTTGCAAAACCCCCAACACGCTGCTTTGAGCGGCCTTTACCACCTCAGCAATGGAGGACGCACCACTTGGCATGGCTATGCGCAATATGTGCTGGCGCAAGCATTACAAATGGGCTGGCATTTCAAAGTGCGGCCCGAAGATATCAAGCCTATTGCAACCGCCGACTATCCCTTGCCAGCGACGCGCCCCGCCAACTCCATGCTTGACACCAGTTTGGTGCGGCAAAATTTGGGTTTATTGATCCCTACTTGGCAGTCAGGTGTGGATGAGGTTTTGGCCGCCTTATGGGGGCAACGCGCTTGAGCCTTTGCGCTTAACGCCAATATTTCCATTCGACGCCGATTTGTAAGCGTCGGTTAATCGGCTCATAAAAAACTCCCGGTCGCCCTGAGCTGTAGCCATTAACTTTGTCGGAGTCATCTATCCAAGTCCAACGGATATAAGGAGAATAAATACCACTGGCGGTACTGTATTCCAACTTGGATTGAATATAAACACCGGTATGTTGGCGGTTATTGATATCATTATTACTGACATTGACTTGGGACAGTTTAGAAATATGTTGTCCAAGCAATAAGACACCTGCATCCATTTGCACCGATTTAACGGGCCCAAAAGCACTCCAGTTTTCTCCGCTGTCGGAGAATCGCACAGGCAGCCAAAACTGGGTTGAATGGCGTTCATAGCCACCATGACCGGTGGTGGAGGGGCTATTCAAATTTAAATAACTTGAATAGGTATGTAAAGCCAGTCCGTAGGAGATATTCGTCCATATATTCGACGGCCATAAAACACGCCAACGGGTTTCAATGTTAGGCACGTTCTTCATGGTGCCAGTGGTATCACTGCTGTATTTTTGTAACCCCCCCAAGGCGTCAACTTCTAATTGCGCTTGGCGCAGACCCATGAACAGGCGGCTACGCCAATGCAAGCCTATTTCCGGCCCCACCAGTTGCATGGCCGGTTCGGCGTAACGCTGTGCCCCCAAGCTGTAACTCCATATTCCCAGCGGTTCTGACGCCGTTTGGCCGATGGCCAGCAATGGTGACAATAAGACTAGGTAAATCCAGCGTGACATGGTTTTATTAAGAAAGAATACAAAAAACCGCCATCGTTAAGAACGCATGGCGGTTGGCAAGGAATATAAAACTATGTGGTAGTTTTGATTTCGGCGGAGGCCAAAGTGCCGGCGGAATGCAAAGCTTGCACCCACTGGGGCATGCGGCCACGGCCAGTCCAAGTATTGGCTGAGTTGGCAGGATCGCGGTATTTGGGGGCCACTTTTTTGCCTGCAGTTGCGCGTTTGGCCTTGGGTGCCTTGGCACCAACAGCTTTAGTTGCGACCTTTTTACCTTTGCTTTTGCTGCCCAAAGCAGCAGTAATGTCGGCCGCACTCAAGCCAGCGCTGTGTGCGATTTGAACAATTTGCGCCAAAGCTTTGTCGTGACCGCGGGACATCAAGCGCTGTTCTTCTTTTTCCAGTTTGATTCTGGCTGCGCGGATTTTTTCTAGCTGAGTAATAGGGCTGGTACGTGCCATGAATATCTCCAAATAATGATTAAATCAATCTCTATTATCTCTTAAATATTAAGAAGAGAATGTATGTTTCTATTGTTTATTAATATAAAAATATATTTGACTGAATATCAAAAATGCCAAATTACATCTCTGCTGGGAGGTAAAACGCTTGTAGACAGAGTGCGCGGATGCGGCACAATCGGCTCAACTGATTCAACACATGCCATGTCCAGCCAACACCTTTCCGCCACCTCCAACAGCGACAAAGCTGAAATACTCGCCCGCGCCTTGCCCTATATCCGTAAGTTCCATGGCAAAACCTTGGTCATCAAATATGGTGGTAACGCCATGACCGACCCGCAGCTGCAAGCCGGCTTTGCCCAAGATGTGGTGCTGCTCAAGCTCGTGGGCATGAACCCCGTGGTGGTGCACGGCGGTGGTCCACAAATTGAAAACGCGCTGCAGCGCTTGGGCAAAAAAGGTGAATTCGTCCAAGGAATGCGGGTGACCGACGCAGAAACCATGGAAGTGGTGGAGTGGGTCTTGGCTGGCGAGGTGCAACAAGACATCGTTGGTTTGATCAACCAAGCCGGTGGCAAGGCGGTGGGCCTGACAGGGCGCGACGGCGGCATGATCCGGGCGCGTCAACTGAAGATGCAAGATGCTGCAGACCCCAGCAAAGAAGTCGATGTGGGGCAGGTGGGCGACATCGTCAGCATTGACCCCAGCGTGGTCAAAGCCCTGCAAGACGACGCCTTCATTCCCGTCATCAGCCCAATTGGCTTTGGCGAAAGCAATGAGAGCTACAACATCAATGCCGATTTGGTGGCTTCCAAGCTTGCCACGGTGTTAAAGGCTGAAAAGCTGGTGTTGTTGACCAACACCGAGGGCGTGTTGGACAAAGCTGGCAAGCTATTGCGCGACTTAAGCGCTCGCCAAATTGATGCTTTGTTTGCTGACGGCACCCTTAGCGGCGGCATGTTGCCCAAAATCAGCGGTGCTTTGGACGCCGCCAAATGCGGGGTGAATTCTGTGCATATCATTGATGGGCGGGTGCCTCATGCCTTATTGCTGGAAATTTTGACCGATCAAGCTTTTGGTACCCTGATCCGTTCGCACTGACTTTCAAGGAGTGTTCGATGGCCACAGCACAGACCAGCAGTTCATCCTCTGATGCACAGGCCGCGCCACGCAAGCGGCCCAAGCCCGGTGAGCGGCGCATTCAAATTCTGCAAACACTGGCGGCCATGCTCGAGCAGCCTGGGGCTGAACGCATCACCACCGCCGCTTTGGCGGCCCGCTTAGAGGTTTCGGAGGCTGCGCTTTACCGCCATTTCGCCAGCAAGGCGCAAATGTTTGAAGGCCTGATCGAGTTCATCGAAAACAGTATCTTCAGCTTACTCAACCAAATCGCCGAGCGAAGCGACGCCGCTGAAGTGAAAGCACGCCATATGGTGACGGTGTTGTTGCAGTTTGCCCAGCGAAACCCCGGTATGGCGCGGGTGATGGTGGGTGACGCCTTGGTGTTTGAAAACGACCGCCTAGAGCAGCGCATGAACCAGTTTTTCGAGCGCTTTGAGTCCAGCTTGCGTCAAGTGCTGCGTGATCAGGCGCAGGCGACGTCTTCGCTGACACCCACCGTGGACGCCAATGTGCAGTCCTCTGTGCTGGTTTCGTTTGTGGTGGGGCGCTTGCAGCGCTTTGCGCGAAGCGGCTACAAACGCTTGCCCACCGAACACCTTGACGCCAGTTTGGCTCTCCTCACATAACCGCACCCAGCTGCCAGGGCACAAACTCGTTTTGCCCATAGCCGTGTTGTTCGCTTTTGCTGGCCTCGCCAGAAGCACAGGCGATGATGTGCTTGAAGATTTCCTCGCCTTTGGCCTGCACGGTGCTGCCACCATCGACCACGTCGCCGCAGTTGATGTCCATGTCATCGGTTTGGCGCTGCCACAGTGCGGTGTTGGTGGCGAGCTTCAATGACGGTGACGGCGCACAGCCATAAGCTGATCCGCGACCCGTGGTGAAGCAAATCAGGTTGGCGCCACCCGCCACTTGGCCGGTGGCGCTGACGGGGTCGTAGCCGGGCGTGTCCATGTACACAAAGCCATGCGCCGTGACTTTCTCAGCGTACTCGTAAACCGCTTGCAAATTGCTGGTGCCGCCTTTGGCGACGGCGCCGAGGGACTTCTCCAAAATGGTGGTGAGGCCTCCGGCCTTGTTGCCGGGAGAGGGGTTGTTGTTCATCTCGCCTTGGTGCATGGCGGTGTAATGCTCCCACCAGCGGATGCGCTCCACCAATTTTTCGCCCACCTCGCGGCGCACCGCACGGCGGGTCAGCAGGTGCTCTGCGCCATAAATTTCGGGAGTTTCACTCAAGATGGCGGTGCCGCCATGCGCCACCAGCAAGTCGACCGCCGCGCCCAGCGCAGGGTTGGCGCTGATGCCCGAGTAACCGTCCGAGCCGCCGCACTGCAAGCCCACGGTGATGTGGGCCAGGCTGCACGGCACGCGCTGCGCCAAATTGACAGTGGGCAACATGGCCTTGACCAGCTCGATGCCCTTGGCCACTGTCAAGCGGGTGCCACCGCTGTCTTGGATGTTGAAGGTTTGCAGGGTGCTGCCCTCGGTCAAGCCGCTGTGCGCCATCCACGATTTGAGTTGGTTGGCCTCGCAGCCCAAGCCCACGGCCAGCACACCGGCGAAATTGGGATGCGTGGCGTAGCCCGCCATGGTGCGCTCCAGCACTTGCATGCCCAGTCCCTCGGTATCCATGCCGCAACCCGTGCCATGGGTGAGCGCAATCACGCCATCCACATTGGGAAAGTCGGCCAAAGCAGCGGGGTGTATGGTTTTGGAGAAATGGTCGGCAATCGCGCGGGCGACGGTGGCCGAGCAGTTCACGCTGGAGAGGATGCCAATGTAGTTGCGTGTGGCCACACGGCCGTCCGAACGCACATAGCCCATGAACTCGGCGTGGCGCTTGGGTGCCTCGGGTTTGACGTCGGCACAAAAAGCGTAGTCGCGGGCAAAGTCGCCTTTGTTGGGCCCCATATCAAGGTTGTGGGTGTGCACATGCTCGCCAGGCTCAATGGCTTTGGACGCAAAACCAATGATCTGGTTGTAGCGGCGCACCGGCGCACCCAACGCGATGGCGCGGGTGGCGATTTTGTGACCCGGCGGGATCAGACCGCGGACTGCGATGGCTTCTACTGTTGCGCCCGAGAGCAGTTGTTGGCGGCTGATGACCACGTCATCGGCGGGGTGGAGGCGAATGCAATTGTTCATAAAAAAATCGAAATCAAGAAGCCATTAAACGGGGCAACCACATGGCAATGCTGGGGACATAGGTGATCAAGAGCAAGCTGCCCAACAACGGGACCAGCCACGGCAAGATTGCCATGGTGGTGCGCTCAACACTTAAATTAGCCACCCGCGCCAATACAAACAAGACCATGCCCATGGGCGGGTGCAACAAACCAATCATCAGGTTCAAAACCATGATCAGACCAAAGTGAACCAAGTCAATACCCAGTTGCTGGCAGATGGGAACCAGAATGGGCACCAAAATGGTGATGGCTGCGGTGGGTTCCAAAAAACAACCGACAAACAGCATGAGTAAATTGGCCAGCAACAAAAACTGCCACGGCTGGTCAGTCACGCCCAATACCCATTGCCCAATCGCAGCGGTCACGCCGGTGGCGGTGAGCAACCAACCAAAAATACTGGCCGCCGCCACAATGAACAACACCGTCGCAGTGGTTTCCACCGTGTCAAGGCAGATCTTCACGAACAGTTTGAAGTGCAGCGTGCGATACCAGACAAAGCCCAAAATCATCGCCCAGACACAAGCAGCGATGGCCCCCTCAGTGGGTGTGAATACGCCGGTGGTCATCCCGCCAATCAAGAGCACCGGCGTCATGATGGGCAACACTGCCTGGAAGTTAAAGAGTTTGTCAGCAGCAAACAGCACCACCAAACCCAACAATACCGTCAACTGCGGCTGTGTGTCGAGTTCGGTGATCAATAACCAAATGATCAAGGGCCAAGCTATCACCACCAAGGTTTCACCTAAGGCTTTGAGCAATTTGGGCCACTCAAACTTGACGTCGCCACCCCAGCCGTTTTTGTGGGCGAAGTAAGCCACGGTGAACATCATCAGCAGGGCCATGACAAGGCCAGGCATGATGCCCGCCAAGAACAGCGCACCCACCGACACGTTGGCCATCATGCCGTAGATGACAAACGGCAAACTCGGCGGAATGATGGGGCCCAAAGTGGCAGACGCAGCGGTGACGCCCACGGCAAATTCAGGGTCGTAGCCATGGTCGGTCATGGCTTTGATTTCGATGGTGCCCAAACCTGCCGCGTCGGCGATGGCCGTGCCACTCATGCCGGCAAACACCACCGAGCCCACCACGTTCACATGACCCAAGCCGCCTTTGAGCCAGCCCACCAGTGCCAGCGCATAGCTGTAGATGCGGTGTGTGATGCCGGCGGTGTTCATGAGGTTGCCGGCCAAGATGAAAAACGGCACAGCCAGCAAAGGAAAGCTGTCGATGCCCGAGACCATGCGGTGTACCACCACAAAAGGGGGCGAGCTGGGCACGAAAAGCAGGTAAATAAGAGAGGCTGCTGCCATGGCCATGGCCACAGGCAAGCCGCCGCTTAACAAAAACAAAAAAATAATTTTTAACATTCGAACCTTTGGAAGGCTTAGAGGTTGTCCGGGCGCTCAAGCACGCTATAGCCTTGTTGCCAGTGCCGACGCATGACCCACACGCTTCGCCATGTCATCAACACAAAAGCCAGTAACACCACCCCGTAGACAATGTTCATGGGCAGGTTGACGATGGTCATTTGGTAGTTACCCATTTTTTGCATCAGTAACCACGTTAGCCAACTGGCGCTGGCCAAGAAAGCCACCCGCAACACATCGGTTAGCAAAGACACGCTGCGCGCTAAGCCACTTGGCATGAAGCGGTAGAAAAAATCCACTTGGATGTGGTTGTTTTTAGCTACCCCGATAACCGCGCCTACGAACACGGTGGCGATGAGCAAATAGCGGGCGATTTCTTCGGTCCACGCTGCGGAGTCGTTGAACACATAGCGGGTGATGAACTGGTAGAGCACCGTTAAGCCCAGCGCCCAGAAAAAAAACAAGGCCAACCATGCCTCAGCGATGGTGTCTGAGAGTTTGACTGTTTCATCGGCTTCGCCAAAGGAAGCGGCCAGCTTATCGAGATCGCCGCTCATTTGGCGGCTTGCACGCGGTCGTAGTCTGCGGGGGAAAGTCCCATGCTTTCAACTGGTTTGTTTTTCAAAACCGCGTCTTGAAAGCTTTTACGGTTGACTTCGACCACTTGCAAGCCTTTTTTCTTGAAAGTGTCGATCAATTCGGTTTCGCGTTTTTTGATTTTGGCAGTGGCTCTGGCGGCGGCTTCTTGCATCACTTCTGTGAACATTTTTTGCTCAGCGGGGTTGAGTGTGCTCCACACATGGGGGGCGACCATGGTGACCAATCCGTCAACGATATGGCCGGTCAGCATGATGGCTTTTTGCACTTCGAAGAATTTTTTGGCTTCAATGGTGGTGAGCGGATTTTCTTGGGCGTCCACCGTGCCGTTTTGCAGTGCTAAGTAGACCTCGGCAAACGCAATGGGCGTGGGGTTGGCGCCGCAGGCCTGCCAAGTCGCGGTATAGGCCGGTGCGTCTGGTACGCGAATCTTCAGGCCTTTGATGTCAGCACATTGGCTAAATGTTTTTTGGGCAGTGGTGTGGCGTGCGCCGTAGTAGGTGTAGGCGGTGACTTGAATACCGCTTTTGTTGCGAAACTCGTTGACCATTTCTTGAAACAATGTGCTTTTGGAATAGGCCAGCAGGTGGTCGCCATCGCGAAAGATAAAGGGGTAGTAGGCGATACCAAAGCGGGGGTAGCTACGCGCAGCAAAAGAGGGGCCGCCGATGACGATATCCACCGAACCCAAGGTGAGGCCCTGGTTTAAATCGGTTTCTTTTCCTAAACTGGACGCGGGAAACACCTGAATATCAAACTTGCCCTTGCTGCGTTTTTTGATTTCTTCGGCCGCCCACACCGACTCGGTGTGGTAGGGCTCAGAGGCTTCATACACATGGGCCCATTTGAGTTTTTGCTGGGCCAAAGACACAGACGGCAGACAGGCACTCACGGCCAGCAACAACATCCACACAGGGCGCAAAATTGAGTAGAAACGCATGATGCAAGGCTTTCAGGGAAAAAGGGAATACCTTCACGCACCATACCGCCGCGTCAACTCTGGCTTCATCCGCATAAACCCGTAGCCAAGGGCTCGGCTGCGAAGCCCTATCATCCTTGTTTGTGCCATGGGCTAGGGAAATTCAGGAAAACCGATGCGATTACAAGGCAAACACATACTTATCACAGCCGCCGGTCAAGGTATTGGCAAGGCGACGGTTTTGGCCATGGTGGCCGAAGGTGCGACCATCTGGGCAACCGATGTCAACGCCGGTTTGCTTGAAGTCTTCAAGGGCATGGAGCATGTCCACACCGCCGTGTTGGATGTGATGGACAAGTCCGCTATACAAGCGCAGATCGCCGCCATGGACCGCATCGATGCGCTCTTTAACTGTGCTGGCTATGTGCACAGTGGTACTGCCTTGACAGCCACTGACGAAGACTGGAATTTGGCCTTCAACCTCAATGTGCGCTCGCAGTTTTGGGCGATTCAAGCGGCTTTGCCCAAGATGATTGCCCAAGGCAGTGGCAGCATCATCAATATGGCCAGTGTGGCCTCAAGCCTGAAAGGGCTGCCCAACCGTTTTGTGTATGGCGCGAGCAAGGCCGCGGTGATTGGTTTGACCAAAGCGGTCGCAGCCGACCATGTTCGCCAAGGCATTCGCTGCAATGCGATTTGCCCTGGCACGGTGGACACGCCCTCCCTGCAAGACCGCATCAACAGCCAAGCCGATCCGGTGCAAGCACGCAAAGACTTCATAGCGCGTCAACCCATGGGTCGTTTGGCGCAAGCCCATGAAATAGCTCCCATCGTGGTGTTTTTGGCCAGTGACGAGTCGCAATTCACCACTGGACAGGCCTACTCGGTCGACGGCGGCATGACCATTTGATTTTTTTAGGAACCGAAATGAATCAACTCGATATGAAAGGCCGCCACGCTGTGGTGACGGGCGGCGCAAGCGGTTTGGGCTTTGCGATGGTTGAGCGCTTGCTGCGCTCAGGCGCACAAGTGACGGTATGGGACTTTGACGCCGCGGGTATGGCCAAAGCCGAAGCTGAATTCAAACAAGCCGTGCCTGGCGCGGTGGTGCACAGCGTGAAGGTGGATTTGACCCAGCACGCCGAGGTGGTGGAGGCTGTGAAAAAAAGCATTGCTTTTGCCCCCGTGGACGCTTTGGTTAACAGCGCTGGCATTTCCGGCCCGAACATGAAATCGTGGGATTACCCGCTGGCCGATTGGCACAAGGTGTTTGATATCAATGTCAACGGCTTGTACTACTGCTGCCGTGAGTTGGCACCCCACATGAAGTCGCGTAACTATGGGCGTATCGTCAACGTCGCGTCTGTTGCTGGCAAAGATGGCAACCCTAATGCCAGCGCTTATAGCGCCAGCAAAGCTGCCGTCATTGCGTTGACCAAATCGCTGGGGAAAGAGTTGGCTGACACCGGTGTGCGCGTCAACTGCGTCACACCTGCGGCGGTGAAGACGCCCATCTTTGACCAACTTACGCCCGAGCACATCCAGTTCATGCTCAGCAAAATTCCCATGGGTCGCTTTGGTACCCCTGACGAAATTGCCGCTATGGTGGCTTGGTTGTGTACCGAAGATTGTTCGTTCTCAACCGGCGCGGTGTTCGATTTGTCGGGTGGCCGTTCCACCTATTGATTTTTTACAGGAGCAAAAATGAAACTAGTGCGCTATGGCCAAATAGGCCGCGAAAAACCCGGCCTCATCGATGCAGACGGCAAACTGCGTGACTTAAGCCAAGTCATTGCTGACGTCACGCCAGAGCATCTGAGCGACAAGGCCTTGGCCAAGCTCGCACGTATCAAAACCGCTTCATTGCCGCTCGTCAAGGGCAAGCCTCGCATGGGTTGCCCCATCAGCCATGTGGGCAAGTTCATAGCCATCGGCTTGAACTACGCAGACCACGCGGCTGAATCCAACCTGCCAGTGCCCAAAGAGCCGGTGGTGTTCATGAAGGCCAACAGCTGTGTACAAGGCCCCAACGACGACATCATGTTGCCTAAAGGCTCGGTCAAGTCGGACTGGGAAGTTGAGCTTGGCGTGGTGATTGGCACACGTGCCAGCTATGTGTCGCAAGCGCAAGCATTGAACTATGTGGCTGGCTATTGCACCATCAATGATGTGTCCGAGCGTGAGTACCAACTCGAGCGCGGCCTCACCTGGGACAAGGGCAAGGGTTGCGACACCTTTGGTCCCATCGGCCCATGGTTGGTCACCCGCGATGAAGTGCCCCAGCCTCAGCGCTTGGCCATGTGGCTTGACGTCAACGGCGTTCGCATGCAAACCGGCAACACCAAAACCATGGTCTTCAATGTGGCCAAACTCGTGAGCTATGTCAGCCAGTTCATGACCTTGATGCCCGGCGACGTCATCACCACCGGCACCCCTCCGGGTGTTGGCATGGGTGTGAAGAAAAATGGCAAGTCTGCCCCTGTGTTTCTTCAAGCCGGCGACACCATGTCCTTAGGGATAGCGGGCTTGGGCGAGCAGCACCAAAAGGTTGTGGCTTACAAAAAGCATTGAAAAAGGTGTGATGTGAAAAAAGCGGTCTTGGTATTTCTCTCTTTGGTGATATTGCACGGGACCGCTGTCACGCAAACCTCCACTGACAAAACAGTGGTCCCGCAAGAGGTGTACCGGCAGCCAGTGGCTGGTTTGACACCTAAGCAAATGCAAGTCTTCCTCAAAGGCGAGCGGGTCTTCACCAATTTTTGGATGGCGGTCAATAACCCCGTCATTCCTTTGGTGTGGGATTTGTCTCAGCCTGGGCCAGCAGGTGGC
The DNA here is from genome assembly GCA_945861305.1 of Bordetella parapertussis. Taxonomy (GTDB): domain Bacteria; phylum Pseudomonadota; class Gammaproteobacteria; order Burkholderiales; family Burkholderiaceae_C; genus Limnohabitans. Next base: position 31,110 of record CAMATW010000021.1, on the reverse strand, counting down.
GAGTGGGGTTTGGGCCCTATGTTTTTGGCGACCAATTGCGCTTCTTGCCACCTCAATGCGGGGCGCGGCAGAGCTTTAGACAACAGCGGCAGCTTGGCCATTCAGCATGTTTTACGCATTTCGGTGCCTGGTGAGGGGCCGCATGGTTCGCCCAAATCTGACCCCAACTACGGGACAGACATTCAAATGTTCGACACCGTCACGCGCAAAGACCCAGAAGCGCGAGCAGGTGAAGCAGAGGTTTACATCGACTGGTCAGCCAAGACCTTCACCTTCCCCGATGGCGAAACTTTAGAGCTGCGCCAACCCAAGGTGCGGGTTGATAAGCTCAACTTTGGCCCGCTTGCCGACGGCGTGATGCTGTCGCTTCGCAACAGCCAAGCCATGGTTGGCATGGGCTACTTAGAAGCCATCAGCGACAAAGACATTTTGCAAGTGGCGCAGCAGCAAAAGGCGCAGGGATTGAATGGTCGACCCAACTATGTGCGCGACGACATCAACAACAAGCAAGCCATGGGGCGTTTTGGTTGGAAGGCCAACCAACCGAGTATCCGACAGCAAATTGCGGCGGCGTTTGGCGCTGACATTGGTGTGACTTCATCGATTTACCCTTTCACCCAATGCACTCCCGTGCAGCACGAGTGCTTGGCAGCCATCAAGGCCCCCAAGCCAGAGTTGCGTCCCGATATGTGGGACGCCATCACTTTTTGGACGCAAGCGCTGGCTGTTCCTGAGCGGCGTAATGCCGACAAACCTGAAGTCCAACGCGGTGAAGCTTTGTTTGCATCTTCGGGTTGCGTCATGTGCCATGTGCCCGAATGGCGCACCGGCAAATACGCAGCTGTGCCCCCTATTTCCAACCAACGCATTCGCCCTTACACCGATTTGTTGTTGCATGACATGGGACCCGACTTGGCCGATGGTCGCCCCGATTACAAAGCCGGTGGCAGCGATTGGCGCACCCCGCCTTTGTGGGGCATTGGTTTGTCCAAGCAGGTGAGTGCAAGTACCTCTTTTTTACACGATGGGCGTGCGCGTAACTTGCTAGAGGCGGTGGTGTGGCATGGCGGTGAGGCCAAGGCATCGCGCGACAAGTTCACCGCTTTACAGGCTGAGCAGCGCAAAGACTTGATAACTTTTTTAGAGTCGCTGTAAACACGTCATTGCAATGACGGTGCTTGGTGGCTTAGCACTTAGCTCAAAGTCACGGTTTGAATACCGCCCAAGCTGGGTAAGGCAAAACTCTCAGGGTCAAACGCGGTGTCACCCTCGGGGTCAGGCAAGCCAGTGGTTTTCAAGCCTTTGAAATCAAACAAGCTGTGGTCTAACAAGTGCGAAGGTGCCACGTGTTGCAAGGAATTGAACATGATGTCCAAACGCCCTGGGTGTTTTTTCTCCCACTCGCGCAGCATATTGCCCACTTGCTGGCGCTGCAAACCATCTTGGCTGCCGCACAAAGTGCAAGGGATGATGGGAAATGCGCGGTGCGCGGCCCAACGCTCTAAATCACGCTCGGCCACAAAAGCCAAGGGCCGAATCACGATGTGATGTCCTGCGTCACTCACCAATTTGGGCGGCATGCTTTTCAACTTGCCCGCGAAAAACATGTTCAGGAAAAAGGTTTGCAAGATGTCATCGCGGTGATGGCCTAGCGCAATTTTGGTTGCGCCAATTTCATCGGCAACGCGGTACAAAATGCCTCGGCGCAACCTGCTGCACAGGCTGCACATGGTTTTGCCTTCAGGAATTTTGCTCTTGACGATGGCGTAAGTGTCTTGAGTTTCAATGCGAAAAGGCACGCCCAGGGTGCTGAGGTAGTCGGGCAGCACATGGGCTGGAAAGCCCGGTTGTTTTTGGTCAAGGTTGACCGCGATGATGTCAAAGTGAATGGGTGCGCGGGCTTTGAGTTTGAGCAAGATGTCGAGCATGCCGTAACTGTCTTTGCCGCCTGACATGCACACCATGACTTTGTCGCCTTCTTCAATCATGTTGTATTGAACAATGGCTTCACCAACCTGTCGGCACAGGCGTTTTTCCAGCTTCTGGGTTTCGCGTTCAATTTGCATGGTGTTCACCATGATCCCGCCTCCATGCGGATAGCGACTTCGCAGTCGTCAAAAATTTCCAGTTTGGTGATTTTCACTCGTACTGCCTTCACCCCTTGCAACTGCATCAAGCGGTGGCAGAGTTTGCCAATCATGGTCTCTAGCAGGCTGACATGCTGAGCGGTGCATTCATCGATGATGATTTGGCGCACCTTGCGGTAGTCAAGTACCCGCGATATGTCGTCTGCTTCTGGCAAAAGGGGTTGCTGCCCTAAGCTCAGTTCGGCGTCCACCTGAATAGCTTGGGGCGCTTTTTTCTCATGCGCCAAGATGCCCAGATCAGCGTTAAAACGCAGGCCGGTTAAAGTGAGAATTTGGTTGCCGTTGGAATTCATAGGGTTCTTACATCAGCGAAAAATCGCGCTCAAATTTCATCAGGTGCTGTCCACCATCCACCAACAGACTGGTGCCAGTGACAGAAGAATTGGTCAAGGCAAACAACACCGTTGCCACCACATCCGCCACGCTGGAGGAGCGTCCCAAGGGGGAGAGTTGATGCAGCTCTTCAAACTTTTCATCGCTTAGCAAGTGGCTTGTCAAGGTCAGGCCAGGGGCCACGCCCACCACCCTTAACTGAGGTGCCAAGGCTTGTGCCAGCATGGTGGTGGCGGCTTGCAACGCGGCTTTGGATAGGGTGTAGCTGAAAAAATCAGGGTTGTAGTTCCAAAGTTTTTGGTCCAGCATGTTCACCACCACACCGGTACTTTGGCGTTGTTTCACATGGGCGTGCAGCAGTTGTGCCAATACGATCGCAGCTCCTGTGTTGCTGCGCAAATGCTGCTCCATGGGTGCAAAGCCAAAATTCTCGGCGCTGTCGTGCTCAAAGAGCGCGGCGCTGTTGACCACCGCATCCAATTGCACCATGTGCTGCTGCGCAGCTGCAAACAACTGGCGCACCTGAGTTTCATCACTCAAGTCAGCGCAAAAAACGCTTGCACCTGCGGTAAGCGCAGCACAGTCGTTGGCTGTTTGTTGGGCCTCTTGTGCTGAGTGTCTGTAATGCACGGCCACACGCCAGCCAGCCTGTGCCAGCCCCAAGGCGATGGCACGGCCCAAGCGCTTGCCCGAGCCGGTGACCAGCACTGCAGGCGAATAAGCGATAAGGGGTGCAGAGGGCATGGACGACAATCAATCTATGGAAACACAGGCAAAGAGTTTAGCGACTGCTTTAAAGGCGTTGATACAAGCGCGTTTGACCGCAGATGGCGGATGGTTGGGGTTTGACCGATTCATGGCGCTGGCTTTGTACGCGCCGGGCTTGGGTTACTACGCCGCAGGCCAAGGTCAGATCGGTCGTATGCCAGCACAAGGCAGCGATTTTGTCACCGCGCCCGAGATGTCGGCCTTTTTTGGCAAGGCTTTTGCGCAAAGTGTGACCGAGGCTTTGGCCAACACCCAAACCAATGCGGTCCTAGAGTTCGGTGCAGGCAACGGCACACTGGCCGTGCAATTGTTAGAGGCTTTGGGGGATTTGGTGCAAAGCTACACCATCGTCGAGGTGTCTGGCGCTTTGCGTGAACGCCAAGCCCAAACGCTGTCAGCTTTTGGTTCACGTGTGCAGTGGGTCAGTGAATTGCCTGACAGCATTGAAGCTGTGGTGATTGGCAACGAGGTTCTGGACGCCATGCCGGTGCGCCTCTTGCAGCGCACAGCGGGTGTCTGGCATGAGCGCGGCGTGGTCTGGGATGAGGCGTCATGTGCTTTTGCTTGGCAAGACCGCGTCACCGATGAGCGTCCACCGATGGATATTGAAGGCACACACAATTACCTAACCGAAATTCATCCTCAAGCGCTGGCTTTTATTCGCAGTGTGGGCGAGCGCCTGCAACGCGGCGCGATGTTCTTGATCGACTATGGATTTCCCGAGGCCGAGTACTACCATGAGCAGCGCCACATGGGCACACTGATGTGCCACCAAGCGCACCGTAGCGATGGTGATCCTTTGCAAAGTGTTGGGTTGAAAGACATCACCGCCCATGTTGATTTCACCGGCGTGGCTTTGGCCGCGCAAGACGTGGGTTTGCAAGTGTTGGGTTACACCAGCCAAGCGCATTTTTTGCTCAACAATGGTTTGTTGGACTTACTGGAAAACGCATCTGTGGCAGACAGGGCCATGGCGCAAAAACTCATCACCGAGCACGAGATGGGGGAGTTGTTCAAAGTCATCTCCTTGGGTCGTGGCGATGCTTGGCAGCCCTTGGGTTTTGTGCAAGGCGATAGAACACACAGGTTATAGACATATGTTTCGTTGGTTGATTGTGGTCTTTTTGGCCCTTTTGCTGATCCAAGGCATCACGCCGTGGTTGCAAAAGCTCGGCTTTGGTCGCTTGCCTGGCGACTTGCGTTTTCGCTTGTTTGGCCGCGAGATCTTTCTCCCTTTGACCACCACCATCATCCTCAGCATGGTGTGCGCAGGTTTGTCACGACTGCTCTAGGGACTTCTTCGGCAGTTAACATGAACCCATGGATAAGCCGTTCAACCCATTCAACTCAATCTCACACAGCCAATCTGGCTTGGTCAAGTGGTGGTTGCTGTCACTTTTGGTCGTGGTCGCATTTGCTGCAAGCTGGTTTTACCCAGACATCAAAAACAAGTTAAGCGCTGTCTTGCGAGGCGATGACGTGGCTGTGACTGCGGATGCCGCGTCCAAGCCCGATAACAGCAAATCTGCAGGTGGCGGCAAAAACCTCAAAGGCGGCGGTGAAGGTTCACGCAGCACGCCGGTGAGTGTGGGTGAGGTGCGCCTCATGGATATTCGCTACACCGTGCAAGCCGCGGGCACTTTGGTCGCGCTCAACACTGCCGTGGTAAGGGCCAAGGTGGATGGTGAACTCAAAGCCTTGCGTTTCACAGAAGGACAACTGGTGCAAGCCGGACAGGTGCTGGCTGAAATTGATGCCCGACCTTTTGAAGCGCAACTTAACCAAGCCCAAGGACAGTTCGCCCGAGATGCCGCCCTCATGAAAAATGCGGAGTTGGATTTACAGCGCTACCAAGACTTGCTCAGCAAGGACGCTATTGCGCGTCAGCAGGTAGAAACACAAGCCGCTTTGGTGCGTCAATTGCAAGGCACGGTGCAAGCCGATCAAGCGCAAATCGACATGGCAAAGCTGCAGCTTTCCTACACCCGTGTGACCGCCCCCATCAGCGGACGGCTGGGCTTAAAGCAAGTCGAGTTGGGCAGTTTGGTGCGCTCTAGCGACCCCAATGGCTTGGTCAACATCACGCAAACCCAGCCCATGTCGGTATTGTTTGCTGTCCCTGAGTTGCATGTCCCCTTGATCATGCGCAAATTGAAAGCGGGCCAAGCCTTGCCCGTCGAAGCCTGGGATCGTGACCAAAAAATACGCCTTGCCCAAGGGCGTGTCAGCACCACCGACAACGCCATCGATGTAGCCACCAGCACCTTGCGTTTGAAAGCCACCTTGGACAACCGCGACGGCAGTTTGTTTCCCAATCAGTTTGCCCATATCCGTTTGCAGCTTGATACCTTGAAAAATATGGTGGCGGTTCCTGTACAAGCGGTTCAACGCGGTGCGGCAGGCACCTTTGTGTACGTGGTTCAAGCCGACAACACTGTGCAAGTGCAAACCGTGCAACTGGAGGCGATTGAGGGCGATTGGCAAGCGGTGAAAGCGGACCTTAAAGCCGGTCAACAAGTCGTCACCGATGGCGCTGACCGTTTACGCAGTGGCAGTGGGGTGGAGGTGGTGAAAGCGCGTAAACCATGAATCTGTCGCGGCTGTTTATTTTGCGACCGGTGGCCACTTCGCTGACGATGTTGGCGTTGTTGCTGTGTGGGACTTTGGCCTACCGTTTTTTGCCCGTGGCTTCATTGCCTCAAATTGATTACCCCACGGTTCAGGTGAACACCCTGTACCCAGGTGCGAGCCCCGAGGTGATGACCGCAACCGTCACCGCACCATTGGAGCGGCAACTCGGGCAAATGCCAGGCTTGGACCAAATGACCTCAGTCAGTTCGGGCGGCGCCTCGGTCATCACTTTGCGTTTCTCGCTGAAGTTGCCTCTGGATGTGGCCGAGCAACAGGTGCAGGCCGCCATCAATGCAGCCATCGGTGTGCTGCCCTCAGACTTGCCCATGCCACCGGCCTACAGCAAGGTCAACCCAGCGGACGCGCCGGTATTGACCTTGGCCATCAGTTCGCCCTCGCTGCCCATCACCCGTGTGCATGACATGGTGGAAAATCGCCTGGCCATGCGTTTGTCGCAAGTCGCTGGCGTGGGCTTGGTCAGTATCGCGGGCGCCCAGCGCCCCTCGGTGCGGGTGCAGGTCAACAGCCAAGCTTTGAGCGCTGCGGGTTTTTCGCTGGAAGACGTTCGCACTGCCATCAACCAAGCCAATGTGAGCATGGCCAAGGGCAGTTTGGATGGCCCTGCCCGTGCCTCTAGTTTGGATGCGAACGACCAGATGCAGTCCTCTCAAGACTATGCCAACTTGGTATTGGCCTATAAAAACGGCAACCCTTTGCGATTGCGCGATGTGGCCACCATCAAGGATGCGCCTGAGAACAGCCGTTTGTTGGCCTGGGCCAATACCCAGCCTGCCATTGTTTTGAATATCCAGCGTCAACCGGGTGCGAATGTGATTGACACTGTGCAACGGGTGCAGGCCTTACTTCCCGCTTTACGCGCGGCTTTGCCAGCCAGTTTGGATGTGCAGGTGATGACCGACCGCACCACCACCATTCGCGCCTCGGTGCGGGACGTTCAATTCGAGTTGCTGTTGTCGATGGCCTTGGTGGTCATGGTGATTTTTGTATTTCTGCGCAGTGCGTCCGCCACCTTGATTCCTGCAGTGGTTGTGCCTTTGTCGCTGGTGGGTACTTTTGCGGTCATGTATTTGGCAGGTTTTTCGGTCAACAACCTCACCTTGATGGCGCTCACAGTGGCCACAGGTTTTGTGGTGGATGACGCCATCGTCATGATCGAAAACATTGCCCGTTTTTTGCAAGACCCAGAGGAACCGCGAACACCTGTGCAAGCGGCTATCGAGGGCGCACAGCAAATTGGTTTCACCATTGTGTCGCTGACTTTTTCTCTTATCGCTGTGCTGATTCCCTTGTTGTTCATGGGCGATGTGGTGGGGCGCTTGTTCCATGAATTTGCCATCACCTTGGCTGTGGCGATTTTGATTTCAGCCTTCGTCTCTTTGACCCTCACCCCCATGCTGTGCGCCCATGTGCTGCAGGCACAAAAAAACGACCAAAACACGTTGGACTCGGGTACATGGTTAAAGCACTTGATTGCTGCTTATGGCCGTGGTTTGAATTGGGTGCTGGACCGACCAGTGGCCACACTGGCCTCATTTGGTTTGACGGTGGTGTTGACCGTGGCCGCTTACCTCATCAGCCCCAAGGGGTTTTTCCCTTTGCAAGACACGGGTGCGGTGCAAGTCATTACCGAGGCCACGCAGTCGACCTCGTTTGAGGCCATGTCCGAGCGGCAACAGGCTTTGGGGCGCTTGCTGCTGCAAGACCCTGCGGTGCAAAGCCTTAGCTCCTTCATTGGTGTGGATGGTCCCAACGCCAGTTTGAATGCGGGGCGTATGACTTTGAATTTGGCGCCCAAGGCGCAGCGTCCCGAAGGATTGCCAGCCACCTTAGAGCGTCTGGCATTGCTTTCTCGACAAGTTTCTGGCTTGCAGGTGTATTTGCAACCCCTGCAAGATTTAAGTTTGGAAGACCGAGTGACTCGCAACCCATTTCGATTTTTGCTCAGCAGCCCCGATGGCGAGGCTCTGGGCTATTGGTCTAAGCGCCTGCAAGAGCGTTTACGCCTAGACCCCGCACTGGCCGATGTGGCAAGCGATTACCAAGACCAAGGCTTGCAAGCCTATGTGCGCATAGACCGCGAGGCCGCGGCTCGGTTGGGCGTGACCGTCTTGGCCATCGACAACGCGCTGTACAACGCATTTGGCCAACGCTTGGTATCCACCATCTTCACCCAAAGCAACCAGTACCGTGTGGTGTTGGAAGTTCAAGACCAAGACCGCATAGGGCCTGCTGCTTTGGCATTGTTGCGGGTGCCATCAGTCAATGGGTCTCAAGTGCCCTTGAGCAGTGTGGCCAAGGTGGAGGAGCGTGCAGCGTTGCTCAGTATCTTGCATGTGGCACAGTTTCCCGCCGTCACTTTGTCGTTCAAGCCTGCCGCAAGTGCTTCGCTGGGTGAGGCGGTGCAAGCCATAGATGGGCATTGGCAAGCCATGCGAGCAGAAGAAGCTGTCCCCCCCTCTGTGGAGACGCGTTTTGAAGGGACCGCTTTGGCCTTCAAAGCCTCCTTGCTTAACAGCCTGTGGTTGGTATTGGCGGCAGTGGTCACCATGTACATCGTCTTGGGTGTGCTGTACGAGAGCTATGTCCACCCCGTCACGATTTTGTCGACCTTGCCTTCTGCGGCCTTGGGCGCTTTGTTGGCTTTGTTGGCGGCGCGCATCGAGTTGGGGCTGATCGCCGTCATCGGCATTGTCTTGTTGATTGGCATTGTGAAGAAGAACGCCATCATGATGATTGACTTTGCGCTGGATGCGCAGCGTCGCCAAGGCATGCCGCCGCGCGAAGCCATCACCCAAGCCTGTTTGTTGCGCTTTCGTCCGATTTTGATGACCACCTTGTGTGCATTGCTGGGTGCCTTGCCGCTGATGCTGGGCAGCGGCGTTGGCAGTGAGTTGCGCCACCCCTTGGGTGTGACCTTGGTGGGAGGCTTGATTTTAAGTCAGTGGCTGACCTTGTTCACCACGCCCGTGATTTACCTGCAACTCGATGCGTGGGGAAAGCGGCGGGGTTCAGCACGATGAACATGTCTGCGCCCTTCATCGCCAGACCCGTGGCCACCACTTTGCTAAGCCTTGGCCTGGCCTTGGCTGGCGCCTTGGCTTATGTGCAGTTACCGGTGGCACCATTGCCACAGGTAGATTTCCCCACCATCTCGGTACAGGCCAATTTGCCTGGTGCCAGTCCCGAGACGATGGCAGCCACCGTGGCCACGCCTCTTGAGCGGGTCTTGGGAAATATTGCAGGCGTGACCGAAATGACTTCCAGTTCTTCACAGGGCAGCACACGCGTCACCCTGCAGTTTGAACTCGATCGCAATATCAACGGCGCTGCACGTGAAGTGCAAGCGGCCATCAACACCGCTCAGCCCTTGCTGCCAACCGGTATGCCCAGCCGGCCCACCTACAAAAAGGTCAACCCTGCAGACAGCCCGATGCTGGTTTTGGCCTTGACCTCGGACACCTACACACGTGGCCAGATGTACGACATGGCCTCGACCACTTTGGCCCAGCGCTTGGCGCAAGTTGATGGTGTGGGGCAGGTCACTATTGGCGGCGGTGCTTTGCCTGCAGTGCGCATCGCGCTAGACCCCCACAAACTCAGTGCCGCTGGCATTTCGCTGGAGATAGTTCGCCAAGCGGTGGTGGCCAATAACGCCCATCGCCCTAAAGGCGTGGTGGAGGACGAAGCCCAAGCGTGGCAAATCGAAGCCAATGACCAAGCGCGCACTGCGCAAGATTACGCCCCTTTGATATTGCGCTATGTGAACGGTCAGGCTTTGCGTTTACAAGATGTGGCGCAGGTGCAGGACTCTGTACAGGATGTGCGTACCGACGGCGTGTCCCAAGGTCAACCCGCCGTGCTGTTGGTGTTGAACCTTCAACCGGGCGGCAATGTGATCGAGACAGTTGACAGGGTGCGTGGCATCTTGCCCATGTTGGAGGCAGGTTTGCCAGCGGCTGTGCAGATGGCGGTGGTGTTGGACCGCTCACCTACCGTACGGGCTTCTTTGCTGGAGATACAAAAGTCTTTGGTGCTGTCCATGGCGTTGGTGATTTTGGTGGTGGCCTTGTTTTTAAAGCGTTGGCAAACCGCACTCATTCCTGCTGTTGCGCTGCCGTTGTCGTTGGCGGGCACTTGTGTGGTGATGTACCTCATGGGTTTGAGTTTGAACAACCTCACGCTGATGGCTTTGACCATCGCCACCGGCTTTGTGGTGGATGACGCGATCGTGGTTTTGGAGAACATCACCCGACAGCGCGAGCGTGGTGTGCCTTTGCTGCAAGCGTGTTTGCAGGGTTCACGCGACATTGGGTTTACAGTGGTTGCGATCAGCATTTCTTTGGTGGCGGTGTTTATCCCCATTTTGTTCATGGGCGGCATGTTGGGACGATTGTTTCGTGAATTTGCGGTGGTGATGACCGCCGCGATCTTGGTGTCGATGCTGGTTTCTTTGACCACCACACCCATGATGTGTGCTGCCCTGTTACCTCGGCAGCTTAGCCAACCACGCAGACCGCGGCGCAGCAAATGGTTGCGCATTTACAAACATGGCTTGGCTTGGGCATTGCGTCACCCATGGCTGATGTGGTTGGTGTTGGTGGCGGCCATCGCCCTCAATGTCACCCTGTACCGCGCTATTCCGAAGGGCTTTTTCCCACAACAAGACACCGGTCGCATCAACGGCTATATACGCGCCGACCAAAGTTCCTCGTTTCAGGCCATGCAGCAGCGCTTGCACACCATGCTCGCCATCGTGCAAGCCGATCCTGCGGTAGAGACAGTGACAGGTTTCACCGGCGAGGGGCAACGCAATGCCGCCCGCATGTTCTTGACGCTCAAGCCGCGCGATCAGCGCGACGCCAGTGCCGAGCAGGTAGTGGCACGATTGCGCAAGCAACTGTCCAAGGAGGCGGGCGCACGGTTGTTCATGACGCCGGTACAAGACATCCGAGTGGGTGGACGGGTATCGAACTCTGAGTACGAGTTCAGCATCAAAGCCGATGACTTGTCGCAGTTGCGTGAATGGGAGCCCAAGTTACGCCGTGCCTTGGCCAAACTCAAAGAATTGGAAGACATCAGCAGTGACTTTGAAGAGCGTGGCTTGCAAACCTCGGTGGTGATAGACCGCGACGCAGCAGCCCGTCTGGGTCTATCGGTGCGAGCCATTGACACGGTGCTCAGCAATGGTTTTAGCCAACGACAAATTGGGGTGATTTACAACCCGCTGAACCAATACCGCGTGGTGATGGAACTCGCCCCACCGTATTTGCAAAATGCCGAGGCTTTACAGCGTTTGCAGTTCATCAATGACCGTGGCCAAGCTGTGCCCTTCAGCAGTTTTGCGCGCATAGAACTCACCAACACGGCCTTGTCGGTGTCGCATGAAGGCGGTGTGCCGTCGGACACCTTCAGCTTCAGTTTGGCCCCAGGCGTGTCGCTGTCGCAAGCCACACAGGCCATCAACACCACAGTAGCTGAGCTCAATTTACCGGTGTCGGTACGCGGCAGTTTTGCAGGCACCGCCAACGCTTTTCAGCGCTCCTTGGAAACCCAGCCCTTGTTGATACTGTCGGCCTTGCTGACCTTGTACTTGGTCTTGGGTGTGCTGTATGAAAACCTGTTGCACCCGCTCACCATACTGTCCACCTTGCCTTCCGCCGGACTGGGGGCATTGCTGACCCTGATGGCCATGGGCACCGAGTTCAGCATCATTGCCATGATTGGCGTGATCTTGCTGATTGGCATCGTGAAAAAAAATGCCATCTTGATGATTGACTTTGCCTTGCAAAAACAACGCCTTGGACGCAGCCCTGCCCAAGCGATTTACCTTTCAGCGCAGCAGCGCTTGCGTCCCATCCTCATGACCACAGCCGCAGCCATGTTGGGCGCCATTCCCTTGGCCTTGGCCTATGGCGTGGGAGCAGAGTTGCGCCAACCCTTGGGGCTGGCGGTACTGGGTGGCTTGGTGCTGAGCCAGCTCTTGACCTTGTTCACCACGCCCATCGTGTTTGTGGGCTTGGAGGCGTTGCGCAGTCGTTGGCTGGCTTGGCGCAGTGCCAAAGCAGTCGTGCTAACTTCCGTGGTTTCTGGTGGGAGAGTGGTATGAGTATGCGGCGGTCAAGGCAGCCAAAAGCGCTTTCAGTGATAGCGCTGTGCTTGTTGCTCGCAGGCTGTGCCAGTTGGTTCAAAAAACCTGTCGTCGTTAAGCCCACGGCTCGCGCACCCGAAAGCTTTTCTGCGCCACAAACAGCCAATGCAGCGGGTGATGCGGTGGACCGTGCTTGGTGGACTTTGTTTCAAGACCCTGTGCTCAATGGTTTGCAAGCGCAACTTGAAACAGGCAATTTGAATTTGCAACTGCTGTCTGCCAAAGTGCGCCAAGCCCAAGCCAGTGTGGCTGCAGCCCAAGCCAGTTTGTGGCCCAGTGTGTCGGTGAACGCTGGTGCGGCGCGTTCTGTCAGCAGCGCCGGCGGGGCAGCATCCAACAGCGCAAGCGTCAGCATGCCCTTGACGTGGGAGCTTGATGTTTGGGGCCGTATCGACTTGCAAACCCAAGCGGCGCAGGCCAACGCCTTGGCGAGTCAAGAAGATTTGGCGCTGGCGCGTTTGTCAGCGCAAGCGACCTTGGTGCAAACCTATATCGCCATGCGCACCGCTGAGCGGCAACAAGCGGTGGTAGAAAAAGCCCAAGCAGCTTACGAGCGTGCCTTGACCTTGACGCGCTACCGCTACGACGCTGGTGTGGTGTCTGCGGCAGATGTGGCGCAGGCCGAGTCGCAATGGCAAAGCACGGTGGCTCAACGTATCGATGTCGAAACAACGCGTCAACAACTGACCCACAGCTTGGCGGTTTTGCTGGGGCAAGCGCCATCGGCTTTGCAGATGGCCGCTTCGCAAGCTTTGCCGGTACTGCCCGCCCTGCCCACGGTGTTGCCCTCATCCTTGCTGCAACGACGCCCCGATATCCGTGCGGCAGAAATGCGGGTGATGGGCGCCCAAGCGCAACTGGGGGTGGCGCAGACCGCTTTTTTTCCCACCTTCAGTTTTGCTGTCGGCACCGGTTACAAAAGTACCGAGTTGGCGAGCTTGTTCAATGCATCTTCCCGATTGTGGTCTTTGGGGCCGTCCTTGGCCTTGTCTTTGTTCGATGGCGGACAGCGCCAAGCCGCCAAGGACGATGCCCGCGCCGCCTTGGAAGTGGCACTTCTCAACTACCAGCAAACTGTGCTGACCCTCTTGCAAGAGGTGGAGGACAACTTGGTGGCGACCCATCAGTTGCAGGCGCAAGAAGCAGCGCAAGCACAGGCCTTGCAAGCCGCAGAGCGCAATTTGCGCATCACCGAAGCGCAGTACGCAGCAGGTACGGTCAGTTACTTGAATGTGGTCACAGCCCAAGCCAGTGCGCTTGCCGCACAGCGAAATTTGCTCGATGTGCAAAGTCGCCGCGCTTTGGCTGTCACCCAGTTGCTGAAGAATTTGGCGGGACGCTGGGACGCCGAAACTGCTTCGAAATGATCAACTCGCGATGGCTGCCTTGAGGGCAAGGACACGGGCAGCGTCAATATGCTGGCCTATGTGAGCGCCTTTCAAACCGCGTTGTATGGCTTGATCAGATAGCGTGGTGGTGTCCACCGACAAGGCGGCGTTGAGCAAACCACGCAGGTGTGCGGCTTGCGGGTAAGTGCGCTCTTGCAAGCCCAGTCTGCCGCGTGCATCGCATTCACAGGCTTGCAACACCTGCGCGAATCGATCAGGGCGACGCAGGGCATCGCAGCGCACCAGCAAACGCAATACCGATTCTGCACTGAGACGCAAGCAGCCGTGGATATGGCCATGTTCACGCGCCACCACCTCGGCCAGTTCTTTGCAGTGTTGCGGCACCCGCAACCGCTCGCAGACGCCACGCAGCAGTTTGACGCTGCGCCCCTCATGGCCGATGTGGCGTGGCAAGGCGCTGGGGTGGGTGTTGCCCTTGCCTAAATCGTGGCACAGCGCTGCAAAGCGTACCTCCAAGGGCATGTTCATGCGAGCGCATTGGTCGAGCACCATCTCCAAATGCACACCGGTGTCCACCTCGGGGTGGTGTTCTACCGGTTGCGGCACGCCGTATAAGCGAGCGACTTCAGGCAACAAGATATGCAAAGCGCCGCAGTTGCGCAACACCTGCAACATGCGCGAGGGTTGGTGGCCCATCAAGCCTTTGGCCAATTCTTGCCACACACGTTCGGCCACCAACGCCTTGACCTCGCCGTCTTGCACCATCTCGACCATCAAAGCTTGGGTTTCAGATGCGACGACAAAGTGGGGGAAACGTGCCGCAAACCTGGCTAAGCGCAAGATGCGCACAGGGTCTTCACGAAAGGCCAAGCTGACATGGCGCAGCACACCTTCTTTTAAATCGCGCTCACCGCCATGGGGGTCTGTGAGCTGACCTTGTTCGTCTTGGGCGATGGCGTTGATGGTGAGGTCCCGCCGCGCCAAGTCTTGCTCTAGCGTGACTTCAGGTGCAGCATGGATCACAAAGCCTTTGTAGCCCGGTGCTGTTTTGCGTTCCGTTCGCGCCAGTGCGTATTCGTCTTTGTTATGGGGATGCAAAAACACCGGAAAGTCTTTGCCCACAGGGAGAAAACCTTTGGCGAGCATCTCCTCGGGGGTGCTGCCTACCACCACCCAGTCACGGTCGCTACCCTGTATGCCCAGCAATGCGTCTCGCACCGCGCCACCCACCAAATAGGTTTGCATGGTTTTCAAGGCAAAGTAAACACACTGGCCAAGCTCGCCGGTGTTGGCACGCCCAAGTCGCTCAAACCCAGCGCAGAGCCACTGGCTACGTTATCGACTTTCATCGAAGCCACATTGTCGCGACTCATCAAAGTCGGGCCTGGCAGGTGTTCCATCACCCAAGCTTGCACATAGGCCAACGCGTTGGGCAAAGGAATGACCCAGCGCGGGTGTTGCGCCCATATGCCCGCGTGTTCTACCAACTGCTGCAAGGTAAAGATTTGTGGTCCGACGAGTTCGTAGCTGGGACCCGCTGTGGCTGGGTGCATCACTGCATACACCACAGCTTGTGCAATATCGTGAACCCATACCGGCTGAAAACGGGTGTGTGCGCCGGCCAGCGGCACCACCGGTGCCAAGGCTTGCAATTTGGCAAACACATTGATGAAGGCGTCGTCTTCGCCAAAGATCACGCTGGGGCGCAAAACCGTCAGCGCCAAACCTTGGGGCACATGCTCTAGCAAGACCTGTTCACCGTGCGCCTTGCTGCGTTGGTACATGGACGGTGCATTCACATCCGCACCCAAGGCGCTGATATGCACCAGTCGATTGACGCCTGCAGCCAAACATGCCTTGGCCAACAGCGCAGGCAGTTGCACATGGGCTTTGTCGAATTGCGCTTGGGTGCCGTGCAAGATGGCAATCAGGTTGATGACCGCGTCGTGCCCGGGCAGCAAAGCCGCCAGCTGCGCGGGGTCGTGTACATCGGCTTGCACTACCGACACCATGGGCAGCATTTGCACCGAACGCGCTGGCAAGCGGCGTGTGGGCACCGTGATGTGAACACCTGCGCGGTTCAAGGCCTCGCAGACATGGCGACCCACAAAACCGCTTCCACCTAAGACCAAAATGTTTTTCATAAGTCAGACTGTAGCGGTATTGCCGCTCAGGGTTAAGTCAATGACACAACGGGCTTGAAAGAGATAATGCAGTGATGAACCAACTCGATGCTTTAAAGCAATTCACCACCGTGGTCGCCGACACCGGCGACTTCAAGCAAATTGCCCAATTTCAGCCAACAGACGCCACCACCAACCCCTCGCTCATCCTTAAAGCGGTGCAAATGCCCGTCTACCGCGCACTGTTGGATGAAACTTTGGCACAACACCCCAAAGCCGCTCAGGATGAAAACATGGACCGCTTGCTGGTGCGCTTTGGTTGCGAGATTTTGTCTTTGCTGCCTGGGCGTGTATCCACCGAAGTCGATGCCCGTTTGAGCTTTGACACTGACGCCACCCTTGTGCGGGCGCGGCGCATCACCCAGTTGTACCAAGCGCAAGGCATAGACACGCAAAAGCGGGTGCTCATCAAAATCGCAGCCACTTGGGAGGGTATACAAGCTGCTGCCGTGCTAGAGCGCGAAGGCATTCACACCAACCTCACTTTGTTGTTTGCGTTTGCGCAGGCCGTGGCGTGTGCGCAAGCGGGTGTGAAACTCATTTCCCCTTTTGTCGGGCGTATTTACGACTGGCACAAAAAGGCCACGGGTGCGGCTTGGGACGAGGCAGAACGTGCTGGTGTGAACGATCCAGGTGTGCAAAGCGTTCGCCACATTTACAACTACTACAAGCAACATGGCGTCACGACAGAGGTGATGGGTGCGAGCTTTCGCAATATTGGGCAAATCACAGCATTGGCAGGTTGCGATTTGCTCACCATTGCGCCTGAGTTGCTGGCGCAGTTGCAGGCGCAAACCGCACCGCTTTCTTCTGCGCTCAGTTTTGCGCAGGCACAAGCGAAGCCCATCGAGCGTGTCACGCTGAACGAGGCACAGTTTCGTTTTGCCCTGAATGAAGACGCCATGGCCAGCGACAAACTGGCCGAAGGCATTCGCGCTTTTTGCGCCGATGCACGAAAACTTGATGTGCTGATGCAAGGTTAAAAAGCTGTCATTGCGAAGCCCGAAGGGCTGAAGCAATCTCGCTATGCATATCGGTCTACCGCCACACCCTTGTCAAAGCGCAGGGGCGGGTGCATCAGGCGGCGCGGTTCTTGGCGCTGGCAAGCGGCTGGCATGGCGTGCTGAGGTCCCCAAGCGAAACCCAGCACACAGCCGTCTTCTTGTCGGCTGGGCGTTTTCAAGGTCTGTAGCGACCTGATTTCCTTGAGTACGATGGGTCTCATCAGTATGTGATGCGAATTAAAGTACTCAAATATTAATCGATAAACACCTTAAATTAGTTATTTAATAGTTAATTTTTGTAATTTTGTGTATTTTTATTTACACACAAAGCATTCATTTTTTACTTAAACTTTCACAGGGGTCTTTGCGGGGATGGGGTGGTGTGAGCCACACATAGTCCGCTTTCTGCGCCAATTCAGCCAAAAACGCTTGTTTTTCTGGGCTGGGCCGCGTGTCGTCCCACTCCATGAACAGCACGCTCAGGGTGTGCAAGTGCGGTGAAGATTTGTACACAACAAAAGGCAGGCCCAAGTGCTTCCAAGCATGTCCATTGCCCGCCACCACAATGCTTGGCAGGTGTGCGAGTGCAACTTCAGCCATGGCCGCGTCGCGTCCGCGTTGCACCGCGGCCATGCCCTCGAACATGCTGGCTGGCATGGCGCCGCAGTGCCCTTGGTCGATTTCTTCTTCCATTGCTTTGTTTTGCTGCACGTCAAAAGGGGCTTTCGCCAGCAGCGAACGCACCGCTTCGGGCAGGCTTTGGCCGCGTGTTTTGAACACTTCTTTGATGGACTCGCCTGGCAAATTGCCACCCATGAGGGGCATATTCATCGCAGTGACCGCTTCAAACACCGGTTGGTGCAAAGGCCAACCCCAGCCTTTAACGTCAAACCCAGCAGCTTCTAAGCCTGCCAATAACTCGCCACCTTCCTTGAAACGAAGGCGCCAGCTCAAATGTTCAGCCACCACCGTTTTACTCGCAGCAGGTAATTGACGCAGCAACTCGCCGCGCAGTTGGTGGTGCCGCGGGTTGTCATGGACTTCGCCAAGCACAGCGACATCGGAGCCCAGAACAGCTTGCACCAACTGCCCCACGCTGATGGGTACCATGTCCGATATCCGCACAATGGGCCCAGTTACGGGGAGTGTGTCCAAGCCCCAAGCAGTAGGTAAGAAAAACAGGCTGCCCAGGCCGCACAAGGCCAAGCTAAGGTTTTTTCTGAGCGGCGGCGATATCAGCTGGAACGGTTGAAGTGTCATAAATGATGTCTTTGGCAAGTTCGGGGTAGTCGGGCAACATGCTGACACCATACAACGGTTTGTAGGCGCCCTTGTGGCAAGTCGCGCAACCCACCTTGGGAAAATCGCCTTCTTCACTTAAACGGTAGGGGGGAACAAGGCGAAAGAGAAATTGACCAGCAACTGCAGCAAATATCTCAAATGCCTGTGGAGAGCTTGGTGGGCTGGCGCATCCCATCACTCGCATCGGTTTTGTCTTGAGTTATTGCTTAAGGGTTATGGGAGGCGTCTTTGAGTAATATGCAACGGCTGAACTCGGAAAAATCAGCCAAATGAAGCTTGATGATGTTGAGCAAGATGGGCAGTTGCAAGGCTTGGTATTCGTGAACGGCGATATTTCTAAAACCGACCATTCGCTTCATGGCATTGGCCAGCACTTCGTCTATCCAACCCGATTGAGCCAATAAAGTGAAGATATCGCGTGCGCTTTGGGGCAAGCCTAATGACTCACGGCGAATGATATGTTGACCCACGTCCAGACAAGCTTCGCAAGCGCGTTGGATATTTAGGATGGCAGCATCTTGACGTGAGAAATTTGTTGTGAAGCTTTGAGGGTCAGCTTCATATTCTTCAAGAGCGCGGGCAACACAGCGCTCAATTGAGGCCGCTTTGTTCAAAACCACATCATCGGCCATGAACAGCGCCTCGCTTTTGCACGTCAAGAATCAGTGCTTGGCGCATTTGATCGAGATAAATTTTTTCATTCAACATCGCTGCCTCAAACAGCCCTGCTCGGACATCTTTGGCCCATAAACGTTGGCCTCGCGTGAGGATTTGGTTTTGCATCACTGTGCTGGCGGCACGAAAATCTAACAGGTCAACATGGCAATGCGTGATGTCGGCCAATTCACTGGCCAATTCAAATAATGTGACGGGGTCGGAATAGGTCTCGACGAGAAGGGCCAAATCAAGATCGCTGTTGGCATGGGCCAGTGTTCCCGCTTTTTCAAAACGACTGCCAAATGCGTAAACCGCCATAAGCTTGGGCAAGCGTTGCTGTAAATGCAAAAGAAGGCTCGAAGTGTCCATACAGCTATTGTGTCGCAACTGAAGTTGCCATAAAAAAACCCCGCAAGGCGCGAACCTTACGGGGTTGATGCAATTGCAGCGACGCCTTATGAGCGCCTGGCAACAAGAGGCAATTACATGCCCATGCCGCCCATGCCGCCCATTCCACCCATGTCACCGCCGCCCATGCCGCCCATAGAGCCTGCATCGTCTTTAGGTGCTTCAGCAATCATGGCTTCGGTGGTCAACATCAAAGAGGCCACAGAGGCTGCGTTTTGCAGCGCGGTGCGGGTCACTTTGGTGGGATCCAAGATACCCATTTCGATCATGTCGCCATAGGTGTCATTGGCAGCATTGAAACCGTAGTTGCCTTTACCGGCCAACACAGCGTTGACGACCACTGAAGGCTCGCCACCGGCGTTGTAGACGATTTCGCGCAGGGGAGACTCGACCGCTTTCAATACCAGCTTGATGCCAGCGTCTTGGTCTGGGTTGTCACCCTTGATGGTGCCAGCAGCTTGGCGTGCGCGCAGCAGGGCCACACCACCACCAGCCACGATGCCTTCTTCGACGGCCGCGCGGGTTGCGTGCAGGGCGTCTTCAACGCGGGCTTTTTTCTCTTTCATTTCCACTTCAGTAGCGGCACCGACCTTGATCACTGCCACACCGCCTGCCAACTTGGCCACACGCTCTTGCAGTTTTTCACGGTCGTAGTCAGAGGTGGCTTCTTCGATTTGGATACGGATTTGTTTGACACGTGCTTCGATGTCAGCAGCAGCACCGGCGCCATCGATGATGGTGGTGTTTTCTTTGCCCACTTCGATGCGCTTGGCAGAACCCAGGTCAGCCAAAGTGACTTTTTCTAAGGTCAGGCCGATTTCTTCGGCGATGACTTTGCCACCGGTCAGGATGGCGATGTCTTCCAACATGGCTTTGCGGCGGTCGCCAAAGCCAGGTGCCTTGACAGCGACAACCTTCAAAATGCCACGGATGGTGTTGACCACCAAAGTTGCCAGCGCTTCGCCGTCAACTTCTTCGGCAATGATGAGCAAGGGACGACCGGCTTTGGCAACCGCTTCCAAAGTGGGCAGCAGTTCGCGAATGTTGC
The DNA here is from genome assembly GCA_945861305.1 of Bordetella parapertussis. Taxonomy (GTDB): domain Bacteria; phylum Pseudomonadota; class Gammaproteobacteria; order Burkholderiales; family Burkholderiaceae_C; genus Limnohabitans. The sequence goes on along the minus strand of CAMATW010000021.1, from coordinate 11,111 downwards.
TGATCTTTTTGTCAAACAGCAGTACAAAGGGGTTGTCGAGCAGCGCGACTTGTTTGTCGGGGTTGTTGATGAAGTAGGGTGACAAATAGCCACGGTCAAACTGCATGCCTTCGACGACGTCGAGTTCGTTTTGCAGTGACTTGCCGTCTTCCACAGTGATCACGCCTTCTTTGCCGACTTTGTCCATGGCGTTGGCGATGATCTCGCCAATGCTGGTGTCAGAGTTGGCAGAGATAGAACCGACTTGGGCAATCTCTTTGCTGGTTGTGGTGGTGCGGGAAGCTTTTTGCAACTCGACGATGAGTGCAGTGACTGCTTTGTCGATGCCGCGCTTCAAGTCCATGGGGTTCATGCCGGCGGCAACATACTTCATGCCTTCGCGCACGATGGCTTGGGCCAACACGGTGGCGGTGGTGGTACCGTCGCCTGCATTGTCAGAGGTTTTGGAAGCGACTTCCTTGACCATCTGCGCACCCATGTTTTGCAGTTTGTCTTTGAGTTCGATTTCTTTGGCCACGGACACACCGTCCTTGGTCACGGTGGGGGCGCCGAAAGAGCGCTCGAGCACCACATTGCGGCCTTTGGGGCCTAAAGTTACTTTGACCGCATTGGCCAAAATGTTCACGCCTTCAACCATGCGTGCGCGGGCTTCACCGCCGAAAATTACGTCTTTTGCTGCCATGTTTTAGCTCCTAAATTATTTGGTTTCAACCACTGCAAACAGGTCTTCTTCTTTCATGACGAGCAGTTCTTCGCCGTCAACTTTGACCGTTTGGCCGCTGTATTTGCCGAACAACACGCGGTCGCCCACTTTCACGCCGACAGGGCTCAAATCGCCTTTGTCGTTTTTCTTGCCAGGACCGACGGCCAAGATTTCTCCTTGGTCGGGTTTTTCAGCAGCGTTGTCAGGAATGACGATGCCGGAGGCGGTTTTGGTTTCGCTTTCGATGCGTTTGACGATCACACGATCGTGCAAAGGACGAAGTTTCATGGGTTCTCCTAGGTGAAACTTAAGTGGATACAGATGCACAAAATGTGCGGGCTACCTGCCCAGCTTATGTATTATTAGCACTCGCCAGACTAGAGTGCTAATGATAAGGCTAAACTTTTAAAATTCAATATGCAAGTCAAGAAAACATTGAATTGAGCACCAAATAATTCAATCCATAACCCTTTCGACCAAGGGAAATATAGGGTTTTTTGCAACAAGGCAAAGCAGTGCGGCAAACTGTGTAGAGGGAAAAACTAGAAATGAAAAAGTCTTCTTTAGCCGCTTGCCTGCTTATTTGGGGGCTGAACACGCCTTTGTGGGCGGGGGATGCCATCACAGGTATAGAGGTGACGCCACCCGAAATAGACTTTGACGTCATCACCAGGCTATGGGGCTTTGTGAAAAAAACCACCCATGCGCCCGCCGCTTTGCCGCCACCCCCGTTGGTGCTTGACTGGCATGTGCCGCCGTTTGCTCGCATGGGGTTTCAATACCCGACACCCCAATTCCCTGACAACATCATGCAGATCAGCATCGCGCCGCGCACCATCGATAGCTATAGCAAAGAGATGGTCACTTGGGGGGTGGGCCACGAATTGGTTCACTATGTCTTCATCATGCGCGAGAACCTTTGGCAAAACCGCCGCGCCACCTTTGCAGACAGCTTAAAACACCATTGCGACTTGGAGTTCAAAGCCATTACCCGCGCTATTGCAGACGAAATTTGGAACATTTACCACAGCGACACCCAGCGAGCAGCCATGTACGACGAGGTAGAAAAAAGCTGTTTCAACGAGCCAAATCAATAGCGGCTTTATTCAAGCAAGTCCACCACAAGCGCATGTTTAGCCTCTTTGGCCATGTCCAAGGCAGTTAAGTTGCGCTCGTCTTTCAGCAACTTGTTTGCACCTTTAACCAGCAGAAATTTGACAGTCTCGGCATGCCCTTGGCCAGCCGCCCACATCAGGGGCGTGAGCGCATCCACCGGTGCTTGGTCGATGGGTGCACCCGCTTGCAGCAAACGCTCGACCACCGCGGTATTGCCCATGCCTGCTGCGTACACCAAAGCGGATTTGTGTAAACGATCAGTTGGCTCATGTTTGGCGCCTTGTTGCAGCAACAAATCCACAAAGGGCAGGCTTCCCGCATAACTGGCGGCAATCAGGGGAGTGGCTTTTTCCAAGGAGGGCAAGTTCACGTCTGCACCTGCCTCAATCAAAATCCGCGCAATATCGATGCGGTTTTTCTCAATAGCGATGTACAGCGAGGTTTTGCCAAGCCGGTTGCGGGAATTGGGCGCTGCACCTCGGTCCAAACTCTTTTTCACCGCTTCAAGGTCTGTATTGCGTGCAGCCACCAATAACTGTGCATTGACGCTGGGATTTGACTCTGATTGCGCCCATGCTGGGGCGGACAAGCCCGCGCAGCAGGCAAAAAGAAAAGCGAGCAATCGGTTGGGAAAAGGCGTTAAAAAGTGTTTGTATGTGCTTTTCATATTCATATCTTTAGGCTGTTGAAGTCTTAAGGGGTTTCCCTAGATAGGTCTTTACGCTATGACATTTAACTTCAAGCGTGTTTAAGATCGGCAAATGGGAAATTTTCCTTGTGGCTGCGTTGTGTTTTCAGAACACAAGGTTATCGCAAATGAAATACCCAGACTTTCTAAGTGTAAATTTGATCAATTTTCTCTTTATACATTTAGTTTTTCAATCATTGGCCATCAGGCTCAAGGAGTTCTCAATGCAACAAATCGGAAAGAAAATTTCCCTCACGCTGGCCAGTTTGGCCATCGGCGTGTTGACTTCAGGTGTAGCGAAAGCGGATACCGGTAAGTCAGTCGCCGTGTCCCAGTCTCAGCTCACAGCTGCTGACAAGGACGCTAACAACTTCCTGCACTCCAACATGAACTATGCGCAAACGCGCTATTACCCCAGCAAGCAAATCAACACAGGCAACGTCAAAAACCTGCGTCCTGCTTTCACTTTCCAAACTGAAGTGTTGGAGTCCATGGAAACAGCGCCCATCGTGATCGATGGCGTGATGTACCTGACCACCTCCTACAACCATGTGTACGCCATCGATGCGGTCACTGGCAAACAGTTCTGGCATTACAAACACAAAATGGGTCCCGTCACCACCTATTGCTGCGGACCTAACAACCGTGGTGTAGCCATCATGGGTGGACACGTCTTCATGGGTACTTTGGACGCCAAATTGGTGGCCTTGGACGCCAAGACCGGCAAGTTGGCTTGGGAAACCCAAATCGCTGACCCCGAGTTGGGCTACTCAGAAACCATGGCACCAGTGGCTGTCAATGGCCGCATCCTGATCGGCACCAACGGTGGCGAATACGGTATCCGCGGTTTCGTGAAATCCTTTGACGCCAAATCCGGCGCTTTGCAATGGACTTTCCACACCATCCCTGAAAAAGGCCATGAAGGTGTTTGGGCTGTCAACGATGCCACCAACCGCAATATGTTGCGCGACATCAACGCAGAAAAAGCACAGTTGGCCAAGCAAGGCGGCGATTTTTACAAAACCCTTGGCGGTGGCGTATGGATGGCACCTGCTGTTGACCTCGAATCCAACTCCGTCATCTTCGTGGTGGGCAATCCCTCACCCGATTTGTACGGCGCTGAGCGTCCTGGCGACAACCTCTACACCGACTCCATCGTCTCTGTGGACCTGAACACCGGTGCCTACAAATGGCACTACCAGTACGTCGCTCACGATGTATGGGACTTGGATGCTGTGTCACCTCCCATCTTGACCGAAGCCAAAGGCAAAGATGGCAAGATGACCAAAGTGGCCATCCATGCTGGCAAAACCGGCCATGTCTATGTGCATGATCGTGCCACTGGCGAACTGATCCGCTTCTCTGAAGCCATGGTCCCCCAAGACGGTTTGTGGACATTGCCCACCAAAGAAGGCGCCAAGATGATGTTGGGTGCCAATGGTGGAGTGGAATGGAGCCCCATGGCTATCCATCCCGAAGCCCGTTTGGCTTATGCAGCCAACTTGCTGCAACCCATGACCTACCACGTTGAAGCTTCCAAGTACCCCGGCGGCAAGCTGTGGTTGGGCGGTGCGTTCAAGACCATCCCCAGCGAAAAGCAAACCGGTCGTTTGTCTGCTGTCAACCTCGACACCGGCAAAGTGGCATGGAAATTTGACACAGAGCAGCCTTTGATTGGCGGCGTTTTAGCCACCGCTGGCGACTTGGTGTTCAACGGTGAAGCCAATGGTCTGTTCCGCGCATTCGATGCCAAAAACGGCAAAAAATTGTGGGAATACCAAACTGGCGCCGGCGTGAATGCGCCTGCTGTGTCATATTCAGTGGGCGGCAAGCAGTATGTTGCCGTGGCCTCTGGTGGTAACAACCAGATCGATGCCAAGCGAGGCAACTCTGTGGTGGTGTTCGCACTGCCCTAAGCTCAACTGAGCTTTGAGCCTAAGGCCTGTGGCGCACGAAAGTGCCCTCAGGCCTTTTTTTTAGATGTCGGATGAAGGTGTATGAAAAACTTTTTTGCTTTGTTTGTTTCTTGTCTGCTGATGAACGGTGCCACTTGGGCTGCCGATGAAATACCTGCCAAGGCAGCCATGTGTTTGGGTTGCCACGGTGTGAACGGCAACTCCTCCATGCCTGGCACGCCCAGCTTGGCCGCCCAAAACGCCCGCTACATTTATTTGCAATTGCGTGACTTCCAAGAAGGTCGTCGCGAAAACCCCATCATGTCGCCCATGACCGCAGGCCTCACGCGTCCCGAAATGCAAGAGATGGCCAACTATTTTTCCAAGCAAAAGCTCAGCAGCAAAGGTTTTAAAGCTGACCCTGATAAGGCCACCTTGGGCAAAGCCAAAGCTGATGAAACTTTGTGTGCGATGTGCCATTTGGGCGAATTCATTGGTCAAAATGAAATTCCCAAAGTTGCCGGACAAAACTTTGACTATGTGATAAAAACTTTGAAAGACTTCAAAGCCAAAAACCGCACCAATGACGCTGGCAATATGACCAGCGTGGCCAGCACTTTGAGCGAGCAAGACATTGAAAACCTAGGCCATTACATTGCTGGCCTGAACTAGTAGCCATGTCTGTCAACACCTTCCCCGCGCCTGAGGTCTACCGCGACCCCAAGCGCTGGGCATGGTGGTTTTCTTTGGGTGTTCCTGCCCTGATTGGCTTGGGGCCCTTGCTGATGCTGTGGCAGGGCGACCCCTTGATGCTGTTGTGGCCTTTGGTATTTTTGTATGTGGCTGTGCCTTTGGCAGACGCCTTGCTGGGCGAAGAGCGCAGCAACCCGCCCGAGTCGGCGGTGGCGCAGTTGGAAGCTGACGCCTACTACCGCAACATCACCTATGCGTTGGTCCCAGTGCTGTGGGGTGCCTTTGTATTCGCCGCTTGGTTTGTTGCCCGCCATGACTTGCCTTGGTATGCATGGCTTGCCATGGTGCTCAACACCGGTGCCGTGGGCGGTTTTGGCATCAACCTTGGTCATGAGATGGGGCACAAACACCATCGGTTGGAGCGATGGTTGGCCTTGATCACTTTGGCCCCTTCCGGCTATGGGCATTTCACCATCGAGCACAACCGTGGCCATCACTCAGAGGTGGCCACACCGCACGACTGCGCATCCTCGCGAATGGGCGAGTCTATTTGGCGCTTTGTGTGGCGTGAAATGCCTGGTGGTGCGGTGCGAGCGTGGCAGTTGGAGTCGCAGCGTCTGCGCGATCAGGGGCTTGCTGTGTGGGGTGTGCGAAACCACATTTTCCAGGGCTTGGCCATCACCTTTGCGCTTTGGGCGCTGTTGATGCTGTGGCTGGGTTGGCAGGTTTTGCCTTTCTTGTTGGCTGCATCTTTATGGACCAATTTCCAGCTGACTTCGGCCAACTATGTCGAGCATTACGGTTTGCTTCGCCTACAGCAAGCCGATGGTCGTTTTGAGCGTTGCCAGCCGCGCCACTCTTGGAACAGCAACCATGTGATGTCTAACTGGATGTTGTTCCATTTGCAGCGCCACGCCGACCACCATGCCCACGCGGCAAGGCGTTACCAAGCCCTGCGCCATTTTGACGATGCGCCGCAGTTGCCAAGCGGTTATGCAGGCATGTTTTTGCTGGCCTATGTGCCGCCCCTGTGGTTCGCGGTGATGAACCCAAGGCTCTTAGATGCCGTGGGACACGATCCAGCGCTTATCAATTTCGCGCCGGGTCAGCGCGAGACGCTGTGCCGTCAGTACGGTTTGCGCCTCGCCTAAGTTTTATTTCAAACCAGCAGCAGCGCGAAGTGCGGCTGCGCGGTCGGTTTTTTCCCAAGTGAAGTCGGGCTCATTGCGGCCAAAGTGGCCGTAAGCGGCGGTCTTTTCATAGATGGGGCGCAGCAGGTCCAGCATTTGGATGATGCCTTTGGGGCGCAAATCGAAATGCTCGTTCACCAGCGCAGCGATTTTGTCGTCAGCGATGACGCCCGTGCCGTGGGTGTTGATGGTGATGTTCATGGGGCGGGCCACGCCAATCGCGTAAGCCACTTGAACTTGGCACTGAGTTGCCAAACCGGCAGCCACCACGTTTTTGGCCACATAGCGGGCGGCGTAAGCCGCCGAGCGGTCGACCTTGGAGGGGTCTTTGCCCGAGAACGCGCCACCACCGTGGGGGCAAGCGCCGCCATAGGTGTCCACAATGATTTTGCGACCGGTCAGGCCACAGTCGCCTTGCGGGCCACCCACCACAAAACGGCCAGTGGGGTTGATCAAGTAGCGGGTGTCTTTGAGCCACTCTTTGGGCAGCACGGGTTTGATGAGTTCTTCGATGATGGCATCATTAAAAGATGCCTTCATTTTGGTTTGCGACTCGGATTGGTCTGGGCTGTGTTGGGTCGACAGCACCACGGTGTCGATGCTGTGGGGTTTGCCATCTACATAGCGCATGGTCACTTGGCTTTTGGCGTCGGGACGCAAAAAAGGCATACGACCATCGCGGCGCAGTTGGGCTTGGCGCTCCATCAGGCGGTGGGCATAGTAAATGGGTGCGGGCATCAACTCAGGGGTTTCTTGGCAGGCGTAGCCAAACATCAAACCTTGGTCGCCCGCACCTGTGTTCAAGTGATCGTCAGATGCTTGATCCACGCCTTGGGCGATATCGTTGGATTGCTTGTCATAGCAAACCATGACCGCGCAACCTTTGTAGTCGATGCCGTACTCGGTGTTGTCGTAACCGATGCGCTTGATGGTGTCGCGCGCGACTTGGATGTAATCCACATGCGCGTTGGTGGTGATCTCACCAGCCAATACCACCAAGCCGGTGTTGCACAAGGTTTCGGCGGCCACACGGCTGCGCGGGTCTTGTTTGAAGATGGCATCCAAAATGGCGTCTGATACTTGGTCAGCCACCTTGTCGGGGTGGCCTTCAGAGACGGATTCGGATGTAAAGAGATAGTCGTTCGCCATAAAAATGCTCCTGTGGTTGATTAACGCGTTGCCTCAACAAGGAGTTCGGCTAACGCTTTAGCAGATGGCTGAAAACCAGCCGACTCTTTCGAGTGTGTCGCCCTGCAAGTTGCTTCATTAACTCAGCGACAATGGCTATTCTATCTAAACGCACAGTGTTTTTTGGGGTCTTGTGCGCTAAAAAGCATTTCCATATTCAATGACAAGTTTGTTTCGTTTTCTGGCCTTGGCACCTTTGCGATGCATGCAAGGCTTGGGCGCTGGCTTGGGTTGGGTGGTGTGGTTGGTGTCGCCTTCCTACCGCAATCAGTTTCATCATCAAATACGATCAGCTGGTTTGACATGGGCGCAAACCCGTGCCGCTGTGTCTGCTACCGGAAAGATGGTGGCTGAACTGCCGTGGCTGTGGGCCAGAGCGCAGGGCCAATCGGTGTTGCCGCGAGTGCAATGGACAGGTCTTAGCCATTTCGAAGAGGCCATGCAAGTCGGCAGGGGCGTGATTTTGTTGTCCCCCCATTTAGGGTGCTGGGAGATGGGTGGACAAGCCTTGGCTGAAAAACTTGGACCCCAGCACGGCGACTTGTTGGCTTTGTACAGACCCCCGCGCAAAGCGTGGTTGCAAGAGGTGGTAGGACTGTCAAGGCAGCGGCAGTTCTTTAAAACCGCCAGCGCTTCATTGCGCGGTGTGCGCGCCTTGGTTAAGCATTTACACAAAGGGGGCTTCACCGCCATCTTGCCCGACCAAGTACCACCCGAGGGTCAAGGGGTGTGGGCTCCGTTTTTTGGACGACCGGTTTACACCATGACCTTGTTGCCCAAGCTTGCTCAGCAAACCGGCGCTACTGTCTTGCTGGCTTGGTGCGAGCGCTTAGATGCGGGTCGTTATGTGTTTCATGTCTTGCCCCCCTGTTTGCAGGCCTTGAACCATGCAGGTACCTCACCCGAACAAGCCGCTTTGCTGATGAACCAAGCCATCGAGCACATGGTGTTGTCCCGCCCCGACCAGTACCTGTGGGGCTATGCGCGGGACAAACAACCGCGAGCAGGCGACTGACGATGGATGCAATCGTGAGCTGGTCTATGCAGGTTTTAGCTTGGTGGCCTTTGTACTTGTTGCGTGTCTTGGGTATTGTGCTGGGCAACTTGCTTTGGTTGCTGGCCGGTAAGCGGCGCAAAGTGGTGTTGACCAATCTGGCTTTGTGCTTCCCTGCAGCAGACGCAAAAGAGCAGCGTCGGATGGGGCGAGCGCATCTGGTGTTGTTTGCCCAAGCTTGGTTAGACCGCGCTTGGTTGTGGAACGGCAGCCCTGACTTGGTTGCCAGCCGCTTGCAAATGGTGGGAGAGGTGCAGGCTTTGCAGCAAAGCAAGGGAGCGCTTATTTTTGCGCCGCACTTTGTAGGTCTAGACGCGGGATGGACCGCGCTGTGTTTACATCTGCAACGCAACTTCACCACCATCTACACGCCTCAGCGTTCGGTGGGTATCGATGAATGGGTGCTGCATGGGCGCGAGCGTTTCGGTCAGGTGCGCTTGTTTCGCCGTGAGGACGGTTTCAAAGCCATCGTCAGCACCTTGCGTCAAGGTGATTTGCTTTACCTCTTGCCCGATATGAACTTCCGTTTGGAAGAATCTATTTTTGTGCCGTTTTATGGTGTGGCTGCTGCAACGGTGACAACACTTCCTCGTTTGTCTCGCTTGGGGCAGGTGCCTGTGGTGCCAGTCACCACCCGCTTGACCGCCACCGGCTACGAGGTGAGGGTACACCCTGCATGGACTGATTACCCCACTGACGATGTGCCAGCCGACACCGCCTTGATGAACCAGCGTTTACAAACATGGATTGACGCCATGCCCACGCAGTACTACTGGGTGCATAAGCGCTTTAAGTCTCGCCCCAACGACGAAGCCTCGCTGTACCCACCGGGTACGGATTAATTTTTTTGTAAAAAAGCCAATAGCTTTTGAGCCACCATGGCAGGCTGCTCGTGTATCAACCAATGGCTGCCATCCGCGATACGCTGCAATGTTAGGTTGGGGATGTAGTCCTCTAAGCCATCGACCAAGCCTGGTGGCAAGGCGATGTCTTGCATTCCCCACAACACCAAGGTGGGCACCAAAATATCCAGCATGGACTTGGGCAAGGTGATGGCCGCAGCAGCGGCATCGGCTTCGCGCGGCGGGCGCAGTGGGGAGGCGCGGTAGTAGTTCAGCGCCCCCGTCAACCCCTGCGACCACACCTCTCGGTACTGCGCTTTGACCTCATCGGTCAACCAAGCGTAGGGTCCATCCAGCGCGCCCATATTGGTGAAAAAAGCCCATAAACGGCGGTAGTCATCTTCGGCCAGCAAGACTTCTGCGTCGGGTCGAATCAGGAAGTTCATGTAGGCGCTGGCGGCTTGTTGCTCGGGGCTGGACTGAAGCTCGCGCAAAAAAGTGCCTGGGTGAGGCGAGTTGATTATGGCGAGTTGAGCCATGCTCTCAGGATGCTGGTTGGCCATGTTCCAAGCCACCGCGCCGCCCCAGTCATGGGCGACCAAGCAAACCAAGGGCTGTTGTGGAGACAACAGGTCTTTCAATACGACCAAGTCTTGCACCAAATGTTTGGCGCGGTAGGCTGCGACGTCGCTGGGCGCACTAGACCCTGCATAACCGCGCAAATTGGGCGCCACGCACAAATAGCCACCATGCTCTGGCGCAGAGAAAAAATCCAGCATCCCGTCCCACACAAATGCAGCCTCTGGGAAGCCGTGCAAGAAAAGCATCAGCGGGCGGCCTTTAGCTCCAGCCATGCGGCAGTCCAAAGTGATGCCGTTGGAGAGGCTAAACATTTGCTGCTTCATGCGACGGGTGTGGGCGCTGGTGTGGGCTCGGGGGAGGGTGCTGTATGGGTCCAGCCATACAGCTCCATGCTCACCTCTTCAACGCCTTGTTTTTTCAAAGATGAAAACAAATGTGCTTGACCACCACCAGACTGCAGTTTGGCAATCGACAAAGCTTTTTGGCCTTCGCTGCGGTTGAGTTTGTCTGCCTTGGTGAGCAGCATCAAAAACTTCAAACCCTCTTCCACCTTGGGGCGAATCACTTCTAGCAAAATTTCATCGAGTTCGGTCAAACCTAGGCGGGGGTCGCACAGCAGCACCACGCCTTTCAGGTTGTCTCGCGTCATCAAATAGTTAGCCATGACACGCTGCCAACGCACCTTGTCGGCCTTGGGCACAGCAGCATAGCCATAGCCTGGCAAGTCGGCCAGCACCGCGTCAGTTAGGTTTTGCCGACCCAGTGCAAACAAGTTGATGTGTTGGGTGCGCCCTGGCGTTTTAGAGGCATAGGCCAGCTGACGTTGCTGGGTCAGCACATTGATACAGGTGGATTTACCAGCATTAGAGCGCCCAACAAACGCAATTTCGGGTTGGTCGTAGGCAGGAAGGTGGTGCAGCTGAGCGGCGGTGGTCAAAAAGCGAGCGGTATGCAACCAGCCCACGGCCTGTTTGATGCGCTGCGCCTGTGCGTCGTCCGGCGGGGGTGAGCTTGAGGCCAAAGGGTTTCTTCCAGAACGCCCAAAGAGGCGAACAGGGCTGCATTGTAGAATCACTCGCAGAATTGATAACCCATACAAGCCATGACTTTTTTCGCCCGATTGCTGATTGCTACCAGCGCGCTGCTTGCTTGCAGCCTAG
>CAMATW010000020.1 GCA_945861305.1 Bordetella parapertussis | reverse complement strand
GTCGGCTCGTGTGGACCACGATGTAAAAGCCAGATTTTCTGTCGGCGACAAGGTTCTCGTAACTCACAAGAACCCAGTGGGTCATACCCGTTTGCCTCGCTACACGCGGGGTAAGGTAGGAACTATCGCCATCGACCACGGAGTATTTGTAACACCGGATACCGTGGCTCATGGCAAGGGAGAACATCCGCAGCACGTCTACACCGTGAGCTTCTCTGCGGCTGAGCTCTGGGGAAAAGACGCTTCGAAGGCGGATACGATCCGGGTAGATCTCTGGGATGACTACCTGAAGCCAGCAGAATCATGAAAAACGAGATAAAAACATGGGAGCAGGGTCCGCTAAAAGACCTAGATGGTCCTGCGTTTGATGAGCCTTGGCAATCTGAGGCATTTGCGCTTGTTATCGCCATGAACCAGGCCGAAATTTTCGCCTGGAAGGACTGGGCGGAAACATTTACGGCGGAAATCGCGGCGGCTCCAGCTATGCCCGGTGAAAGCGTCAACGAAGCCTACTACCGGCAGTGGCTAGCAGCGTTGGAACGGATGGTGGGATCTCTTGGTCTGTTGGAAGGTGATGACGTTTCTTCGCGCACCAAAGAGTGGAGACAAGCATATCTCAATACACCTCATGGGCAACCGATTTTGTTGGCCAATGGAAGTTGCCCGCCAAAGGTTGACGACCATCACAAACACCATCCTCAACGCTCACCTATTAAAGTTATTCCTGCAACGGTTTGATCGATTAGGAAATTCTTTGCACATGCTTTTATGAGGAGACGATAGATGCCAACTCAATCTGGACTTGTCCGGGTCCAGAGAGAGAAGCGCTGGGCGGCAGTGGAGATCAACACAGCTTTCGACTCTTCGATTCAGGAAAAGCACGATGCTATTTACCAAAAATGCATCGACTACATCGAGGAGAACTTGGACAATGGTGATTTAGACATCACGAACGTATCGAGCGCTGCTTGCGCATCGCCTCGGACTCTTGCGCGCGCCTTTGCTCAGCGAGGCACATCCGTGATGCGCCACGTTTGGACTCGGCGTTTAGAAATTAGTTTCAAGTTGCTGTCAGAAGGTCGTGTCAAGCACGTTTCGAAGGCGGCCTACCTTTGCGGTTTCAACAATCTTTCCCACTTCTCACGGACATTCAAAAAAATGTTCGGCTCAACACCTAGTTGTGTCCTTGAGCGTAGAGTAGTGCACAACGATTAACTTTGATCCACCGCTAGCGAGGGTGATGATCCATCGCCTTCGGCATCTTCACCACATTCGTTTGCTCCAAGAGAGAGCAGAGTCGGTTCAGATCCAGCCTCGATTTCAATCAAACTTCAGGTGACATTTGGATATCTAGTCGACCACTTACACAAATGCGTTTTTACAAATTTTTTGTCCCAACTCATCAGACAGTTTTATTGTGGAGTTTGAATCGCCGATCGAACACATGAGGACTGCGTTGTACGAGATGCTTGTGTCCCCGAACTCGGTGGCGTCAAGGCTTAGTTCTCTATAGGTCTTCTAACGTCTGACCAGGTCAATCAGATGACTTGTGCAGACCTTTCTTAGAACAAGCATTTTCATACTGGAGAAATTGTGTCAAATCATAAAACGTACTTTATGGCAGCCCTTTTTGTTACCTTCCTTTCCGGGTGTGCTGCCCCTAAGGTAGCCAATTTTCCAGTAAATCCGGTGGAAGCAACCGAGGCACTTTCGTTTATGACTAAACCTGGCTTAGCTAAGGTTTATCTTATCGGTGGGACTATGGGTTTTGGGGCCTTCACTGATCCTGAGATATTTGGAAGCGACCTCTTTGTCAATGGAGTTAACGTTGTAAAAACTAATCGTGGCGAGGCGGCTGTACTGGACATCGCGCCCGGCACATACACGTTTACGTTTCAGCCTAGAGGCGACGATTCGTCTAACCAAATACCCCTTGTGAGAATGGTCAGTAGTGGCGAAGTAGTCATCTTTCGAGCTGATATAAAGATGCCCAAGGCCGCGCTTTTGGTTGGGCTTTTAGCTGGCTCCGCCCGTGCAGAGTTGACGGAGATTTTCGATCGCGGCGCTATTCGCGGAAAAACTTTTATTGCGGCTACAGGGTGCCCAGATAGCGTTTGCCCAAAAACGCTTTCTGATTCGACACCAACCCCTATACCAACCACGGTCCGCACCCCTGCAAAGCCAACTATTGAGTCTGCTCCATCGGCTCTCCAAAGAGCGGAAAACAAGTGCAAGGAACTGGGATTCACTGCCGGTACTGAGAAGTACGGCGACTGTGTTCTTCGCTTATCTACTCAGCTGTAAGTCTCGGTCCTACTAGACGGGCAGCACTAATATCGTAAAAGTCATCCGGTGTAAGAATATTTATTACCTATCTATTTGTATATGACGGCGGTGGCGGCAAAAGGATGAAGAAGGCTGAAAGTGACCTTGGCTAGCTCCAAACTTGTGCCTGGCATTATAACTGTGTCAATGGTTAATGGCTTTTTAAAATCTCCATCAAAAGTCGCCTAACGGCCAAATTAGCTAGCAAGGCAATCAGTATTCAGGGCAATAGCGTGTTAAGAATGCAAACTGAGTTGAGTAATCTGTCCAAGATAGCACGTTAAGTTCTATCACTTAGTCGCTGTCAATAATAATTAAGTTATTGATTAGTTAGGTTTCCTCCCCCTTATTTTGTGGCCCCAAGGAATTCCTTGATTAAGCGCGCTCTTTTCGAGGGCGCGAATAGCAAGCATTGCCTTCTTGTGCTCCAGCCGCACCCGCCGAGTCTGCGTTCCGTGAGTCAACCTAGAACGGCCCGATCGAAGAAGGCCTTCCTCGCTTCGTGGGCCTGTGGACTTTCCCCCGTGCATTTTGCAAACTGACTTACCTTTAACAGCCGGCGCAAGGCACCGCGCACCACTGCGCTTGGATTTGGCCGTGCATTGATTGCAGCTGTGTTGGCCAAAGACCAAGCAGCGCGGCTCACTAAACTGGGTAAAAGTGGGTTTCATATGTTGCCTCGATTGCATTTGACACAGGACCCCTTGCACCTGCAATTAAAATTTTGGTGAGTGTTTTTGATGTGACGATGAGTATTGAGCATGAATTACACACCGGGGTAGGGGCAGGATGGACAGGATTTATGCCTGTTTTGGGTAATTGTCCTTAGTTATTTTTAAAATGGTGAATAGTCAGAATCGCCTAAAAACCTGCCCATCCTGCCCTCAACTTGTGAAAGGTAAGCCTTGTCAATCCACTTCAGACCCGCATAAAACCGGTTGCCGCCGCTTTTGGTCTCTTTGTAGCCACGCTCAACAAGTCTCTGGGTAAAAGACTTTTTTGCCATGGGCCGCGAACCATTTACCGCTGACCACATCCTGTAGCTTGTGTAAAAAAGCTTTTGCTCAATCTTGTCGGCAACGGAATTGCTCGCCCAGGTTGTGTCTGATAAAAATTCACCCAGCAAATCACTGTCACCCCTGTAGGCCAAGAGATCGTTGCGCATGCTAGGGCTGATGCAAATGCCGTCTTTCAAAAACAGCCGCGCGCCCTCAATCATCCACATCAGTATGCCGTCTCGCTCCGCGAATAATTTATCTTCCAGCGCTGAGTCTTTTTTGCCTTCAGGAATTTGAACCCCAAAGTTAAGTAAGACAAGCCGCCGCCAGATACCTTCCTCGACGCCATAAATGATTGGTTTGTGATTTGTGCGCAACCAGGGAGTAAAAGTAGGAGTAAATTCAAAGAATTCTTGATGTAAAAATCGGGCAGATATAGGTTCACGGCCTGCGAGCATTTTCACGATTTGCTCATCTAACCTATCGCCCGCCTGAAGTTCGTTGATTGAAACATAACGTGCGCCAGCCAGTGCAGCCAAATCGTTCCTAGGCCCCCCATCACCTTTGCGTCTAGTGGTCAGCATTGAAGGGGGAGCGGTGATTGAATACCCACCCATTATTTTGTGAACGATGTTGCTGAACACACTTTTTCCGTTACTGCCAGAGCCAAAGCAAATAATAAGTTTTTCTTCGCTCGCAAGGCCCAACAAAGTGCAGCCAAGTAATCGCTGAACACAAGCAATTGTTGCGGTATCTTGCGCAAATATTTCATCAAGAAAACTTATCCACCTTGTACAACTGGCATCAACATCAAAGCTCGCGTTGCAGTAACGGGTTATCTTCAAGGATGGCTGGTTGATCAGATATTGACCGTCGCGCAGGTCTACCACTCCGTTTGCAACTCCAAGCAAATAAGGATTGCAATCGAGCTCTCGGTCTGTAGCGGCCATTTCTGACTCAGAAACGGTCAACTTCAGCATTGCACTCAGGCGAGTCATATGGTGCGACGCCTTAGCGTCTTGCAACAAGCGCCGGCCCTTTTCCTGGTCTTTTTGAAATACCTCGAGCGCTGTGTCGTGCATCTTTGCACAAACTTCTTTGGCCATGGTGACGTGCTCATCTTTTTCGCAAACAAGCCACTTTTCATTGATCCAATGCAGCCAGCGATTGCGTGTTGTGACGTACAAGAAATGGCCAACAGCACACTGAGCAAAAACTTTTGCGTTGCGAATATCCCCAAAAGAATCCATGACCAAATCGTCCAGGGCAGTGCTGGCGTTTGAGCGCGACAAACCTTTCAAGGCCTTGGCTACGGTAAGCGCTCGGTAATCAGATCGACTTTTCCACTTGTCACCACCCCCAAGCTGCGATCTGAAAAATACGTCCTCCACAGCGTTGTTCAGGGCTGCACCACTGGCCCCTGAACGGTGACAGGCACGGGCTATGTGGCCCGCCAGAGCAAGGTCTGCTTCGCTTTGACTTGGGTATCCAATTTCTCCGCTTGGACGAATGACCATGGACCACTCTCCAGCCCAAAGTTGAGGATGCGAGGCCTCGATACGTTTTGTCACCTTATCAAGTTGTGATGTCAAAACTGGGGTTACCGCGCAAGCGTCTTGATCAAGTGGGGTCGAGGTTTTTGCAGTGCCACGGGCCTGTGTTGAAGGAAACGCAGCACGAATTTGATTTGCCGTGTATGTTAGGTCATATAAAGTCGCTGTGACAGTGGGTGTCTTGCCCTCGGCTCTGTACTTCATGTGCTTAAAACCGGGGAGTCGAAGCAGTCGCGCCGCATCAACTGCCGCCTTGTCGGCGCCATAGTGTTGTGCAACACACTGATTTATTGCCTTTGTTTCAGCGCTTGTTAGGGTGTCATCGGCATTGGTTAGCCAATAAACTTGGCATCGGGAAGCGCTGCTACTTTGAACAACTATGGAGGGCTGAAGATTTTTTGCGAGGGCAGCCAACTGATCTTCAGTGACGTCATCCATATCCGCATGAATCCCGCGAACGAGTGATACGTTTTCTACTTTTCGATGACCATTAAACCGATTAACCGCCACAAAGATACCAGCACCCTTGTCGTTGATTGCTTGCAGTTCAGTCAATTTATCGGCAACTTGCATCAGCGTCAGGTTGGCGTAGCGGCCGCTCAAACCGTCGATTTTTGGTTTGGCCAATCCCTTGGGCAAATCGGTGTAATGCTCGATGCTGAAGGTTGCGTTTTCAGATGGGTCGAGATGCTGCAGAAATTCAATGGCTGGATGTGTTATAGGACCTCCATCAATGAGGCTTCTTTACGATCAAAAATCCATTGATCTACATCGACTTCGAGCCATCCGACAGCGCGCCCGCCTGGTATCAAAGTGAAAGGTTTTATGAAAACACCACGAGCGACAAGGTCGTGAACGGTGCTGGGACAGAGACCCAATTTTTGACAGATGTCGCGCATGCGAAGGATGCGACGCGGTTGTGCTTGGTGGCCCATATTCAATTTACTCCAGTAAGAGTTGGTTAAAGATGGGACGAAGCTTATTTTTTAGGACTTGGCTTTGGATTTACTCTCTGTTTTTAGGCACTTGCGCCACCAGTCATCACTGCGTTCTCGCTCTATCAAAGGATGAAACTCTTGAATTGACTTCAAATGTTGGTTCAGGTCTCCCTCTGGCTTGCTAAGTTCCTGCATCAACCAAGCTCTAAACCCTTTTTTATTTACTTGGCTTGACTTTTTGCTTTGAACTACGTTTTCTATATAAAAAAGCGCCAGTTCTGGGTAAGCTGACCTCGCCAAATCTCGCAGCTCTTTATGTAAAGTTTCATGCCCCGAAGCCGCAGGTGTTTCCTTTTGCCGCTTAAAAGGCTTTATTTCGTTATGAAGCAAAAGCTTCCCAGCTTTTTCTTGCGGCAGCAACGCGGCAATTCCTGACGAATCTCCTAATTTTTTTGCAACTGCGGCTAGATCTACAAGCCAATTCGTGCTGGAAGCCAATTTTCCGGTCTTTTTATTGACTAATCGAAGCGAGGTGTCCTCAATAGCGATATTTTTTTTGTTGAAGAGTTTTTTCAAGCGCTGCCTCTTACTTCAAGGAGCACAACAGTAGCAGTCTTTTTTTGTGCGTCAATGAACGTTTGCCATTGCTGCATGAGCTTTACGCGTTTTTCTAGCTGATCCTGCCGACGGTATGCAGCTTCAGCTTTATTTCTGATGGTGTGAGCCAAGGCCAGTTCTAGTGTTTCATTGGCGAAGTTGGTTGTTTCTGATGCCCAGTCCCTGAATGTCGAGCGCAGTCCATGCGGTGTGTAGCCCTTGAATGCATCCATCTTCTTCATAGCTACCAAGCAGCTTCCTGATGACATGTGAGTGTTCTTGGCAATTGAGTGGCTGGGGAACACATACTCGTTCTGGGCTTGAGCCTTCATCAGGTTCAATATTTGTACGGCACGATTACTTAACGGCACTCTGTGCTGTTCACCAGCTTTCATCCGCTCTGGTGGGATAGTCCAGACGTTGGTGGTCAAGTCCATCTCTTCCCATTTAGCGCCGACAACCTCACCCGTCCTGCAAGCAGTTAACAGCATGAATTCAAGCGCAAGGGAAGTTAAGCTGCTTTTTGCACGCAATGCTGTGACAAATTCATTTGTATTTTGGTAGGGCAACGAAGCGTGGTGTTCAACTTTTTTTATTTTCTGGGACTTGGGTAGTAATTCCCCTAGTCCACCTTTAAGGCTGGCTGGGTTGTCACCTTTACAGTAGCCACGGGCTTTGCACCAGTCCAGCACGGTTTCAATCCTCTGTCTAACGCGTGTTGCTGTTTCTGTTTTTGTGATCCAAATAGGTTGCAGAACTTTATGAACCAATTCAATGGTGATGGATTCAACCGGCACTCGTCCAAGTAAAGGGCTGGCGTATGTAGTCAAGGTATTGCGCCACTGCTGTCCGTGCTTGATGTTTTTCCATTCGGCTGATTTGTTAGAAATGCAATGTTTGACGGCTTCATCAAAGGTGATTTGGTGCGCCCGGGTTGCAATCCCTTCAAACCGTATGCGATCACGCTCGTCCTTAGGGTCAATGCCGTTCAGCACCTTCAGCCTGAGTTCCGCACTCAAAGACCGTGCGTCAGCCAGCTTACGAACCTTTACAGGGCCAAGCCCAAGCTCTCGACGTTTACGGGTGGTTGGTGAGGTGTATCTGTAAACCCAAGAACGGGTGACACCTGAGTCATTGGGTGTGACCTGAAGGTACAGGCCAGTGTTTGGCCCGTCGGCGTGATAACCCGGCATGGACTCTTTTTCGACCTGTTTAGCTGTCAAAGCTTTTGCTGCTACTCTACCCACCTATTTACCCTCCAATGTGGACTGGATTGTGCTGGATTTTGTTGGAGCTTGCAAGAGCTTACTCTTCGTAAATTATTAGTGTTTAAGGGTGGTTATACTTCTTACTGGCGTTTTTTGGATGTGGATGCGTATGACGTCCACTCCGCCACAAGTCTCGTAGAAACGCCCCTGTTGGGGCGTTTTTTTTGAAAATCTCGCTCGTTGAGAGCCATGTCGAGGAACACCATGTACAAAAACCTCATCGCAGCGCTGTTTGCGCTTGCTTTGTTTTCTGCCCCAACGCTCGCAGCTCAGGGTGACCCCAAGGGTCAGCCTTCCACCTCACCCCTCAAAGTCGGTTTCGTTTACGTGACCCCACGCTTACCCAGCGGTTGGGTACACCAGCACGAGTTAGGGCGATTGGCGATGGAGGAAAAGCTCAATAAAAATGGTCGCAAAGTGCAAACCGTGTTTGCAGAGAATGTGGCTGAGGGTACCGACGCCGAACGCGTTATCCGAGACATGGCGCAGCAAGGCGCAGGTTTGATCTTCACCCCAAGCTTTGGCTACATGGAACCTACCATGAAGGTGGCAGCTGAATTTCCGAATGTGAAGTTCGAGTCCATTACAGGGTACAAAACCGCCAGCAATGTGTCGGCGGCGAATGCGCGTTATTACGAGGGGCGTTTCTTGGCAGGTATCGCTGCAGGACGCGTCAGCAAAACTGGCATTGCTGGTTATGTGGCAGGGTTTCCCATTCCTGAAGTCATTCAAGGCATCAATGCATTTGCTTTGGGTATGCGCTCAGTGAACCCAAAGGCACAGGTCAAATTGGTATGGCTCAACAATTGGTTTGACCCTGCGCGAGAGCGCGAAGCGGCCATGACGCTGATGAACCAAAAGGCCGATGTGTTGGCGTTTCATACTGCATCTGAAGCTGTCATGGTGGCCGCCCAAGAGCGTGGCAAGCTGGCCATCGCCTACCACTCGGATATGCGACATATTGGCCCGCAAGCGCAGTTACTGGCCATCACCCACCATTGGGGCGACTATTACAGCCTACGCGCAGAGCAAGTCCTTAATGGCACTTGGCAAAGCGGCAATGTATGGGGTGGAGTGCGAGAAAAAATGGTTCAAGTGGGCGCATTTGGCCCAAGGTTGCCCGGTCGTGTTCAAAATGAGTTGATGCGCTTACAGCGTGCCATCGGACGAGGTAGCTTGCAGCCTTTTGCCGGTCCCATCTTGGATAACCAAGACCAAGTGATTCTTGCAAGGGGTCAGTCTTTAAGCGACAAAGAAATTTTGAACATGAATTTTCTGGTGCAAGGTGTTCAAGGGCAGCTACCCTGACCTCTTTTACGCGGCTCATACAATCGAGCCCACAGGAATAAGGTGAACGCATGAGTATCAAAAGCGACAAATGGATTCGCCGCATGGCAGAGCAGCACGGCATGATTGAGCCATTCGAGCCTGGTCAAATTCGTCAAGACGCTGCTGGCCAAAAAATTGTCAGTTACGGTACCAGCAGCTATGGCTACGACATCCGTTGTGCGCCTGAGTTCAAGGTGTTCACCAACATCTACAGCACCGTGGTCGACCCGAAAAATTTCGATCCCAAGAGCTTTGTCGATATCGAGGCCGACGTTTGCATCATTCCCCCCAACAGCTTTGCTTTGGCTCGCACACTTGAATACTTTCGCATACCGCGCAATGTGCTCACCATCTGCTTAGGCAAAAGCACCTACGCCCGCTGCGGCATCATTGTGAATGTCACTCCTTTCGAGCCTGAGTGGGAGGGGTATGTGACCTTGGAGTTCAGCAACACCACGCCTTTGCCTGCGAAAATTTACGCAGGTGAAGGTTGCGCCCAGGTCCTCTTTTTTGAGAGTGACGAGGAGTGCGAAACCAGCTACAAAGACCGTGGCGGCAAATACCAAGGCCAAGTGGGCGTGACCTTGCCAAGGGCTTGAAAACAAGCCAAAACCAAGGCTTGTGAGCACTTTCTCTAGAGTGCGACAATAACGCACTATATGAATTCATTCTCGCAACTGCAGTTAGATCCCCATTTGGCTAAAGCCGTCGCCGAAATGGGCTACGAATCGATGACGCCCATTCAGGCGCAGGCCATTCCGGTGGTTCTCTCAGGCCAAGATGTCATGGGCGCTGCCCAAACTGGCACCGGCAAAACCGCTGCTTTTTCGCTTCCTCTGTTGCAGCGCATGCTCCAGCATGAAAACACGTCGACTTCACCTGCTAGGCATCCTGTCCGGGCCTTGGTTTTGCTTCCCACCCGCGAGTTGGCCGACCAAGTAGCCCAGCAAGTCAAGCTGTATGCCAAATACACGCAGCTTCGTTGTGCCGTGGTCTTCGGTGGCATGGACATGAAGCCACAGACCGCTGAATTAAAGCGTGGCGTTGAGGTATTGGTGGCCACGCCTGGCAGGCTGTTGGACCACATCGAAGCCAAAACTGCGGTGCTCAACAAAGTGGAATATGTGGTGCTCGATGAAGCCGACCGCATGTTGGACATTGGCTTTTTGCCTGATTTGCAGCGCATCCTGAGTTACCTTCCCAAGCAACGCACTACTTTGTTGTTCTCAGCCACGTTTTCCCCCGAGATCAGACGTTTAGCTGCCAGTTACTTGCAAAATCCTGTAACGATTGAAGTGGCGCGACCCAATCAAACTGCTTCCACCGTCACTCAACTGTTCATCAATGTGAATGAAGACGATAAACGCCGTGCCTTGAAACTGATCCTTAAGCAAAAAACCATTTCCCAAGCCTTTGTGTTTGTCAACAGCAAGCTAGGCTGCGCACGGTTGGCCAGATCTTTAGAAAAAGATGGTTTGCGTACAGCGGCCTTGCATGGCGATAAAAGCCAAGACGAGCGCCTAAAGGCATTAGAGGCATTCAAAAAAGGCGAGGTGGATCTGCTGGTTTGCACAGATGTGGCTGCGCGTGGTTTGGACATCAAAGACGTGCCCGCCGTTTTCAATTTTGATGTGCCTTTCAATGCGGAAGACTACATTCACCGCATAGGTCGCACGGGACGTGCAGGTGCCGAGGGCTTGGCTGTGAGTTTTGCGTCTGCTTCAGACTTGCGTTTGGTCTCTGACATTGAAAAGCTCACCAAGCAAAAAATCGAATTCACGGTGTTGGAGTTGGAAGAGGAGCGCTCATTCCCCCGTCGCTCTCGCTCAGACGATGATGAACGCCCAAGGCGTGATGCGGATGAGCGATCAACCGCTCCCCGCAGTCGCTTCACACCTGCTAAGCCGCCGGCTGATCCATTTTTCGATAAACCCTATGAACCCAGTGTCCAGACTGGCTCAACTCCAGTGAATGATTCCTCACTCAAGGCGGATATGGCGCCCGTTCGGGGAAGTATTTCTCCCAATATCAAACCCAAGCGCAAAGTTGCCGCCCTTTTCAAAACCACTGCTTAAGACCGTTGACCTCTTATCAGGTCTGGCCCTGGGCGAAGGCTGCGCAGTCAATCTGATGACGTTGGTGAATCCCCGGACCGTTTGCACTCAACTCAAGTCCGCTCAAACACCGACCCCAAACACAACCTGTATCAAGCTCGATAACGTCTTTGCGTTGCATGGGCGTCAAGGTAGACCAATGGCCAAAAGCGATACAGGTATCTTGCGTTCGACGCTCAGGGACATCAAACCAAGCCATAAATCCCGGCGGCGCTTGCGACGCGTCAAGGTGGTGCTGGAATTCCATCTCGCCCAAGGCTGTACAAAAGCGCAACCTGGTCATTGCATTCACAATCACCCGCAAGCGTTCAACACCTTGGAGTTCATCGCTCCAAGCCGCGGGCAAGTTGCCGTACATCTGAGCGATAAATGTTTGCCAACTGGGGCCTTGCAAAACCGTTTGCACTTCTTTTGCCAGCGAGAGGGTCTGCGCCACGTCCCACTGCGGCAACACTCCCGCGTGGACCATCAACACACCTTCTTCATGCATCGCCAAGTTTTGCAGACGCAGCCAGTCCATCAAGGTGTTGCGATCAGGGGCTTGCAAAATATCGTTAACGGTGTCCCCACGTTTGAGGGGTTGAATGCCAAGGTGTATAGCCAGCAAATGCAAATCATGGTTGCCAAGCAAGGACCGCGCACTGCTGCCCAAGTTGTGCAAGCGTCGCAGAACACCAAGGTTGTCTGGTCCACGGTTGACCAGGTCGCCCAGCAGGAATACGGTGTCGCGGCTTGGCGAAAAGCCTACCTGTGCAAGCCATTGCGACAATGCGCTGTCGCAGCCCTGTACGTCGCCAATCAAGTAAAGTGCCATGGCATGATTGTCATAGATTCCTCTGAGCCTCACCCTTGCGGGTTTTTGACTGCCTGACGCCATGGACGTTCTGCTCATTATTTTTTTGACTTTCCTCAATGCCATCTTCGCCATGTCTGAGATGGCGTTGGCATCAAGTCGAAAAACTTTGCTTTCGCAACTAGAGGCTTCAGGCGCTTATGGTGCCAAGGCTGCCTTGTCGCTGCAAACACGGCCAACAGAATTTTTGTCTACGATTCAAATCGGCATTACCACTTTGGGCGTGATCAACGGCATCGTAGGTGAAGCAGCCTTCAGCGACGGCTTGTCTGCGTGGTTATCTGGATGGTCCGTTCTCCAGTCAGTGGCAGGTATTTTGGCTACTTTTATGGTGGTGACTGTCATCACATTCAATACGATCTTGTTTGGTGAACTAGTTCCAAAGCGCATAGGCCAGTTGTTTCCTGAAACTGCTGCACGCTGGACCGCGCCGATGATGCTTGCCATGGCCACGATGGCCAGGCCTTTGGTGCATCTGCTTTCTAAGACGACTGCTGTTATTTTGCATTTGCTGCGTATCGATGCCCATCAAACGCGACAAGTGACCGAAGAGGAGATTCGGGCCAGCTTGGTCGAAGGGGTGGACGCAGGTTTGATTGAGCATCACGAACACCAAATGGTTAAAAATGTATTTCATTTGGACGAGAGGGAATTACCCTCCATCATGGTGCCTCGGACCGACATCGTATGGCTTGACAGCCAACTTTCAACCCAGCAAGCGGTGGAGTCTTTGTCTGAACTGGATGCGCACTCTTGGTATCCTGTTTGTCGCGAAGGTTTGGATGAGATTTTGGGTGTTGTCAGCATGGCCAGTTTGTTGCATAACCGATCCTCTCTTGAGCCCATTACTCAATGGATGGAGCCGGCTGTTTTTGTACCAGAAACACTCAGTGGATTGGACATGTTGGCGCAGTTTCGCCATCCACATAAAACTTCAAATGCGCCCACCCCCAGCGGTGGTGGACGCATGGTTTTGGTGGTTGACGAGTATGGAGTTGTACAAGGCTTGATGACGCCACGAGACATGCTTGAAGCTATCACCGGTGAGTTGGTTCAAACGAATGCAGAAGATGAAGCCTGGGCAGTACAGCGCGAAGATGGAAGTTGGTTGCTCGATGGCATGATGCCTGTGCAAGAACTCAAGTCGCGTTTAAATATCAAAACACTGCCGCAAGAAGACGATGCTATTTACAACACGCTGGCTGGACTGCTGCTTGCTGTGTCTGGCAGATTGCCTAAAGTGGGTGAAGCGACCTATGCTGAAGGATGGCGCTTTGAGGTCGTTGACTTAGATGGCCGGCGTATCGACAAGGTATTGGCAAGTTACCAGCCACAAGGTTTGGACACGGGTCCCAATACCTAACCCTTTAGCTAGATTTAGTTTTAGTGGTTTTTCTTCTCTTGAGGGGAAATGTGGTCGAGCTTTGAATTGATATCGTTCACAGTTTTGCGAATAGCGTCGACTCGGCCATGAAATTCTTCCATCCTGTGCTGCCTGGCAATAAGCGCTTCTTGCTGATGTTTAACCATTTCAGGGGTAAGAACAGCAGGTGCTTTTTTGACAAGCTGTGGCTGCTTCGGTTGGGCGACTGGCTTTGCCTGGGTTGTAAGTAGTGGCGCTACCGTCCCAGGGATAAGCTGGACCTCAGCAAGCTTGGCTTTTTCTTCCTCGACATGCTCGACGTGGTCGATCAATGATTCGTCCGTCAAGGCTTGTGTATTGAGATTCTCCTCTCGAGGATCCTCGATTTCCATGTGGTCATCAGGAAAGTCATCGTTTGCATTGACAAATAAAGGTATCGGTGCAACAGGTTCTGGAACTGCAACAGCGACATGGTGGTCTTCTCCCACCTTGTCACTTGGCAAAACAGCATGGGTGTCGTGCAAACTTTCATTTGAAATGGCGACTAAATGCTCGTTTGATGCATCATCGCTAATCCCCATCCCACCATGTTTTGCGTGTTCTTCGGCAACACTGACAAGATGATCTTTAAGCGAGTCAACGGCAACACCAATTCCGGGAAGGCTTTTCAAATGATCGGGGCTGATGCCAGCCATAGATTCATGTAATGCATCTTCTTGGACGTGGGCATATACATCTGCTTTTACATGCTCCGCTGCAAAAGACTGCTGAGTGTCAATAGACTCATTTTCAGAATTTTGCTTAAGTGTTGTTTGCGCTAGCTGTTCTTCAAAATGAGACTGCTCGTGAACAATCTCACCTAATTCGCCCGCAACAATATCGCTACTTTTTGCTTTAGCGCTGCTTGAGCCTTCTGGAATTTCAACTGAAAATGATTTCGTGCTGCGAATAATCGAAGGTTCTTTGGAGGCCATGATGAAGGTTGTACTGCTTACCTGTTGATGAGTAATTCTCCAGCTAATTTTACAGCCTCCGCTGCATTGACAGAAATGGCATCTGCGGCGAGTGCTACGCCATCCATTTTGGCCTGAAGCAAGGCCGGACCACCCAAGATCACAAAAGCATTCGGGTTACGCGACGCACTCTTTAGCCTTGCAATCAGGGCGGAAATATGTGGCAGTTGTTCAACCAAACCAACAGATAAACCAATCACATCAAACCACTCGTGAGCGACTGCATGGACCAATGCCTGTTCGGACGTTGAAATTTCAACAACCACTTGCCAATGGTCAGCGCGGAAAAACTCAGACACCATGGCCAGACCCAAGATGTGTTGAGAGCCAGGCGCAGAGGCCAGCATGATGCGACGAACATCCCCTGCTGTTTGAGGACCGTCTTGGGTTTCATAGCCCAGGTGTCGCATGGCATGGTGCATACGAAGTAGGCCTTGTGCTACCAAGGTGAAGTCCATTTTGTCTTGCTCCCACAAGTCACCGAGGTGGCGAGCTGCGGGTGTGATGACATCTAAAAACACAGTTTGAGCACCTATGCCCTTGCTACGTAATGCATCAAGATGATTGAAAACAGCTTGTGAATCTATGGCGAGGCAGGCTTGAGCGAAGTCAAGCATGTCTTGTTCAGACGCTGCTACCTGTTCTCCTTGTGCTTGTTCAAGGCCCGAGCTTGTCGCGCTAGGGTGGGCATCTAGGAGGCGCGGGATGATTTGCGACTCAATCACCGACAAAAGAGACGTCTTGCAAAGGTCAATAGAGCCCTTGGCATCATTGGCCGCTGAGGAGGATGATATTGGGGCAGCTTGCTTTCCCCAAATCGACAAGGCAAGCCCCGACAAACTTTTGATGGGTGACTTCAGGCTAGGCAGGATCTGGGATGACACACTGAGGTTCATTGCTAATCCGTTCGAAAGCTGGCGGGCGGTACAAATATGTGTAATTTGCCCTAGGTTCATTGTGGCAATAAAGTCCGAAATACACCACCCTTTCTAGGGTAAATACCGAAGAAAACCTTTTTTTTAGGTGGTTTAGGGTGAGGGTTTTCCTTGTGTGTAGAGAGATACCACCTATTTTTTACCCTGAGTGAAATACTTTGGGTGGTTAATCAAAACGTTTAGATCATTAGGAGACAACCATGAAAACCATCCCAATTCAAGCTGTAACGCCCGAATTCAGTGAGTGCGAAGAAAGTGGCGTCGTTCCCAAGCAAAACCTTCCCTTGGTTAGGCGCGAGTTTTTGAAAGGCTCGGGAATTCTGATGGGTACCTTGGCTTCGGGCTCCATCTTGGCTGGCCTTGCGCCTTCACCCGTATGGGCTGTTGAACTCAAAACACTGACCAAAGCTGAGGGTCAAACCCTGATGGCCATGGGTCGTGTTTTGTACCCGCACAAAAAATTACCGGATGCGGTTTACGCGATTTTGGCCAAAGACTTAGATGGTTCTGCCTCTGGCGATGCGGGTGCTGCAAGCATGTTGCGTGAAGGTATCAGCAACCTCAATGCCTTGGCGGGTGGCAACTTTGCCAAAGCAAAAGCAGACAAACAACTCGCCATTGTGAAGGGCATGGAAGGCTCAGGCTTCTTTAATACCGTGCGTGGTCAGTGCATGAGTTCTATCTACAACAACGACATGGCGTTTGCGGCCTTTGGTTACCCAGGTTCAGCTTGGGAAAAAGGCGGCTACATCACCCGTGGTTTCCAAGATTTGAAATGGTTGCCCGCACCTTCTAAAGAAGCCAGCCCACCTGCTTACTTGGGCTAACCCACCTCACCACAATCATTCAGGAGAATACACATGGCTTCAATCGCATTCAACGACGACAGCGCTGTCGTCATCATTGGTTCAGGCGCAGGGGGTGGAACCTTGGCCAATGAACTCTGTCAAAAGGGCATCAAAGTGGTGGTGCTCGAAGCGGGTGCTCGTCAATCGCCGCAATCCTTTGTGAACGACGAGTGGAAATCATTCGGCCAACTGGCTTGGCTAGACCCTCGCACTACTTCAGGCACTTGGCGTGTAGCCAAAGACTTCTCTGGGTTGCCAGCTTGGATTTGCAAAACCGTGGGCGGCTCGACCACCCACTGGGCCGGTGCCTCGCTGCGCTTCCAAGAGCATGAGTTTCGTGTCAAAACTGTTTATGGTGATATCAAGGGTGCCAATTTGCTCGACTGGCCCATCACCTTGTCCGAGTTGGAACCTTATTACGCTAAAGCAGAAAACAAAATGGGCGTGACACGCACCAATGGCATCCCTGGTTTGCCTGGCAACAATAACTTCAAAGTGATGCATGCGGGTGCCAAGAAATTGGGCTACAAAGAAGTACACACAGGCAATATGGCCATTAACAGCCAACCGCGAGATGGCCGTGGCCGTTGTATGCAACTTGGCTTTTGTTTTCAAGGTTGCAAGAGCGGCGCCAAATGGTCCACTTTGTACACCGAGATCCCCAAGGCAGAAGCCACAGGCAACCTCGACTTGCGTCCCGAAGCGCACGTGACACGCATTGAGCACAATGAAAAAGGCTTGGTCACTGGCGTGGTGTATTTTGACAAAGATGGCAAAGAGCAGCGTCAAAAAGCACGTGTGGTGTGCGTTGCTGGCAACTCCATCGAAACTCCTCGCTTGCTGTTGTTGTCTACTTCTAATATGTTCAAAGACGGATTGGCTAACTCTTCTGGTCAAGTTGGACGCAATTACATGCGACACATGACTGGCTCTGTCTACGCTGCGTTCCAAGACCCCGTGCATATGTACCGCGGCACCACCATGGCGGGCATCATCCGTGACGAATCATTCTTCAACCCCAAGCGCGGCTTTGTGGGTGGTTACGAAATGGAAACCGTGTCTTTGGGTTTGGCCTTCATGCCCGCCTTCTTAGACCCAGGTGCTTGGGGAGCTGACTACGCATGGTGGATGGACCACTACACCAACTTGGCGGGTATGTGGTTGGTGGGTGAAGACATGCCACGCGAAACCAACCGCATCACCTTGAACACCAACGTGAAAGACAAGTGGGGCAGTCCAGTGGCCAATGTGCATTACGATGACCATGAAAATGACATCGTTATGCGCAACCATGCATTCACCCAAGGTGAGCGCATTTACCAAGCGGCAGGTGCCATCAAGACCTACCGCACACCACCTTACCCATCGACCCACAACTTAGGTACTTGTCGACTGAGTGCCAAAGCCAGTGATGGTGTTGCCAACAAATGGGGTCAAACCCACGACATTGCCAATTTGTTCATCAGTGATGGTTCTCAATTCACCACCGGTGCATCTGAAAACCCCACGCTGACCATTGTGTCCTTGGCGATTCGTCAAGCAGACTACATTGCCAAACAAATGACTGAAAAAGCCATTTGATAAACTGAAATTTCAATCCAAGGAGCTTGCCATGTGTGAGTATTTCGTGAAAGCCGACCCGATCTTGTACGAGCAACGTACCCGCTCGATTCGCATTCGCGGCATGCTCACCAGCATTCGATTGGAAAACACCGTGTGGGATGTGCTGGCTGAAATGGCCGAGGATGAGGGTTGCACCACCAATGCCCTCATCTGCACACTGCACGACGAGATTCTGGACCACAGAGGTGAGGTTTCCAACTTTGCCTCTTTTTTGCGAGTTACCAGTTTGCGTTACCTCAGGCGTTGCCTGATCTCGCAAGATAAGCAGCAGCAGTCACTTGATGAAAGCTTGAGCTTCGATCCCCCTTCGCTGATGACTGGCACCCACCACGCGGGGGGCAGTGTCAGCCGTGTGCCTGGAACTGGCTTGACCGCTGTCAAAACCTGATCTTTTATCGTCATGAATTTTTCATCTGAAACATACCCAGGCGTTTGCTCTAGCCCGTCTGAGGCATCCCAAGGTTTTGTGCTTAACCATTCCATGCTGCGGGTGAAAGATCCTGCAGTATCTTTGGATTTTTACAGTCGGATCATGGGTATGCGGGTGCTGCGCAAGCTTGATTTTCCTGAGATGAAGTTTTCGCTGTATTTTTTGGCGGTGGCTGAACTGGCCAAAACTGCACCTTCTGACCAAGGCGAGCGGACAGCTTGGACATTTTCACAAAGCGGTATTTTAGAATTGACCCATAACTGGGGCACGGAGTCAGACTCTGATTTCAAATACCACGATGGCAATGCACAACCTCAAGGCTTTGGACATATTTGCTTTTCAGTCCCCGACTTGGATGTAGCCGTGAAGTGGTTTGACGACAACCAAGTGACCTATGTCAAACGGCCCGACCAAGGCAAGATGAAAGACGTCGCTTTCATCAAAGACGCTGATGGTTATTGGATTGAAATTGTCGAGGCTGCAAGGCTCAAAGGTTTGGGGCAACCCACTTAAGGTTTTATTTTTTCTTCAAATCTAAAGCTGATAAAAAATCTTTTGGTTTCACGTTATCTTGTTTGATACCTGCTTGAATTTGTTTGAGTAGCAAATTTTTTGCTTCGTCTTGCATACTTGCTGCGCGCAATCTAATATAGATGGCTTGGGTCATGGCGGCGTTTGAACCGCTCTCGACCATGGCTTGAGCCCACAGACCGTCACGAACAATACCGTCTTGCAGTTCGCGCAAAACCATGGCGTGAATCAATTCACTGGGTTGCTTGGACATGTTGTACCTTCTTGTTGGAGCGGTGTAATTGCGTAACGTGTTCAACTTCGTTTTTAGAACCAAGAAAAACACTGACACGTTGATGCAATTGCGTCGGTTGGATATCCAAAATGCGTTGTTCTCCGTCGGTCGCGGCACCACCAGCTTGCTCAACCAACCAACTCATGGGATTGGCTTCATACATCAGGCGCAACTTCCCAGGCTTGTCTGGCTCTCGCTTGTCCCAAGGGTACATGAACACACCACCTCGGGTCAGGATGCGGTGCACATCAGCCACCATGCTGGCAACCCAACGCATATTAAAGTCTTTGCCGCGTGGGCCGGATTTGCCAGCCAAGCACTCATCGATGTAATGCTTCACTGGATCATCCCAATGCCGCATATTGCTCATGTTGATGGCGAATTCCTTGGTGTCAGCAGGAATCTGCACATGTTCTTGGGTGAGTACAAAAGAACCTTGTTCGCGGTCTAAGGTGAACATGGCAACGCCGTCTCCTACCGTCATCACCAGCGTGGTTTGCGGGCCGTAGACGCAGTAACCTGCCGCCACTTGTGCGCTTCCTGCTTGTAAGAAGTCAGCTTCCTGCACTGCGACATTACCTTCGGCCTTTTTCAGCACACTGAAAATGGTGCCGATGCTCACATTCACATCGATATTGCTTGAGCCATCCAGCGGATCAAACAGCAGCAAATATTCACCTTGCGGATAGCGATTGGGTACAGCATAAATACTGTCCATCTCTTCAGAGGCCATGGCCGCCAAGTGGCCACCCCATTCGTTGGCTTCAATCAAGACCTCGTTGGCGATGATGTCGAGCTTCTTTTGAACTTCGCCCTGCACATTTTTAGTTGAAGCGGTGCCAAGTACGCCACCCAAGGCACCTTTGTTGACCGCGTGGCTGATGCTCTTACAAGCTCGGGCAACCACTTCAAGAAGCAAACGCAACTCAGGGGGAATGTTGCCCTTGGCGCGTTGTTGTTCTACAAGGTAACGGGACAAAGACACCGACATGGCTTACTCCCCAAGCGCAGATGAAATAACTTCGCGCACATCGGCGCTTAAGTCGGATTTTGCAGCAACTCGGCGCAGGGCCTCTTGTGCCGCACTTTGGTAGGGTGCGCTCAATTTACGCCAGCGGTCCAATGCCCTTGCAAGCCTTGCCGCAACTTGGGGATTGAAAGCATCTAACTCAAGCACTCGCTCGCTCCAAAAAACATAGCCTGCCGCGTCTGTGCGGTGGAATGCAGATGAATTGGAGCAATAAGCGGATAAGAGGCTGCGGGCACGGTTTGGGTTGCGAATATTGAAGTCTTGGTGAAGCAACAGTTGACGCACCCTGGGCAGCACGTCTCCCACTTGGTCAGGTGTTGTCGCTTGCAATGCAAACCATTTATCGATCACCAGATCATCATGCTTGAACATTGCATAAAAATGTGAAAGGGCTGCTTCGGCTTGCGGCAGGTGGTTATGAACCAATGCAGTCAAAGCATGCATTCTGTCGGTCATATTGTCAGCTTGCAAGAAATCTTGGTAGGCTTTTGTCGACCAAGTGGTTTCTTTAATGGATTTTTCTGCCAGGCAAAGATAGCCAAGTGCAAGACCACGCAATGCCCTGGCACCACACGCCTTGGTATCCAATTGGTAAGTCCCTTTTGACGCACAGGTTTCATAGGCCCACGCCCAATCCTGCGACATCTCACGAGCTATTTGCTCTCGCATGGTGCCTCGAACTGAATGGATGCGCTGTGGATCTACGGTTGCACATTGCTCTGCGATATAGGATTCGCTGGGAAGTGTCAACACCAATTCTTTGAAGGCTGCATCCAGCGTTGGGTCCCGCAGAACAGATCGCAAGCCATTTATCAGTGCAGGCTCAAGCAAATCGTCATTTCGGGCATCGGATGAAAGAGAGCCCAATATGCTACTCATGTAAAGCCGTTGTGCCACTTCCCAGCGGTTGAAAGCATCTGAATCATGCGCCAACAACACCAGCAGTTGATCGACTTCATAGGGATAGTGAAGTTGAACGGGTGCGCTGAAGCCACGCAGCAGTGAAGGCACAGGCATTTGGGACACACCCTCGAACACCACACTTTGCTCAGCTTCGCTGAGAACTATGCGTTGGTGTTCTCCCAGCACAGTGCCATCCGTGCCCAATAAACCCATCTCCACGGGGATGACGAAGGGCTGCTTGGTAGCTTGCCCAGGGGTGGGTGGACAACTTTGCTTGAAGTGCAGGGTAAAGCGCTGCTGGTCTTGTTCATGTATGCCGTGAACATCTAGACGAGGGGTGCCCGCCTGGCTGTACCAGCGCTTGAAGTTTTGCAGTTGAAGCGCCAATGCAGATTCTGGATTGGCATCGGCAATGGCTTGCGCAAAATCGTCGCAAGTGACCGCCTGTCCATCGTGTCTTTGGAAATACAGGGCCAAACCTTTGGCAAAACCATCACGTCCCACCAAAGTTTGCATCATGCGCACAACTTCTGCGCCTTTTTCGTAGATGGTGACTGTGTAGAAATTATTGATCTCCATGTAGGTGTCTGGCCGCACAGGGTGTGCCATCGGGCCAGCATCCTCGGCAAATTGAACCGTTCGCAGCAACCTGACATCTTCGATGCGTTTGACGGCGCGTGCAGATGCACTGGCTGCCAAATCTTGACTGAACTCTTGGTCCCTGAACACTGTCAGACCTTCTTTAAGGGAAAGCTGGAACCAGTCACGGCAAGTGACTCGGTTACCACTCCAATTGTGAAAATATTCGTGACCAATCACGCTTTCAATATTTGAAAAGTCTTGGTCTGTTGCTGTGGCTTGGTTGGCAAGAACGTACTTGGTGTTGAAGATATTCAGGCCTTTGTTTTCCATCGCGCCCATGTTGAAGTCAGATGTGGCGACGATCATGAAACGGTCAAGGTCCAGACTCAAGCCAAAGCGGTGCTCATCCCACGCCACACTGGCCATGAGTGAATTCATGGCGTGTTCGGTTTTGTCCAAATCGCCAGATCGCACATAAATTTGCAACAAATGCTCTTTCCCGCTGCGAGCAATGATGCGTTGCTCACGGCAAACCAATTGACCTGCAACCAAGGCAAACAAATAGCTGGGTTTTTTGTGGGGGTCTACCCAGCGGGCAAAATGTCTGCCGTCATCTAAGGTGCCTTGCTCCATTAGGTTGCCATTGGACAAGAGCACGGGAAACAATGTGGGGTCCGCACGCAATGTCACGCTGAAACTGGCCATCACATCAGGGCGATCTAGAAAGTAGGTAATGCGTCGGAACCCTTGTGCCTCACACTGGGTGAACAAGGAGTTTTGACTCAGATACAGACCTGAGAGTTGCGTGTTTTTTGTGGGGTTGCAGGTTGTGAATACCTCTAATTTGAAGGGTTCATCTCCTTCTGGCAGGTTTTCCAGCACCAGTTGATCATTTTCAATTTTGAAACTGGTGCCTTGGCCATTGAGCAAGACGCGAGAGAGGTTGAGGTCCTCACCGTCCAAACGCAAAGCTTGGCTGGAAGCTTGCGAGTTTCGGCGCAGCGTCATGGTGTTGAGGACCCGTGTTTTTGTCGGGTCAAGATCAAACACCAAGTCAACGGTATCTACCCAAAAGCCAGGTACTTGGTAATCCTCGCGGCGGGTTACGAGGGATTGTCCTTCACGCATTGCATTTCTCCTGATTCATATGGGGGCTGCTTCGCTGCGCTCGCAGTGACAGCAAAGTTCGCAGTGACACCTCAAACACCTTGTTTGAGAGAGGCTTCAATAAAGGCGTCTAAGTCGCCATCAAGCACTTTCTGGGTATTGCTGATTTCAACATTGGTGCGTAAATCTTTGATGCGGCTTTGGTCAAGCACATAGCTTCGGATTTGGTGGCCCCAGCCGACATCGGTTTTCGTGTCTTCAAGTTTTTGTTGGGCTTCCATGCGTTTGCGCATTTCAAAGTCATAAAGACGGGAACGTAAACGCTTCCAAGCCACATCGCGGTTGCTGTGTTGGCTTCTTCCATCTTGGCATTGAACGACGATGCCGGTAGGAATATGGGTTAAGCGAACTGCAGAATCGGTTTTATTGATGTGCTGCCCACCTGCGCCACTGGCACGAAAGGTATCGGTTCGCACATCGGCGGGATTGATATCTATTTCAATTGAATCGTCCACTTCAGGGTAGACAAATACGCTGGCAAAACTCGTGTGACGTCCACCTGCTGAGTCGAAAGGAGATTTGCGAACCAAGCGATGCACACCTGTTTCTGTTCGCAACAAACCAAAGGCGTATTCGCCTTCAATCTTCAGGGTGGCACCTTTGATACCCGCGACGTCCCCTGGCGATTCGTCTTCCAATGTCGCCTTGAATCCTTTACGTTCTGCATATTTCAAATACTGGCGCAACAGCATGCTGGCCCAATCGCAAGCCTCAGTACCGCCAGCGCCTGCTTGTATGTCTAGAAATGCATTGAGCGGATCGGCGGGGTTATTGAACATACGCCGAAATTCTAGTTTTTCCACCTCAGCCAAGATACGCTGTGTGTCTTCCTCTATGGTCAGAAGGCCTGACTCATCGTTGTCAGACTTGCTCATGTCAAACAACTCAGTGTTGTCATCAATTTCTTGGCCTAAGCGGCCAATGGACAGCACAATATCGTCAAGAGACTTTTTCTCTTTGCCCAGTTCTTGTGCTTTTTTGGGGTCGTTCCAAACGTTTGGGTCTTCAAGGGAAGCGTTGACCGTTCTCAGTCGTTCAGATTTGGCATCGAAGTCAAAGATACCCCCGAAGATCAAGTGTTCGCGCTTGCAAATCGTTAAGCAAGTTACCAATAGTGTTGATGCGTTCTGCTTCCATGTCGATGTCCAGTGTCTAAAGTCTTGATTATCCTCTGCCCATCAAGCGCCTGGAAGGGCAATGGCATAAGCTTTATCTGGATTTGACGCTTCATGACGCAAACTTGAAAGTGTATTGAGCACATCGCCAATCAAAATGATGGCTGGACTTGTCATTTCCGCTTCGTTAATCAAAGTATGCAAAGCGTGAAGTTGACCAATCACACTGTATTGATTTTGCGCACTGGCGTTTTGTACCACTGCAATGGGTGTATCGTGAGGCATGGACTTTAACAAGGCTGTTTGTAGCTCTTGCGAACTGGTCATGCCCATGTAAATGACCAGTGTTAATCGGCAAGTATGCGCGGTGTGACCTAGAAGTTCCCAGTTCACAGGAGGTGTGTGGGAATGACTTGAGGGTGAGTGCCCAGTCACCATGACTACACCATGTGCAAACTTCCGATGCGTTAAAGATATCCCTAGGCTGTTGACGGCTGCAAGCCCAGCGGTCACGCCGTTGATTACTTTGATACCCACACCATGCGACTGAAGATAAGCAATTTCCTCTCCAGCCCGACCAAATAGCAAGGGGTCTCCTCCTTTGAGTCTGACCACGGTTTCGCCAGCCAATGCTTCTTGAACCATCAATTTATCAATGAATGCTTGCGGTGTTGATTGACAACCGCCACGCTTGCCTACGTGAACGACACGTGCTTGAGGGCGAGCATGTTGCAAAACATCGGGGTGAACCAAGTCATCTACCAAAATGACGGTTGCTTGTTGAAGCGCTTTGACCGCTTTGAGCGTCAAGAGGTCGGGGTCGCCAGGCCCTGCGCCAACCAGCGTCACAAATATAGAAGGGGATGCTTTTCTCATGGTGTGTCGTTTCTAACACTTTTGTCCATACAAGCCAAGGACAAACGAGAAATGAGTTCTGCTTGCGCTTGTATAGGCGGTGGAACAGGCTTGTGTCCTTGAATCATGGCATCAATGAATTCAGCTGTTTGCATTGCATTCATGCCCATGGGCATGTTGACGGTTTCATGCGCAGTGTGAGGTGCAATATCGAGTTGCGAAAGAGCCTGCCCCTTGATAAAGCAACGCATACTGGGCGTTTTTCGAGGGTCAGCCACAGGCTCTCCCTCAGTGCCGCGCAGCAGCATGGCATTGGCTTTCAAACCTTCAAGGGTTGCTTGCATGGACAAAGCGTATTCCGGATGGGTGTAGCTGGCTACTTGAATGCTAGTACCTATGACAGGGTTCATCAACTTCACCAGACTGTGTGCTGAATTGCGCAAACCCGTTTGACGCCGAACTTGCAAAAGTGACCAAATACCTTGGCACAACAACCGTGTTGGTGCAAATACCACTTCGCCTTTGGCAATGGCTTGGGTCGTTGTCGTGGGTTCAATCCCCAAAGCGGATAAGACCTCCTGTGTGGATACACGTGTGTCCTCAGTGTGAGTGCCATGAATCAGCACCGCATGCCCCTTATGGGCCAATAACTTTGCCAGCAAAGGCGTGAGCAAAGGCAGCCTTCTTGAGCCGTTGTAACTTGGCAAGACAACAACCGGTTGAAGCTCGGCATTGGTAAATACTCGAAGTTGCGCATGAACAGCATCAAGAAAGCCCAGCATTTCTTCAGGGGTTTCGCCTTTGATGCGCATGGCAATACAAAAAGCACCTAAGGCCAAAGGGTCAACAGAGCCCAGTAACACTTGTGTCATGACTTCACAAGCCTGCTCACGAGACAAATCTCTTGCCCCTTGCTTGCCACGTCCGATTTCCCGAATGAAATGCGCAATGCTCATGGCTGATATTGTCTGATAAGTTAAATGACTTGCAGTTATGTATTAAATCAAGCAGGGCTAAACTCTGCGCCATGTTGATATTGGGCATTGAATCATCTTGCGATGAAACTGGGGTGGCCTTGGTCCGCACCGGTGAAGGGACAGCTTGGCCGCAACTGCTGGCGCAGCATTTGCATACCCAAGCAGCGATGCATGAGGCCTATGGCGGGGTGGTGCCTGAGTTAGCAAGCCGAGACCATATCCGCCGCCTGGTTCCATTGGTGGAGCAGGTGATGGCTTCAGCCCAGCAAGTTTTGTCAGATATTGATGTGGTTGCCTATACCCGCGGTCCAGGCCTTGCGGGTGCTTTGTTGGTAGGCGCAGCCTCAGCCTGTGCTTTGGCTGCCAGCTTGGGCAGGCCTGTGATGGGAATCCATCATTTAGAGGGTCATTTGTTATCTCCATTTCTTAGCGATGACCCGCCTCAGTTTCCTTTTGTGGCTTTGTTGGTGTCGGGAGGACACACGCAACTGATGTGGGTAAAGGCACTTGGTCAATACGAATTATTGGGTGAAACCATCGATGACGCCGCTGGAGAAGCATTTGACAAATCGGCGAAATTGCTTGGCTTGGGTTATCCGGGTGGCCCTGCTTTGGCCGCTTTGGCGAGCCAAGGTAGCGCAGATGCGTATGCTTTTCCACGCCCCTTGCTGCATCAACAGAATTTGGATTTTTCTTTTGCAGGTCTCAAGACTGCGGTGCTGACCCAATGCAAAAAGTCCGGTGATCAATTACTTCAGCACCGCGCCGATATCGCAGCCTCCACGCAGGCCGCTATTGTGGATGTGCTGGTCAAAAAATCTTTACGTGCATTGACTCAAACGGGCATCAAGCGTTTGGTGGTCGCCGGTGGTGTGGGTGCAAATCGAGTTTTGCGAGCGCAGCTGACCACCTCGGTGCAGCGTATGGGCGCAACTGTGCATTACCCTGATGCAGAGTGGTGTACAGACAACGGCGCGATGATCGCCATGGCCGCTGGCATGCGTTTGCAACAAGGCATTGAGCAAGCACACACCTCCTATGCTTTTGATGTTCTGCCGCGTTGGCCACTGGCACAGATATAGATCTTTTTCGAATTAACCCATCCATGCGACAAGCTATTCAGCAACTTCAAGCCTCCAAAATCCGAGAGCTCGCCAATGCAGGCCTCGGCAGAAGCGATGTTTTGGCGTTTTGGTTTGGTGAAAGCGACGAAGTCACGCCTGACTTTATTCGCCAAGCCGCCATCGATTCTTTGCAAGCAGGTGAGACGTTTTACGCCCATAATTTAGGGCTTCCTGAGTTACGTGAATCGATCTCTGCAGAGATGGTTAAGCGTCACGGTGTTGATATTGGCAGTCACCGCATTGCGGTGACCTCTGGCGGTGTCAATGCCTTGATGTTGGCCATGCAGGCTTTGGTTGATGCGGGAGATGAGGTCTTGGTGATCACGCCTGTTTGGCCCAATTTGACGGCTCAACCGCAGATTTTGGGTGCCCAATTGAGAACCTTGAGTCTTGAGCCCACCAAGGGTAGGTGGGAGTTACCACTTGAAAAACTACTGAACAGCATTACAGCGGATACGCGCTTACTGGTCCTCAACTCCCCCAACAACCCGACGGGTTGGACCTTGAATCGACAAGAACAGCAAGCTATTTTGGAGAAATGCCGAAGAACAGGAACTTGGATTTTGGCGGATGAGGTTTACGAGAGTCTTTATTTCTTGGACAGCCAAAACCAGTGTGCACCCAGTTTTTTGGATATTTCACAAACGGACGACAGACTGGTGGTGGTACACAGTTTTTCCAAAAGTTTTTTGATGACAGGCTGGCGTTTGGGGTGGTTGATCATGCCGCCAGAGATGACGCAGCACATGGGCAAATTGATTGAATTCAACACCTCTTGCGCTTCAGTGTTTGTTCAACGTGCAGGCTTGGTGGCTTTAAAGCGGGCAGAGGAAGTTACCCCCCGCGTTGTTTCCCACTTGCGCCTTTGTCGAGACACCTTGGCAGATGCTTTAGCTGGTGTTAACCAACTCGAATTTGCCTTACCAGATGGTGGCATGTACCTGTTTTTGCGTTTACCTGAAGGTATGGACGACTTACAAATTGCCAAACGTTTGGTGCAAGAGGCGGGCCTGGGCTTGGCCCCTGGAAGCGCTTTTGCCTCAGAGGCGCAAGGTTGGCTTCGCTGGTGTTTTGCTTCCAAAGAACTTGACAGATTGCGCTTAGGGGCTGAGCGGCTAGATAGCTGGTTATCCAAGCTATAATCTTCAGGCTTAAGCCTTTAGGGGTACTAAGTTCACGCCATCTGGCATTTCCGGCTGTTGGCGCATGTCAAATTTTTTGGAAAACACCATGACAACTCTCAATAAAGCAGAGGTCGTAAAGGCCAATGCACGTTCCGCCAACGATACTGGCAGTCCCGAAGTGCAAGTCGCCATTTTGACTGCACGCATCAATGAACTGACCCCTCACTTCAAAACTCACGCCAAAGACCATCATGGCCGTCGTGGCTTGTTGCGCATGGTCAGCCGTCGTCGCAAATTGCTCGACTACCTCAAATCCAAAGACGCCGAGCGCTACACATCGCTCATCGCCAAACTGGGTTTGCGCAAGTAATTTTTCATCTCAGCCAGGTCTTGGACTCTCACGCTCAGGGCTTGGCAGTATTGAAAAACTTTACAAAAACTCTGAAGCAGATCGAAGCTGTGTCATTCCAAAAGAACCGATTTTTCTGGAATGGCATCGTAGTCTGATAGGTGTTTTTGGGCTTTGGTGAAGTGGCCTTCACTTCCCGCCTAATTTCAGGAAACACAGATGTCCTTATTCAACAAAGTAAGCAAAACTTTCCAGTGGGGCCAGCACACGGTCACCATGGAAACCGGTGAAATTGCTCGCCAAGCCAACGGAGCGGTGTTGGTCACTATTGACGATACCGTCGTACTCGCTACTGTCGTCGCTTCCAAAAGTGCCAAAGCGGGTCAGGATTTCTTTCCTCTGACCGTTGACTACATCGAGAAAACTTACGCCGCCGGCAAAATACCTGGCAGTTTCTTCAAGCGCGAAGCCAAGCCTAGCGAACTTGAAACACTCACCAGTCGTCTGATTGACCGTCCCATCCGTCCTCTGTTCCCCGAAGGTTTTTACAACGAAGTGCATGTGGTCATACACACCGTTTCTTTGAACCCCGAGGTAGACGCTGACATCGCCGCCATGATTGGCACCTCGGCCGCCTTGGCCATTTCTGGTATCCCTTTCAACGGTCCCATGGGCGCGGCCCGTGTGGGATACATCAATGGCGAATACGTATTGAACCCTGGACAAACCCAGCGCAAAGACAGCGTCATGGATTTGGTGGTAGCTGGCACCGAAGCCGCTGTGCTAATGGTCGAGTCTGAAGCGCTTCAGTTGTCAGAAGAAATCATGCTGGGCGCAGTCGTGTTTGGTCATGAGCAAAGCCGTGTAGCTATCAACGCCATACATGAACTTGTGCGTGAAGCAGGCAAACCCGTATGGGAATGGACTGCAGCCTCCAAGGACGAACCCCTGATTGCCAAGGTTGCTGCTTTGGCCGACGACAAGCTCACTGCGGCCTATCAAATCCGCAACAAGCAAAGCCGCACCCAAGCATGCCGCGAGGCTTATGCCGCGGTCATGGCTGGCTTGAAAGCGGATGGTGTCGAGTTCGACAGCGTCAAAGTGGAAAACATGTTGTTCGATATCGAAGCACGCATTGTTCGCAGCCAAATTTTGGCTGGTGAACCTCGCATTGATGGACGCGACACCCGCACTGTGCGCCCCATTGAAATCCGCAACAGTGTCTTGCCCCGTACCCATGGTTCAGCCTTGTTCACCCGTGGCGAAACACAGGCCTTGGTCATCACCACCTTGGGGACAGAACGCGATGCCCAACGCATCGACGCACTGGCTGGTGAGTTTGAAGACCGCTTCATGTTCCACTACAACATGCCTCCCTTTGCTACCGGCGAAGTCGGTCGCATGGGTTCCACCAAGCGCCGCGAAGTAGGCCACGGCCGTTTGGCCAAGCGTGCTTTGGCAGCTTGTTTGCCCACCAAAGAAGAATTTCCCTACACCTTGCGTGTGGTGTCTGAAATCACCGAATCCAACGGCTCTTCTTCCATGGCGTCAGTCTGCGGCGGCTGTTTGTCCATGATGGACGCGGGTGTTCCCATGAAAGCGCATGTGGCTGGTATTGCCATGGGCCTGATCAAAGATGGCAACCGCTTTGCCGTGTTGACCGACATTTTGGGTGACGAAGATCATTTGGGCGACATGGACTTCAAAGTGGCTGGCACCACCAACGGTATCACTGCTTTGCAAATGGACATCAAAATCCAGGGCATCACCCAAGAGATCATGCAAGTAGCTTTGGCCCAAGCGAAAGAAGCGCGTATGCACATTTTGGGCAAAATGCAAGAAGCTATGGGCGAAGCCAAAACCGAAGTCAGTAACTTTGCACCCAAGCTTTACACCATGAAGATCAATCCGGAAAAAATCCGTGACGTGATCGGTAAAGGTGGCTCTGTCATTCGTGCGCTGACCGAAGAAACCGGTTGCCAAATCAATATCGAGGAAGACGGCACCATCACCATTGCTGCCACCGATGGCGCAAAAGCCGAAGAAGCCAAGCGTCGCATCAGCGAAATCACCGCAGAAGTGGAAATTGGCAAGGTTTACGAAGGTCCCATCACCAAGATTTTGGACTTCGGTGCTTTGGTGAATTTGTTGCCAGGTAAAGATGGTTTGCTGCACATCAGCCAAATCAGTCACGAGCGCATTGCCAAGGTCACTGACGTTTTGGCTGAAGGTCAAATCGTGCGTGTCAAAGTGCTAGAAACCGATGAAAAGGGTCGCATCAAGTTGTCCATGAAAGCCTTACTGGACCGCCCTGAAGCATCGCCTCAGCAGCATCACTCTGACGAGCAACCGCACCAAGAGTAAAGCCATGATGCGTAAATTGATTGTGGGCAATTGGAAAATGAATGGCAGCCTGGCTGCCAATCATGATCTATTGACCGCCATCAATGCAGGCTTTGTTTCAAGTTCTTGCCAAGCCGCGGTTTGTGTGCCTGCGCCTTACTTGGCGCAGGTGCAACATCTGTGTACTTCGAGCCCCTTGCTTTGGGGTGCGCAGGATATTTCTTCGTCTGATGTCGGCGCCTTTACCGGTGAGGTGTCTGCCACCATGTTGCGGGACTTTGGCGTTCGCTATGCGCTGGTAGGGCATTCTGAGCGCCGTCAGTACCATGGTGAAACCGACGAGGTTGTTGCCTTAAAGGCCCAACGTGCTTTGTCTGCTGGCATCACCCCCATCGTTTGTGTGGGTGAAACACTCGCCCAGCGCGAAGCTGGACAAACCGCTGAGGTGGTCAAGCGCCAGTTGGCTGCTGTGATTCATACCAATGGACACTGCATCAGCGAAATTGTGGTGGCCTACGAGCCGGTGTGGGCCATTGGCACGGGTAAAACAGCCACGCCTGAGCAAGCCCAAGAAGTTCATGCCATGCTGAGGCACCAATTGGCAGCTGCCTCTGAGCATGCTGGCAAGATTTCTATTTTGTATGGTGGCAGTATGAATGCATCTAACGCTGCAAGCTTGTTGTCTCAACAGGATATTGACGGCGGTTTGGTGGGTGGCGCTTCCCTTAAAGCGGCAGATTTTTTATCGATTGTGGCTGCAGCATCGCAGTAACTGATTTGGAGTTTTGATGAGCACACTACTGAACTTGTTAATGGTTGTTCAAATTTTGTCTGCGCTTGGCATGATAGGTTTGATACTGGTTCAACACGGCAAGGGCGCGGACATGGGTGCAGCTTTTGGCAGCGGCACATCAGGCAGTTTGTTTGGCGCCAGCGGCGGTGCCAATTTTCTTTCACGCACCACAGCCGTATTGGCTGCGGTATTTTTTGTGTGTACTTTGGCGCAAGCGTATTTTGGTAATTTGCGTACCGCACCCACCTCCGAAGGTAGCGTGTTAGAGCGTGCCCAGCCAGTTGTTGCGCCCCCCACAGCAGCTGATCAAGTACCTGGTGCTGTATCGCCGTCCCCAGTCCCCACCCCCTCAGCCCCAAGTTCTGTGCCTGCGCCTGCAGCCAACGGTTCTCCTGCGTCTCAAATTCCAGGGAAATGATTTTTTCTCCAATGGATATTCATACCTGTCACCGGGGAAAAAGACCTGTTTCGGGTTAAGATAATCTGCTTTTAGAGCCCGTCGCGAGAGCGGTGGGGCGGATTAAAAATCAGTCACGCCGTCGTGGTGAAATTGGTAGACACGCTATCTTGAGGGGGTAGTGGCGAAAGCTGTGCGAGTTCGAGTCTCGCCGACGGCACCATCACCAGCTTGTTGTCATGCTGGAGTCAGACATTTTTGTCAATCTAGCTTCCAAAGCTTCAACCTGAAATTGAAATGAGTCTAGAGCAGTATCTGCCTGTCATGTTATTCATCCTCGTTGGCCTGTTGGTCGGCGTTGCGCCGCAGGCCATTGGCTATTTTCTTGGCCCCCAACGACCTGATGCAGCCAAAAATTCCCCCTATGAATGTGGATTTGAAGCCTTTGACGACGCTCGAAGCAAATTCGATGTACGTTACTACTTGGTGGCGATTCTTTTTATCCTTTTCGATTTAGAGATTGCTTTTCTTTTTCCGTGGGCGGCATCGCTGAAAGAAATTGGAACCACGGGTTTTGTCGCGATGATGATTTTTCTGGCCATTCTTGTCGTAGGCTTTGTCTACGAATGGAAAAAGGGCGCCCTCGATTGGGAGTAACTTATGTCACTTGAAGGTGTTTTCTCTGAAGGGTTCATCACCACCTCTTATGACTCGGTGGTGAATTGGGCCAAGACCGGCTCTCTTTGGCCCATGACCTTTGGTCTGGCTTGTTGCGCCGTTGAAATGATGCATGCAGGTGCAGCCCGCTATGACATCGATCGTTTTGGCATGTTGTTTCGTCCCAGTCCTCGCCAATCCGACTTGATGATTGTTGCAGGCACCCTTTGCAACAAGATGGCGCCTGCATTGCGTAAGGTCTATGACCAAATGAGCGAGCCGCGGTGGGTGCTTTCAATGGGTTCTTGTGCCAATGGCGGCGGCTATTACCACTACAGCTATTCTGTGGTCAGGGGTTGCGACCGCATTGTGCCCGTTGATGTCTATGTGCCTGGTTGCCCCCCCACGGCTGAAGCTTTGCTATACGGCATCTTGCAATTGCAAAACAAGATTCGCCGTGAAAACACCATTGCCCGTGGATAGCAGCCCATGGCTTTGACTGTTTCAATCACCCTGCTTGAAAACACTTTACGCAAAGTGTTTGCCCATCACTCGCCCGAGTTAAAGCTTGCTTTGGGTGAAATCACCATGACGGTTGCGGCCAAAGACTATTTC
The DNA here is from genome assembly GCA_945861305.1 of Bordetella parapertussis. Classification (GTDB taxonomy): domain Bacteria; phylum Pseudomonadota; class Gammaproteobacteria; order Burkholderiales; family Burkholderiaceae_C; genus Limnohabitans. The sequence goes on along the minus strand of CAMATW010000020.1, from coordinate 16,830 downwards.
GAAATTGCCCAGACCCTGCGGGACCATGCCGACTTGGCCTTTGAGCAACTAATAGATTTGTGCGGCGTCGATTACTCTGACTACAAAAACAGTGCCCCCTCGGCGTTTACAGAATCTCCTCGGTATGCAGTGACCAGTCATTTACTCTCATTGACACACAATTGGCGTTTGCGTTTGCGAGTGTTTGCGACAGACGACAACATGCCGATTTTGCCCTCGCTCACTGAGTTATGGAATTGCGCCAATTGGTACGAACGTGAAGCCTTCGATCTGTTTGGTATTTTGTTTGAAGGGCATTTGGATTTACGCCGCATCCTCACTGACTACGGTTTTATTGGACACCCTTTCCGCAAAGACTTCCCAACGTCTGGTCATGTCGAAATGCGTTACGACGCAGAGCAAAAGCGTGTGATTTACCAACCCGTCACCATAGAGCCCAGAGAGATCACGCCTCGCATCGTTCGTGAAGACAACTACGGCGGTTTGCACTGATCGAATATGGCTGATATTAAAAATTACACATTGAACCTTGGGCCACAGCACCCCGCAGCCCATGGTGTTTTGCGTTTGGTGCTTGAACTCGATGGCGAGGTGGTGCAGCGTGCTGACCCGCACATTGGTTTGCTTCACCGTGCAACCGAAAAATTGGCTGAAAGTAAAACCTATATTCAAGCTTTGCCCTATATGGACAGGCTCGACTATGTGTCGATGATGTGCAATGAGCATGCGTATTGCTTGGCTATCGAAAGGCTGATGGGTTTGGACGTGCCTATCCGCGCTCAATACATACGCGTCATGTTCTCTGAAATCACCCGCATGCTGAACCATTTGATGTGGTTGGGTGCGCATGGTTTCGATTGCGGGGCAATGAATATTTTGATTTACTGCTTCCGAGAGCGTGAAGACCTGTTTGACATGTATGAAGCGGTTTCTGGTGCCCGCATGCATGCCGCCTATTTCCGACCTGGTGGTGTGTACCGCGATTTGCCCGACGCCATGCCGCAGTACCAAGCCAACAAAATTAAAAATGCCAGAGCGATTGCGCAGTTGAATGAAAACCGTCAAGGCTCTTTACTTGATTTCATCGAAGACTTTACAAAACGCTTTCCCAAATACGTTGACGAGTACGAAACCCTGTTGACCGACAACCGCATTTGGAAGCAGCGTACCGTGGGCATTGGTGTGGTCACACCTGAGCGAGCCAAAAATCTGGGTTTCACCGGCCCTATGTTGCGCGGCTCGGGCGTTGCCTGGGATTTACGTAAACACCAACCCTACGATGTGTATGACCAAATGGATTTTGATATTCCTGTTGGCAAAACCGGTGACTGCTACGACCGGTATTTGGTTCGCGTCGAGGAGTTGCGCCAATCCAACCACATTATTCAGCAATGTGTGAAATGGCTGCGTAGCAACCCCGGCCCTGTTATCACTGACAACCACAAAGTAGCACCTCCTAGCCGCGAAGACATGAAGTCCAGCATGGAGGAGTTGATCCACCATTTCAAACTCTTTACCGAAGGATTCCATGTCCCCGAAGGCGAAGCTTATGCAGCGGTAGAGCATCCCAAAGGTGAGTTTGGTATTTACTTGGTCAGCGATGGTGCCAACAAACCCTACCGTCTCAAAATCAGAGCGCCTGGGTTTGCGCATCTATCAGCCATGGATGAAATGACGCGGGGACATATGATTTCGGATACTGTGGCCATCATTGGCACCTTGGATATCGTGTTTGGTGAGATTGACCGATGAACATCAGACATATGCCCATCATTGAAGCCCAGACTTTTTCTGTAGAGGTGCTGGCGCGTTTCGATAAAGAGCTTGCCAAATACCCCGCAGACCAAAAACAGTCTGCTGTGATTGCGTGTTTGTCTATCGTGCAACAAGTCTATGGCCATGTCAGTCCTGAAGGCGAAAAAGCTGTGGCGCAGTATTTGGGCATGCCCGTGATGGCTGTGCATGAGGTCAGTACCTTCTACAACATGTTCAATTTGAAGCCCGTGGGACGCTACAAAATTAATGTGTGCACCAATTTACCGTGTCAGTTGCGAGGCGGTCAAAAAGCGATTCATTACTTGTGTGAAAAGCTTCAAATCGAAGTGGGTGGTACCACGACCGATGGCTTGTTCACATTGCAGCCAGGGGAATGCATGGGCGCTTGTGCTGATGCCCCCGTTTTACTGGTCAATGACCGGTCCATGTGCAGTTTTATGAGTGATGACAAGCTTGATCAAATGATTGATGGTTTGCGTACTGCGGCGAAGGAGCCGTCATGAACTTAGATCAAGTTTTGGCCCAATTCCAGTCCTCGGGTGTGCAATCCTGTTTCCATGGCAGACATGTACAACCCCAAATTTATGCTGGCTTGGATGGTAAAAACTGGCGCCTCAAAGATTACGAAGCGCGTGGTGGTTACCAAGCTTTGCGTACCATTCTGGGTATGCACGGTGCTGAGGGTATGACCCAGGACCAAGTCATTGCCACCATGAAGGAATCAGGTTTGCGTGGGCGTGGTGGTGCTGGTTTCCCTACTGGTTTGAAGTGGAGCTTCATGCCGCGTCAATTTCCAGGGCAAAAATACCTTGTCTGTAATTCTGACGAAGGCGAGCCCGGCACTTGCAAAGACAGGGACATCCTAGAGTTCAATCCACATATCGTTATTGAGGGCATGGCCATTGCAGCTTATGCCATGGGCATCTCGGTTGGCTACAACTACATCCACGGTGAAATTTTTCAAACCTATGACCGGTTTGAAGAAGCCTTGCAAGAGGCTCGTGCAGCAGGGTATTTGGGCGACAAGATCATGGGCAGCCCGTTCAATTTTCAGTTGTACGCAGCCCACGGTTTTGGCGCATACATTTGCGGCGAAGAGACCGCCTTGCTGGAGTCCTTGGAAGGCAAAAAAGGCCAACCTCGCTTCAAGCCACCTTTCCCTGCCAGCTTTGGTGTTTATGGAAAACCCACCACCATCAACAACACCGAAACTTTTGCTGCTGTTCCTTGGATCATCCGCAATGGTGGTCCAGCCTACTTGGCCTGCGGCAAACCCAATAACGGCGGGACCAAGATTTTTTCAGTCAGCGGCGACGTAGAGCACCCCGGTAACTATGAAGTCCCCATGGGCACTTCTTTTGCAAAACTGCTTGAACTCGCGGGTGGTGTGCGTGGCGGTCGACAACTCAAAGCTGTGATTCCAGGCGGCTCTTCTGCACCTGTTTTGCCAGCTTCCATCATGATGGACATCACCATGGACTATGACGCGATTGCCAAGGCCGGCTCTATGCTCGGCTCTGGTGCGGTCATTGTGATGGATGACACACGCTGCATGGTCAAGAGTTTGCAGCGCTTGTCTGCTTTTTATATGCACGAGTCTTGCGGGCAATGTACCCCCTGCCGTGAAGGCACAGGTTGGTTGTGGCGCATTGTTGATCGCTTAGAGAACGGTCAAGGCAAAGCCGCTGACATGGACTTGCTCGACAGCGTCGCCGAAAACATCATGGGCAGAACGATTTGTGCGCTGGGAGATGCTGCGGCCATGCCTGTGCGCGGCATGCTCAAGCACTTCCGCCCAGAATTTGAACACCACATCACGGACAAGACCTGCATGGTCTCTGCGTACACATAAGCGCGGCACAGAACATGGTTGAACTTCAAATCGACGGCAAGACAGTTCAAGTCACCGAAGGCAGTGTGGTGATTCAAGCTGCCGAACAAGCGGGCACCTTCATTCCGCATTTTTGTTATCACAAGAAGCTCAGCATTGCGGCCAATTGCCGTATGTGTTTGGTCGATATCGAAAAAGCACCCAAACCCATGCCAGCTTGTGCAACGCCTGTAACGCAGGGCATGGTTGTCCATACCAAGTCTGAACGTGCCATCAAGGCGCAGAAGTCGGTCATGGAATTTTTGCTGATCAACCACCCGCTTGATTGCCCGATTTGCGATCAAGGTGGCGAATGTCAGTTGCAAGACTTGGCTGTGGGTTATGGGGGTAGTGCTTCCCGCTACGACGAAGAAAAGCGAGTTGTGTTCCACAAAGATGTCGGCCCTCTCATCAGCATGGAAGAGATGAGTCGCTGTATCCATTGCACACGCTGTGTACGGTTTGGTCAAGAAATTGCAGGCAGCATGGAGTTGGGCATGTCGCACCGCGGCGAGCACTCCGAGATTGAAGCCTTTGTGGGTGAAACTGTCGACTCCGAACTGTCTGGGAACATGATTGATATTTGCCCTGTGGGAGCACTCACCAGCAAGCCTTTTCGCTACCAAGCGCGTACTTGGGAGTTAGGACGACGCAAATCCATCAGTCCCCACGACGCCACGGGTGCCAACCTGATCATGCAAGTTAAAAACCATCAGGTTTTGCGTGTGGTTCCATTTGAAAATGAAGAAGTCAATGAGTGCTGGATTGCCGACCGCGACCGCTACAGTTATGAAGCGCTCAATGGCCCTGAACGCCTGACGCAACCCCTGATCAAGCAGGGCGGAGAGTGGCAAACCGTTGATTGGCAAGTGGCTTTGGAATATGTCGCCAACGGTTTGAATGCCATCAAGGCCGACCATGGCGCCGCTGCGATTGGCTGTTTGGCCAGCCCCCACAGCACCTTGGAAGAGTTGTATCTGAGCGCTAAATTGCTGCGTGGTCTGGGTAGTGACAACATCGATTCGCGTTTGCGTGCAGCCGATTTTCACCATGACGGTCATGTCAGGTGGTTGGGTACCAGCGTTGCATCTCTTTCTCAGTTGCAAAGGGCTTGGGTGATTGGCAGTGATATTCGCAAAGACCAGCCTTTGTTGGCGCTGCGTCTGCGTCATGCTGCTCGGCATGGTGCTCAAGTACATGCTTTGACAGATACAACGCCAGATTGGGCTATGCCCTTGGCGCAGATGCAGATTTTGCCCGCCTCGGATTGGCTTCAAGCAATGGCAGACGTAGCTTCGGTTGTGGCGCAGCAAACGGGCCAAGCTTCACCTTTGCCAGGGAATGCGCAATCACCCGTTGCGATAGCCATTGCCTCTTCGCTCTTATCAGGTGAACGCAAAGCTATTTTGTTGGGCAATGCGGTTGCCCATCATGCACATTGCTCTGCTTTGCTGACGCTGTCCAATTGGCTTGCCAAGAACACAGCTGCCACTTTGGGTTTTTTGGGTGAGGCTGCCAACACTGTGGGCGCACAAGTCGCTGGTGCTTTGCCCCAGAGTGGTGGTTTGCATGCACAAGCCATGTTGCATGCTTCGCAAGTCAAAGCCATGGTCTTGCTCAATACCGAGCCCGCTGACGACTGTGCCCAAGCGCATGAAGCGGTGAAATCCTTGGCTACCAAAGACATGGTGATTACCCTTTCGCCCTTTAAAGCCAATATGGATATCAGCGATGTGCTGTTGCCTGTTTCTCCATTCTCTGAGACTGCAGGCACTTTCATCAATACAGAGGGTAGGGTGCAAAGTTTTCACGGCGTGGTTCGTCCTTTGGGCGAAACGCGTCCAGCTTGGAAGGTGTTGCGCGTATTGGCCAATATGTTGGGTGTTAGCGGTTTTGATTACGACACTGTCGAGCAAATCCGCGCGGATGTTTTGTTGCCAGACTGGACTTCGCGCTTGAGCAATGCTTGCGACCAAGCCATGACCGAGTTGCCAGTGATGGCCCACGCTCCAGAAACAGCGCGTATTTACCAGTTGGATGCTTTGGTGCGCCGCGCCCCCTCACTGCAACAAACTGCAGATGCACAATCGAAAGAAGCCTTCAATGTCTGAATGGCTTTATCTGACAGGGTTTGCCCTGATGGAAGCCTCTTGGTGGAAGACCATGGCTTGGCCCGTGATTTGGATATTGCTCAAGATTGTGGGCGTGGTGATGCCTTTGTTGTTGTGCGTTGCTTATTTAACGCTTTGGGAGCGAAAAGCCATTGGCTTTACCCAAATTCGATTTGGGCCCAATCGGGTGGGACCCTTTGGGCTTTTGCAACCGATTGCAGATGCACTGAAGGTGTTTACCAAAGAAATCATTCAACCCACAAAGGCCAGCAAAGGTTTGTTCTTCATGGGGCCTGTGATGACCATGATGCCTGTGCTAGCAGCATGGGCGGTGGTGCCGTTTGGTCCTGAAGTGGCCTTGGCCAATATCAATGCAGGCTTGCTGTTTTTAATGGCCATCACGTCATTAGAGGTTTACGGCATCATCATTGCCGGTTGGGCCTCCAACTCCAAGTACGCTTTATTGGGTGCATTGCGGGCCTCAGCCCAAATGGTCAGCTACGAAATCGCCATGGGCTTTGCCTTGGTCGTGGTGCTGATGGTGTCGGGCAGTTTGAACCTGACAGACATCGTGATGGGTCAAGGCAAAGGCATGTTTGCGGACATGGGTTTGACTTTCTTGTCTTGGAATTGGTTGCCTCTGCTGCCAATTTTCTTGGTCTACTTTATTTCCAGTTTGGCTGAGACCAACCGCCATCCATTCGATGTGGTCGAGGGTGAATCCGAGATCGTGGCGGGGCACATGATTGAGTACTCCGGCATGTCGTTTGCCTTGTTCTTCCTTGGCGAATACGCCAATATGATTTTGGTGTCCACCATTGCTGTGTTGCTGTTTCTGGGCGGTTGGTTGCCTCCAATTGACAGTGTATGGTTGACTTGGATTCCCGGTTGGATATGGTTAGGCTTGAAAACCTTTGTGGTGGTGACGATGTTCTTGTGGGTGAGAGCGACCTTCCCACGCTTTCGTTACGACCAAATCATGCGCTTGGGCTGGAAAATTTTCATACCCATCACTTTAGTGTGGTTGGTAGTCGTTGGTATTTGGATGCAAACACCATGGAATATTTGGTCATGAAGCGGAGCCTCAAATGACAACGCTTGAGTCAAGCACCTACCGTGCAGCTTTTTCTTGGAAAGACTTCTTCTCCAGTTTCTTGCTGTTGGAGATGTTCAAAGGCATGGCCATCACTGGCAAATACATGTTTGCGAAGAAGATCACGGTTCAGTTTCCTGAAGAGAAAACCCCCCTCAGTCCGCGATTCAGAGGCCTGCACGCTTTGCGAAGGTATGACAACGGTGAAGAGCGTTGCATTGCTTGCAAGCTGTGTGAGGCGGTTTGCCCTGCCATGGCCATCACCATTGAATCGGATGTTCGCGAAGATGGTTCTAGACGCACATCTCGCTACGACATCGATTTAACCAAATGCATTTTTTGTGGCTTTTGCGAAGAAAGCTGCCCTGTCGACTCCATTGTTGAAACCCATATATTCGAGTACCACGGAGAAAAGCGCGGCGACTTGTATTTCACCAAAGAGATGTTGCTCGCTGTTGGTGACAGGTACGAGCCACAAATTGCGGCAAGCAAAGCGGCTGACGCCAAATACCGCTGACCACAGGACACCTGAATTCCCATGGACATTACCTCCATCTTTTTTTACACCTTCTCGGCTGTCATGTTGTTTGCGGCTTTCAAGGTCATCACGTCTCGCAACCCAGTCCATAGCGCCTTGTATTTGGTGCTGTGCTTTTTTCAGGCATCAGCCATTTGGATGCTGTTACAAGCCGAGTTTTTGTCTATCACCCTGATTCTGGTTTATGTGGGCGCGGTCATGGTGTTGTTCTTGTTTGTGGTGATGATGCTTGACATCAATATTGAAGCCATGCGTGAAGGTTTTTGGAGCCACTTTCCATTGGCCGCATCGATTGGCGCGGTGTTGGCCTTGGAGTTGGCGTCTGTGGTCTTAGCTGGTTTCAGGCTGACGCAGGCGCCTGCAATCGCTGTGATGCCTGAGGGACAGCAATATTCCAACACCAAAGAATTGGGTGTGGTCTTGTACACCGAGTATTTATACCCCTTAGAAATTGCAGCGGTCATTTTGCTGGTGGCCATTGTGGCTGCCATTGCTTTGACGCTGCGTGAGCGCAAAGACAGCAAAGCGCAAAACCCTGCTGACCAAGTCAGGGTCAAGGCTGCAGATCGAATGCAGTTGGTCAAGATGGCACCCGTTCGACAGCCCTTATCGACTGAACCTGAGGAGGGCAAAGCACCATGAATGTCACACTGGGTCACTACCTCACCTTAGGCGCTATTTTATTTTCCTTGTCAGTGATTGGTATTTTCTTAAACCGTAAAAACTTGATTGTGTTGTTGATGGCCATTGAGTTGATGCTGCTGGCAGTCAACATCAATTTCGTTGCGTTCTCGCATTACCTTGGCGATATACACGGTCAGATTTTTGTGTTTTTCATTCTCACGGTCGCTGCTGCGGAGTCTGCCATTGGCTTGGCCATCTTGGTCTTGTTGTTTCGCAATCGTGCAAGCGTGCAAGCCGATGAACTGAATGCGCTTAAGGGCTGATGGATAAGCAATGAACACAACGCTTCAAGCCTCTACTTTGCTCACCATCGCGCTAGCGCCTTTGGCTGGTTCCATGCTTGCAGGTATTTTTGGAACGGCTTTGGGTGGCGCATGGATGGGGCGCAAACTAAGCCATGGTCTGACGATCTTGGGTGTCTTGCTTTCTTTTGTTTTGTCCGCACAAACATTGGTGCAGGTGGTTCAAGAGGGCGCTAGCTTCAATGAAACGATTTACACCTGGATGGTCGTTGGTAGCTTGAAAATGGAAGTGGGCTTCTTGGTGGATGGCTTGTCCGCCATGATGATGTGCGTGGTCACCTTTGTTTCGCTGATGGTGCACATTTACACCATCGGCTATATGGAAGAAGACGAGGGCTACAACCGCTTTTTCGCTTATATCTCCTTGTTCACATTTGCGATGTTGATGCTGGTGATGAGCAACAACTTGCTGCAGCTCTTTTTTGGTTGGGAAGCGGTGGGCTTGGTTTCTTATTTGTTGATTGGTTTTTGGTTCAATAAGCCCAGTGCAGTGTTCGCCAATATGAAGGCATTTTTGGTTAACCGCGTGGGAGACTTTGGCTTCATCTTGGGTATTGGTTTGATTGCTGCGTATGCTGGCACTTTAAATTACGCCGAAGTGTTTGCCAAAGCCACTGACTTAGGGGCACTTACCTTGCCAGGCACTTCTTGGATGCTGGTGACAGTCATTTGTATTTGCCTTTTCATTGGTGCCATGGGCAAGTCTGCACAGTTCCCTTTGCATGTCTGGTTGCCAGACTCGATGGAAGGACCCACGCCGATCTCAGCCTTGATTCACGCGGCCACCATGGTGACGGCGGGCATTTTCATGGTGGCACGCATGTCACCTTTATTCGAGTTGTCAGATACCGCCTTGAACCTCATCATGGTGGTGGGTTCCATTACCGCCTTGTTCATGGGATTTTTGGGCATTGTGCAAAACGACATCAAACGGGTGGTGGCTTATTCCACCTTGTCACAACTGGGTTATATGACGGTGGCCTTGGGCGCTTCTGCCTATTCTGTGGCTGTGTTTCATCTGATGACGCATGCTTTCTTCAAAGCCCTGCTGTTTTTGGCGGCGGGTTCGGTCATCATGGGAATGCACCATAACCAAGACATTCGCTACATGGGCGGTGTACGCAAATACATGCCCATCACATGGATTACCTCTTTGTTGGGCTCTTTGGCGCTGATTGGTACGCCGCTTTTCTCTGGTTTTTATTCCAAGGACAGCATCATTGAGGCTGTTGCGCGCAGCAACTTACCCGCTTCAGGCTGGGCTTATGTTGCAGTTTTGGCGGGTGTGTTCATTACCGCCTTCTATTCGTTCAGAATGTATTTCTTGGTCTTTCACGGCAAAGAACGCTTTGACCAAAACCCTGAGGCGCACCATGGTCACCACGCTCATCATTCCCCGCATGAGTCGCCTTGGGTGGTCACCCTGCCTTTGGTGTTGCTGGCCATCCCCTCTGTGTTGATTGGTTACTTCACGATTGAGCCTATGCTGTTTGGTGACTTCTTCAAGGGTGCTATCTACGTCAACGCCGATCTGCACCCTGCCATGCGTGAGTTCCAGAAAGAGTTTCATGGAGCCATGGCCATGGCCTTACATTCCTTGTCTTCAGTGCCCTTGCTGATGGCGATGAGCGGTTTAACCCTGTCTTATTACATGTACATGGTCAATCCTGCCCTGCCTGCAGCTATTCTTCGCACCTTTGCGCCGCTGCACACTTTGTTGGTCAATAAATACTATTTAGACGACTTCAATGAAAAGGTGCTTGCCCGTGGTTCTCGCGCATTGGCCTCGGTGTTGTGGAAGCAAGGCGACCAAGGTTTGATAGACGGCTTGCTGGTTAACGGCTCTTGGAAAGTGGTGGCCTTTGTTTCTCGCTTGAGTCGCCAACTGCAAACAGGTTTTCTTTACCACTATGCCTTGGTGATGATTTTGGGCATGTTTGGCCTCATCACATGGTTTGTTTGGTTAAACCCCTGATCTGATTGATATGAAGATCCACACTTTTAAAAGAGACCTCCCATGGGGATATTGAGTCTGGCCATTTGGACGCCCATTGTGTTGGGGGTCCTGATTTTTGCCTTGGGTCGGGATGAACATGCAGGCTTGGTGCGCTGGGCTGCCTTGTTTTCAGCACTCTTGAGTTTTTTTCTGTGCGTTCCTTTGTATACCGATTTTGACAACAGCAGCGCCTCGATGCAGTTTGTTGAAAACATGACTTGGGTTTTGCGCTTCAATATGTCCTACCACTTAGGCGTTGACGGTATCTCTCTTTGGTTTGTCTTGCTGACTTCTTTCATCACCTTGGTGGTGGTCATCTCTGCATGGGAAGTCATCACAGAACGTGTGCATCAATACATGGGCGCGTTCTTGGTTCTGAGCGGCGTCATGACCGGTGTTTTTTGTGCACTCGACGGCATGTTGTTTTACGTGTTCTTCGAAGCCACCCTGATTCCCATGTACCTCATCATTGGCATATGGGGAGGCCCTAACAAAATTTACGCCGCCTTCAAGTTCTTCCTCTACACCTTGATGGGCTCCTTGTTGATGTTGGTGGCCCTGATTTACCTCTACATTCAATCGGGTGGCAGTTTCGATTTAACCGTCTGGCAAGCCTTGCCACTGTCATCGAAAGCCCAGACGCTGCTGTTCTTTGCTTTTTTTGCAGCTTTTGCTGTCAAGGTTCCGATGTGGCCGGTGCACACATGGTTGCCTGACGTTCACGTTGAAGCGCCTACGGGTGGATCGGCTGTTTTAGCGGCCATCATGCTGAAGCTGGGTGCTTATGGCTTCTTGCGTTTTTCATTGCCCATCACCCCAGACGCTTCGCATGAATGGGCTTGGTTGATCATCGCTTTGTCCGTCATAGCGGTGGTCTATGTGGGCTTGGTTGCCATTGTTCAGCAAGACATGAAAAAGCTGGTGGCCTATTCTTCTGTGGCACACATGGGCTTTGTTACTTTGGGCTTCTTCATGTTCAGCCCCTTGGGAATCAGCGGTGGCATTGTGCAAATGATTGCGCACGGTTTTGTGTCTGCAGCCATGTTTTTGTGCATTGGTGTTTTGTACGACAGGGTGCATTCCCGTGAAATCGCAAGCTACGGTGGTGTGGTCAACACCATGCCCAAGTTTGCGGCGTTTTCCATGTTGTTTGCCATGGCCAATTGCGGCTTGCCGAGTACAGCAGGTTTTGTTGGTGAGTGGATGGTGATCTTGGCTGCTGTGCAATTCAATTTCTGGATTGGCTTGGCTGCCGCTTCGGCGCTCATCTTCGGCGCTGCCTATACCTTGTGGATGATCAAGCGTGTGTATTTGGGCCCTGTAGTCAATGAGGATGTCAGACAACTGTCCGACATCAACGCCCGTGAATTCGCGATGCTCAGCATTTTGGCTGTTGCTGTGATGGGCATGGGTCTTTACCCCAAGCCGTTCACCGACGTGATGAATGCTTCGGTTGATCAGCTAATTCAACAAGCTTCTTTGAGTAAGTTGCCACTATGAAACCCCTCGCTCTATACCTAGGGATGAACACATGATTGACAACTTCAGTTGGGTGGCCGTTTACCCAGAAATTGTTTTGCTCATCATGGCAAGTGTCATTGCCATGGCGGACTTGTGGGTGACCTCGCCTAGGCGAGACTTGACTTATGGCTTATCGATGCTGACCTTGGCCAGTGTGGCCATCATCCAAGCGCTGTATGCAAGCAGTGGCACCACGCTGTACAGTTTTGGCAATATGGTGGTGTCGGACGCTATGGGCAATTGGCTCAAATGTTTTGCAACCTTGGCCATGATGGTGACGCTGGTTTATGGCCGACCCTATGTGGCTGACAGGCAAATGCTCAAAGGCGGTGAGTGGTTTGTTCTCTCATTGTTTGCTTTGCTGGGCATGTTCGTCATGATTTCTGGCAACAACTTTTTGGTCATTTACTTGGGTCTGGAGTTGCTCACGCTTTCCAGCTATGCCTTGGTGGCCTTGCGCCGCGACGACGGCAATGCAACTGAAGCGGCCATGAAATATTTTGTGTTGGGTGCTTTGGCCAGTGGCTTCTTGCTGTATGGCTTGTCCATGCTCTATGGCGCAACAGGCAGCCTAGACCTCAGCTCAGTCTTCACGGCGGTGGCGACGGGTCATGTGAAACATCAGGTGCTGGTGTTGGGCGTGGTTTTTGTGGTGTGCGGCATTGCTTTCAAGCTGGGTGCTGCGCCTTTTCACATGTGGGTGCCCGATGTTTACCAAGGTGCACCGACTGCTGTGACGCTGATGATTGGTGGTGCTCCCAAGTTGGCTGCTTTTGCCATCATGATGCGCTTGCTGGTCGATGGCTTGTTGCCCTTGGCCATTGACTGGCAACAAATGCTGATGGTGCTGGCGGTGGTGACTCTGCTGATTGGTAACTTGTCTGCCATCGCGCAAACCAACCTAAAACGCATGTTGGCGTTTTCAACCATCGCGCAAATGGGATTTGTGCTCATAGGCATGTTGTCGGGTGTGGTGAACGGTAATACGCTTTCTGCAGCCAACGCTTACAGCTCTGCCATGTTCTACATGATCAGCTATGTCTTGACGACGCTGGGTGTGTTTGGCGTCATTCTCTTGTTGGCCCGTGAAGGGTTCGAGAGCGAGGAAATTTCAGACTTGGCAGGCCTGAACCAACGCAGCCCACTGTTTGCGGGTGTGATGGCCATTTGCTTGTTCTCGCTGGCAGGTGTCCCGCCACTGGTCGGGTTTTTCGCCAAGTTGTCGGTCATTCAAGCCTTGGTGGCTACGGCTCAAACTGCGGCGCTAGGGCTGGCTATTTTTGCGGTGGCCATGTCGTTGATTGGTGCTTTTTACTATCTGCGGGTCATCAAGGTCATGTATTTCGATCCACCTTTGACTGCAACCACCGTGTCAGCTGGTGCCGATGTGCGTTTTGTATTGGCCCTGAATGGTGGTTTGGTTCTGGTTTTAGGCCTTTTGCCCGGTGGACTGATGGCTTTGTGTGCCAATGCGGTGGTTCAAGCACTTGGAAGTTGAGTCTTTGACATAATGATGTCATGAAAGTCCTCGATCTCCAATGTCACCACCACCATAGCTTTGAGGGCTGGTTTGGGTCTGAGGACGATTTTCAGTCGCAAAATGCCCGTTTATTGGTGGAGTGCCCTTTTTGCGGCGACAACCAAATCACCAAAATGTTGAGTGCGCCAAGGCTGAATTTGTCTGGGGCATCGCAATCGCTCTCGGACAACTCACGCTCTGAAGAACCAAGCTCCAATGCAGTGACCACCACGACTTCTTCCTCGGCTGCTTTGATGCCCCTAGAAGCTCAACAAGCATGGATGAACATGGTTCAGCATGTACTTTCAAACACCGAAGATGTGGGCGGGGAATTTGCCGAAGAGGCTCGCAAAATGCACTATGGCGAAACGCCCGAGCGAGCCATACGAGGGCAAGTGTCCCGCGAAGAAACCAGCGCCTTGCTGGAGGAGGGCATTCAAGTCATGCCTCTACCCATGCCAGCGGCTATCAAAGGCCCTGTTCAATAAGCCCCACCTTGGCTAGGGGCGGGCTTATTTGTTTTTCAGCTTGCCTCTGGGCGCCACAAAGGTAACCGGCGCTGAAGGGCGGTCACCAGGAATAATGGGTTTAGCGGGAGAGGTGTCCTTTTTGGGTTTCTTAGACATCTTGTTGCTCTTTTGATCGCCTTTTGCCATGACCTACCCCTTTGTGTTTTTTGACTGAATTGAAAATGTAAAGGCGTAAGCCTTAATTGACTTCGGTTACAAACTCGCTGACAGGACGCCGGATTTTTTTCAAGTTCTCTAACCAATCTTGTCCTTTTGCACGGTAGCCCAATGGCAACAGAGCAACGCTGCGCAAGCCCTTGGCACCCAGACCCAAAATGTCGTCGACTGACTTAGGGACAAAGCCCTCCATGGGTGTGCTGTCAACTTCTTCAAACGCGGCCGCAATCAGCGATGCGCCCAAGCCAATGTAGGCTTGACGAGCCGCGTGTTCAAAATTCACCTGTGCGTCCCGCGAGGGATAGCTCTTCAGCAGCATTTGGCGGTAGTTTTCCCAGCCTTCATTGGTGCCGCCACGCTCTGCGTTGGTTAAATCAAAGTGGTGGTTGATTCGATCGGCGGTGTAGGTGTCCCATGCGGCAAACACCAGCAGGTGTGAACCTTCAGTGACTTGCGCTTGGTTGTTCGCTACAGCTTGAATTTGTGCGCGGATATCTTTGTTGGTAACAACGATGACTTCAAAGGGCTGCAAGCCGCTGGAGGTTGGAGCCAAGCGAGCAGCTTCAATGATGCGATTGACTTTGTCTTGTGAAACAGCCTTGGTGGCGTCCATTTTTTTAGCGGCATAGCGCCATTGCATTTTGTCGAGAAGAGTTGACATCGGGTTTCCTTTGCAAGGGATTATCGCCTCAGCTTCTGGCCAAGGTGACACCACCATCTACCACCAAGGTATGGCCCACCACATAGTCGCTGGCGTTGCTGGACAAATAGATGGCTGCAGCGGCCATGTCTTCGTCTTTGCCGATACGCCGTGCCGGAATGGTTTGCGCGGTGGCGTCCCCGTGGTCCCGCGCTTCGCGGTTCATCTCGGAAGCAAATGCGCCAGGTGCGATAGCGTTGACGCAAATACCGTCTTTGATCATTTCTAAAGACATGCGTTTGGTCAGGTGGATGACACCTGCTTTGCTGGCGGCATAAGAGTAGGTTTCCCAAGGATTGACCGAGATGCCGTCGATAGAGGCGATATTGATGACCTTGGCAATGTGCTTCTTGGCGGCTTGGCGCAACATGTGTGCCAAGGCTTGGGTGAGGAAGAAGGGGGTTTTCATGTTGAGGTCCACCACTTTGTCCCAACCGTTTTCAGGAAATTCATCGAAGGGTGCTGCCCACGCAGCGCCTGCGTTGTTGACCAAAATATCCAAGTGTTTTTCTTTTTCGCTCAAGTGCTTGACCAGTTCTTGAATACCTTCTTTGTGCGAGATATCCAAGGGGATGGAGATGCATGTGCCAAAAGCGGAAAGTTCCTGCGCTGTGGCGTCGCAAGCTGCTGCTTTACGCGCCGTGATGTAGACCTTTGCACCTTGGCACAGCAAGCCTTTGGCGATCATGCGGCCAATGCCGCGGGAGCCGCCAGTCACGAGTGCGACGCGGCCTTGCAGGGAAAAGAGTTCGTTGGTGTTCATGGGATCTCATAGTTATGTTGTGGTTGTCGTTCGGGCCTTGTCCAACCAGATGGACAAGCTGTCGATCAACTCGGTTTGGCTGAAAGAGCAACTCTCTTCGGTGAACAAGGCGCTGGACTCCATCCTGTCAATCAGGCCCAGCCAAACCGTTTGGTAGCGCTCAGGCAAAGCGCCCAGCAACACCTCTTGGGCCCTGGCCATATGACAAAAGTCTCGAGTCATCAAAGACCCATCACGCAATTGCTCTAAAGCGTGGTGGAGTTGGTCCAGGGCGGTAGTGAGTTGGGTTTCCATGTCTTCACTTACCCCAGTTATCTTTCAGTCCAACCGCACGGTTGAACACCAAATGCTTAGAAGAATGATCCATCCGGTCGGCCACAAAATACCCCAACCGCTCAAACTGAAATTTCTGGTCTGGCGCAGCTTGCAGCAGCGAAGGTTCGACATAGGCCTGCACCACTTGCAAGCTGTGGGGGTTGAGGGCTGCCAAGAAATCTTTGCCGCCCGCATCAGGCTGCGGGTCGCTGAACAAGCGGTCGTACAAACGCACCTCGGCTTTGACGCCATCGGCCACGCCCACCCAGGTGATCACGCCCTTGGCTTTGACGCTGTCCGACCCCGCCGTGCCGCTTTTGGTTTCAGGGAACACCTTAGCGTGGACTTCGGTGACCACGCCTTGCGCATCCTTGGCAAAACCGGTGCACTCAATGACGTAGCCACCTTTGAGGCGCACCACCGCGCCCGCGCTGGTCGCGCCATCGGGGGCGGTTTGCGTCGGACTCAAACGCTTGTAGCCCTTGGGCGGCACTTCGGCGAAGTCGTCACGCTCAATCCACACCTCTTTGCCGATGGTGAACTGCCGCGCGGCGGGTTCAGGCTGGCCTTCGAGCGGGTGGGGCAAGGCGGGCAGGGTGCAGGGCTCTAAATGGCCAGCGCCAAACGCTTCGTCCCAATTGGTGAGCACCAGTTTGAGGGGGTCCAGCACCGCCATGGCGCGGTGGGCTTTGAGTTCCAAGTCTTCGCGCAAGCAGCCCTCTAAGGTGCTGTAGTCGATCCAGCTGTCCGATTTGGTCACGCCAATGCGGTCGGCAAACAGGCGCAAGCTCACTGGGGTGTAGCCACGGCGGCGCAGGCCAACTATGGTGGGCATGCGTGGGTCGTCCCAGCCGCTGACTTTGCCTTCATTCACCAGTTGTGCCAGCTTGCGTTTGCTGGTGATGACGTAGGTGAGGTTCAGGCGGGCGAATTCATACTGTTTGGGGGAGGGTGCG